>DATLWF010000169.1:0-5675 GCA_035576605.1 Blastocatellia bacterium | reverse complement strand
AACTGCGTATCGCCGCGCCGAAGGCGAAGCGGAGCGGCATCGCTTGTTCGAGGCGATAGAAGAGAAGGCCCAGGAGTTGAATCTTACTCATTGAACCAACAAGTTGCCGCAGATTCTACAATGAGTCCTTCGCTTGGCGTTGAGGTTGCGACACCCGGCGCACCGATAATACATCTTGCGAGTGAACAGGTTTGTGAAGACTGCGCTCAGAACGAGGATCCCCCCGAGCACGGCTATGGTCAATAGAGTATCGGTCAGGCTTTTCATCTATTGCCGATGGCCGATCGCCCTTTAGTTGTGAGCTTGTAGAAATCGCTCCCGCGCTCCTCGAGCAGCCCGTCTCGAACGAGTCTCGCTACCACGTCGAGCACTTGTCCGCGAGCGTCAGGATCGTTGCCGCCCGCTTCAAAGAGAGTATGCAGGTCCAGAGTGTCGCTTTTCATTTGAGCGAATAGGTTCAAGACTCGGCGCGTTTGTTCATCCATGGTGGTCACCCAAGATCAGGATAATAAGAGGTCCAGCGTTCAGAGTAATGATAGCAGCCCGGAGCGGAATCCAGGAGACGGAACATCAACTTTGATGATGGAACCTGGATTGGACGACGGCAAACATAGAGGCTGATGCGTGCGGCGCAAATCCCATACCGGCCCGAGGCAGTGTGAAAGTTCAGAGAACCCCCAACCTGCCGGTTAAGGTTTTCACAGTGACGCCAGTGGGTCATTGTACAAGTGAATCTTTTTGCGTATTGCGCCGAGCCAAGTAAGTGATGTATTAAAGTCTTGCTCTTTCGTTAAAGAGTATAGGCGGGGATGAATTTCTGACTTCCTGGGTTCCCAGCCCACGTGCATCGAAAAACGGATCGATGGAGGAAGTCGGAATGCTCTTCAAGACCATTAGCGCCGCCGTGTTTGGCATCGACGCGTATGTCGTTGATGTTGAGATCGACCTGACGCCGCGGGCTGGCGACAGCATGATGCCGGTATTCACGATGGTTGGTTTGCCGGACGCAGCCGTTCGCGAGAGCCGCGAGCGCATACGGGCAGCCATCAACAACTGCGGCTTCTTTTTTCCCATTCATCGCGTGACAGTCAATCTGGCTCCGGCCGATGTGAAAAAAGAAGGATCCAGTTTCGATTTGCCGATCGCAATCGGGATACTTGGTGCGAACGGCGATCTCAACCGCGAGGAGCTGAGCGACACGCTCATCGTCGGCGAGCTGTCGTTGGACGGCCGTGTTCGTCCGATCAAGGGTGCGTTGCCGGTGGGCGTCGCTGCGCGAGCCCACGGCGTGAAGCGATTGATGGTTCCTGAAGAGAACGCTCACGAAGCCGCGGTTGTGACGGGTCTCGACGTTTATCCGGTTGCCACGCTCAAGGGCGTAGTCGAATTGCTCAACTCTCAGCAGCCGCCCTTACCTCTGAAGATTGACACCGAGGCGCTGTTGTCGAACCTCGATCACTATCCGGATGATTTTCGTGAAGTGCGCGGCCAGCCGCATGCGAAGCGCGCCATCGAAGTAGCTACTGCCGGCGGCCATAACATTCTGCTGATCGGTCCTCCAGGCTCGGGCAAGACGATGCTCGCCAAGCGCATGCCTACGATTCTGCCGCCGCTCGAATTCGAAGAAGCCCTCGAGTGTACAAAGATCCATAGCGTAGTGGGGCTGACCGAGAAGCACGGCTTGATCACCACGCGGCCCTTTCGCGCGCCTCATCACACGATCTCTGATGCTGGTCTGATCGGCGGCGGAGCTGTGCCGCGTCCGGGTGAAGTATCACTGGCTCACAACGGGATGCTGTTCCTGGATGAACTGCCGGAGTTCGAGCGAAATGTGCTCGAGGTTCTACGACAGCCGCTCGAAGATGGCAAAGTGACGATCAGCCGCGCTTCGATGTCGCTAACGTTCCCGTCGCGTTTCATGCTTGCGGCCGCTATGAACCCGTGTCCTTGTGGTTTCTTTAATGATCCCACTCGCGAGTGCAAGTGCTCGCCGATGCAGATACAGCGATACGTGTCGAAAATCTCAGGCCCGCTGCTTGATCGCATAGACATTCACATCGACGTCCCGGCAGTAAAGTTCAAAGAGCTGGCCAGCGACACGCCGGCCGAAAGCTCCGCTGAGATCCGCGATCGAGTAGTGAGGGCTCGCCGCGTTCAGTTGGAGCGCTTCCCAACCGAGCGAATCTTCTGCAACGCTCAGATGTCACCGCGATTGATACGCAAGTACTGCGCGATAGATTCGGCTTCGAAAGGGCTGTTAGAAAACGCGATCACACGACTCGGATTGTCGGCTCGTGCTTACGATCGGATTTTGAAAGTGAGCCGTACGCTCGCCGATCTTGAAGGCAAGGAGTCGATCGAACCGCAGCACGTCAGCGAAGCGATTCAGTATCGAACGCTCGACCGCAACTTCTGGGCGTGACCCTGCAGCGCGTCTGAGATTGCGCGCGGTACCCCGAGTGGGGTGCCAGGCCTGCGATGTTGCGATTCCTTTATGTATTCGCGTGCGGGGGCGCGCGATGTATCGCGATCTCTGTGTCGCGGGAAATGAACCATCCTGCTCGGAACCTGGGGACCGGGCCCGCAATATTGCGATTCTTCGAGTCGCGGAAGGTCAAAGCATCATGGCTCGAAAACCCAGGGTTGAAGTAGAAGGTGGTCTGTACCACATAATGACACGCGGCAACAATAGAGGGCTTATTTTCGACGACGCCAGTGACTATCAGAAGATGCTCCGACTTCTTGGCGAAACGAACACCAAGCTGACGTTCTACCTTTACGCGTACTGTCTGATGCCCAATCATATCCACCTGCTGATCGAACGGCGAGAAGATGCAGTCGGCCGAGTGATGCATCGGCTGCTGACGGGATACAGTGGATACTACAACCGCAAATATGGGAAAGTCGGACACTTATTCCAAATGCGGTACAAGGCAATACTGTGCCAGACTGACCAATACCTGGCGGAGCTCGTTCGGTACATCCACTTAAATCCGGTGCGTGCGAAGATAGTAAGCAACCCTGCTGCTTATCGATACAGTAGTCATCGCGGTTACTTGGGATTGGATGAGCCTGGGTTGGTAGACTACGAACCAGTATTGCGTCATTTTGGTGCAAGTAAGAAGCTGGCGCGGGAGCGGTTCGACGAGTTTGTAAGGGCGGGTATGAAGATGGGTCACCGTAAGGAGTACTATCCGGAGGAGGAACGAAGGATACTCGGTTCGGAAGAGTTCGTTGAGGAAACCAAGAGACGTGTGGGCGAAATACGGCGAGGTGGTGGAGAGCGGGTCAATAATCGATCAGCTCCGGATCTGAACGGAATCATCGAGGCAGTAACAAGAGCGTGCCGATTGACGGCCGAAGAGATTTGCAGCCGAAGCAAGCAGAGATCGATTGTGATGGCAAAGGAGGCGATGATAATTGTCGGGCAAGAACAGGGCGCCAGCAATGCGGCGCTTGCAGAGGCAATGGGCGTACACAATTCCGCAGTGAGCAGAAGGCTTGACTCGGGAAAGACGAGGCTGAAAGAGTCACGGGAGATGCAGAAGTTTGTGAAGCAAATCAGGAAGCTGGTCGCCAAGGTGGAGCTGGAAGATTAATAGGGGGAGAATCGCAGAATCGCAGGCCTGGCACCGAGTTGGAGTTTAGTGACATTGTGAAAGGAGCACTCCAATGAAGCTTGCACTCTCTGTTGTACTGCTGTCATTCCCCTGGACCGTGTTTGCACAACAGCCAATCACGGTCCAAGGGAGGCAGTTCGAGAACGTTCAGGCGCTTCATGACTCCCTCACACAGCGACCGGCAGTCGCCGGATCCGACTCTACGGGCCAGGAGCAAGATTTGAGGGCAGCCGCCTTACTCGAATACGCGAAGCTCGACTCAAAGGGGGCTCGGGAGATCGCACTCGCCGAGATGGCGAACAGCAGCCCGGACGTAGCGGTAGAAGGCCTCTTGTTTTGGAGGAACGGAGATTCCCGAGCTGATGCCTTTCGAGCGAACCTCAAAGCCAACACGTTCTACTGGCATCTGGCCATTGTGGAGCGGTACGGCTCGGGCGAGTTACTGCCGAATCTCATCAAGCTGTATGAACTTCACAAGGGCAGATGGGCGTGCGATATTGCCGCGCGGTGTCTCGGGTTCATCGTCGAGCATGATCGCATGCGCGGGTTACAGCTTGTGGAGGAGGCCGTTTTTCTTCGGGAGGACACGGGCTGTTTTCATGACGTCCCATGCGCGATGTACTGGTGGGCTATCCTGGTTCCGGTGTTCTGGCGCTGAGTCTCAAGTACATCGGCGACGCAGACCAGGTCGTGTCGACAAACGCTGTGTACGTTGCGTCCAAGCAGGAGGGTGGGAAAGAGAAGCTTCTCGCCATCATGTCGGCTCAGCCGAGCCGACTGTCGGCACGGACGCGCAGCCATATCGAGACCCACCTACTGTCGGCGCCGAACTAGCGGCTGCACCGGACGCGGCGCAGCAGATGTCGTTCGGTACGTCGTTGCGCCGCGCCGGTGAAACTGGCTCAGACCAAACGGTTAAAAATGTCAGCCGAGAGAAAGTCGAGAGTGGGGTCTTGGGTGGAGGGGGACATGTAATCGCTGACGGAGCCAGAAAGATTATCTCCCTTTCTTCTAGTGAGTGTCGGCTTCTTGCGCGTGGAGGAATATTTGATCTGGGCGGGTCGTTATCATCTGCCATTGGAGTCGAAAATTTATCATAATAGCGATTCGCAACGATTGCGAAGTGCCCGGTGACGATCCAGAATTGAGAGATGCGCCTTTTCGGAAGTTAGAAGTTAGTGGAGATTCTAGAGCGAGTACGGAAGGTGCGTACGACATCGCCATCCGCATAACTCTGGATGCAGCGGAGCGTGCGACCGTAGTTCTCTCATGAATTCGAGTTCTATGCGCGCGCCCGCTGATCGTTTCGTTAGCAACCAGTCGGAGGGAAGATGCAGATATCGAGCGCAATCGCACAGCTCAGGACTACGGACCTAGCCGCATCAATACGTTTCTACACCACCAAGGTGGGATTGACGCTAGAGTTCCAGTACCAGGACTTTTACGCAGGTATTCGGGCGGGCGGCCAGCTCTTTCACCTAAAACTCGTAGACGAGAAGGACCCCTCTATCGAGTTTGTGGAAAAGGGGGAACACTTCCACCTCTACCTTGAAACGGACGATGCCGCGGCTACGGCAGACGCGTTGAAGAGGAATGGGGTACGGCTGGTGAAGGACGTGCATGAGACCGACTGGGGAACGAGAGAGTTCGTCATCAAAGACGATCAAGGGCATACGCTGTACTTCGGCGAAACTCGATAGGTTGCTAACAACACGTTGCAGCGGAGGCCGCGAAGAATAATTCTTATCGCTCCTTGATTGCTCGCGGCCCGCTGAACGTGAGCGTTAGCCGGACTCATATGCGGAGCTGACGATAAGAGTGAGACCGTCCGTCTTAGTTCCGGGGTGCCGGCTAAGAAAGCGTTGCACTTGACCGGGCCGGCATGCCTGTTTTTCAAGACTTCAGTTCCTTGCAGCCGGCCCGGCAAGTGAACGCAGTCGTTAGACGTCAGCTATAAATTTTGATGAGAGTATTGAAGGGGAAAGTAGTAACCGGTGTCGGGAACTTCTCTTTCTGGATTGAGAAGCTACAAGACCATTACTGGAACAAGACCGG
>DATLWF010000168.1:0-15151 GCA_035576605.1 Blastocatellia bacterium | reverse complement strand
AGTTTGACGATATATTGGCCCGCGGTCACACCCGAGATCGGTCCAGTTAGTATGAAGTCGAATATCAGCGCGGACACGCTCAGCTTGGCCATCGTGCCGCCCATCGCCTCCTTCACCACACGATAAACTCCGCCGCGTGTGAACATCGAGGACGACTCTATGTACAGCATCCGCACGCCGTAACTGAACAACATCACGCCGAGAATGAACCAGGGCGCGGCCTTGCCCACGTACTGCTCCGCAAGCCCGCCCGCATAAAACGCGGACGAGCCCAGATCGTTGAGCACGATAGCCGCCGCGCGCCAGAACGAGATGAACGACAACATCACCGACGTGGCGACGACGACCCTGACGCGGGTTGAGGTTTTGGAGGGTTCCATCCGTTCTTTCTATTGGCTTCGGTCGGAGTCTCCGGACAGCGGTGGTACGGATAGCGAGTGCATGGTCAAAGGATAGGATAGCGTCGCGCGGCCTCTTGTCAAGCTGGACTCTTACCCAAGACCGTCGCTCTTAATTGTCGCCTCATATTCGAAGCACCCCGCGTGCAGGGGGCGAAGAGCGTTAAGCGATGCCCCAGCCTGACAAGCCACGCCTAATCAGGCATCGCTTCGCCGGGAAGTATGAAACCATACTTGCGCATGGTAAAGCGTCCTTGCGCACTGTTGATGAACTCCGCAAATCGCCGAGCCTCGAGTTCGCGGCGCGCGCCCTTGATCACCGCCAACGCCTGTTCCAGAGGTTTGTGAAGCGCCTCGGATATCAATGTCCACCGGCCATTGCTCCGCACACTTAACGACAGCGCGATGATCGCAGCATCTGCGTTTCCGGTCTCGGCGTATTGCATCGTCTGCCGAACGTTCTCTCCGAACACGAGCTTGGGTTCGACTGCTTTCCATATACCGGCCGACTCGAGAGCCTCACGAGCGGCCCTCCCATACGGCGCGTGCTCCGGGTTTGCGATCGCAATACGCGCGACGTCCGTTCGGGCGAGATCTTCAATACCCTCAATCTTCAAGGCGCTATCGGCGCGCGTCCAGATTGTTATTCTCCCGCGCCCATAAAGGGCTTTCGTCTCCGGCAGAATCAGCCCCTCGCGCTCGAGTTGATCGACGAACTCGACGTTAGCGGCCGCGAAGAGATCAACTGGCGCTCCGTTCTCAATCTGCTTCGCGAGCGTGCCGGTAGAACCAAAGCTGAAGGTCACGTCGGTTCCCGTCTCTTGCTCGAACTGCTTTCCGAGTTCCTCAAACGCCGGACCGAGATCAGCGGCCGCGGCGACGACGATCTCAGCCTTCGAATCGGCCGGTGTTCCGCGCGAGCATCCGGATATCGCTACAAGAGAGACGAGCACAATCAGTCCGCACGTAGCATAGACTTTAGTCTGAGTTTTCTGTTCATTCAGATTCATAGGCAAGTGCCTACGCCTTTGGCGGGGATTCTCCGCTTCTGGTGGCCCCGCAGTCCGATAGTCTACTCCGGGCTGTAGTATACTCTGCGGGATGACGGCCCACGAAATGACAGTCAGCTCGCGTGCCGCCCTGAAGGTTCATGGATTCGCGGGCTTGCTGATCATCTTCCTCGCGGAAGCGCTTCTCTTCTCCGGCAATCAACTCGTTGGCCGCTGGTTCACGCCAATCGTTTGGACCGGCTACATCCTGTTCGTCGATGCGCTGGTGTACAAGCTCAAGGGCCACTCGTTATTGGTTAACAACCGTGCGGAATTCCTGATCATCGCGGTCGTCTCAATTGGGAGCTGGTGGGTGTTTGAGTTCTACAACGCGCCTCGCTTCTGGCGGTCCGATCTCGAGCTCTGGTGGCATTATCACAATCTGGAGCCGAATCCATTCCTGCGACGAGTGGGCTACGATTGGGCGTTCGCGACGATATCTCCGGCGTTGTTCGAGACCGCGGAGTTATTCAACGCTGCCCTATTCAGCAGAATGAAATCGTCGCGGTCAGTGAAGCTTTCGAAGAAGTCTCTGTATTTGTTTATCGCGGCCGGCACTCTCGGCGCCGCGGCGCCGATCATTGTGATTTCCGCATGGTTCGTCCCGCTCGTGTGGCTGGGTTTGATCGTCCTGCTCGATCCCATCAACGCGCTTCGTGGTTTACCCTCAATCATCGGAGACATTCAGCGCGGGGATTACAAGCGGCTTCTTGCATTGCTTGCCGGCGGCGGTTTGTGCGGAGCGCTTTGGGAGTTCTGGAACTACTGGGCGCTTACGAAATGGACTTACACTGTTCCTTATCTGGGAGACTTCAAGATATTCGAGATGCCGGTGCTTGGCTATCTTGGCTTTCCTTTCTTTGCCGTCGAAAGTTGGGCGATGTATGTGCTCGTCAGAAGCTGGGGATTGGGGGCCAGAGGTTGGGGCAATTCCGACTTAGTCTGTCCCCAATCCGCATCGACTGACGCCTAACTCACTTTTAGCCATGCTCGTTGAGAAAATCACCAGCCGCCAGAACCCTCTTGTCAAACGTTTCAGGCGCGTCCGCACGATAGGCGAGCGGCCGCATGTGTTTCTGGAGGGCGTTCGATTGATAGAAGACGCGATCAACGCCGGCGCGCACTTCGAAAGCGTTGCCTTCACCGCCGAGCTCGAATCCAGCGAGCGCGGCGCCGCGTTGCTCGATTTGCTGCGGCGGGTGCAGTGCCGCGGGGCTCTTGTCTCGAAGCAGGTGATGGAAGCCATCGCCGATACCCGGGCGCCGCAAGGTGTGGCGGCCATCGTCAGCCGGCCTTATATCGAACTTGATGACCTTTTCGGAGACAGCCCTGATCTTCTTGTCATCGCCGACGAACTGCAGGACCCGGGCAATCTCGGCTCGATCATCCGCACAGCGGAGGCCGCGGGAGCAAGCGGTTTGATCACGACTCGCTACACCGTTGATCCCTTCAATGACAAAGCGATTCGCGCTTCAATGGGCTCGGCGCTTCGATTGCCGGTGGTGACTGGCGCGAGCCGAGCGGATATCGCCGCCCGTTGCCGCGATCATAAGATAAAGACTATTGCCTCTCGCGCCAGCCTCGGACCTACGCAAGGCGTCATCGAGGATGCGGCTCGGGCGGAAAGGGTCAAGCTGTGCGCCGACGTCGATATGACCGTGCCCATCGCGTTGATCGTCGGACGCGAGGCAACCGGGATTCCCGCATCGGGGGAGGGAGAAGCCGACGAATTGGTGCACATACCAATGGCGAAAGGGGTCGAATCGCTCAACGTCGCGGCAGCCGCCGCGATACTGCTATATGAGGCAGCGCGACAACGGGGATTCAGAGTCAAGCGAGCGGATGATGCGTGACGCGTGAAACGTGAAGCAGGCCCGTGGTCGGGAAGGGCGGCTTGCCCCGCTCCTGTCAAAGCGTCAACTTACTTGCGGAAGCAGCGGGGGCAAGCCACCCTTGCCGACCACGAGCCTGCTTCACGTTTCACGCGTCACGCATTACGCATCACGTCTCACCCATCATCCTCCAATGCTTCTCAACCACCGCAACCTGACGTTATAATCTCCCTTAGCGAAACCGGCTCGAACAAGAATGCCAAACGTCTCTGACATCATCTCCAGCTCTCTACAATCCGAGATCGCGCGCGGCTCGCTTCCCGGTGCGCAGTACCTGGTCGGTGAGGATCTGCGCATCATCGCTGAGGACGCCCTCGGCCTGGCCGTAGTTGAACCCGAACGCATACCGGCGACGCTCGATACGATCTACGATCTTGCCTCGCTCACCAAGCCTCTGGTCACGGCGCTGCTTGTGGTGAGATTTGCGGAACGGGGCGAGTTGGATCTGAACGCACCTCTCGCGCGCTACCTTGTTGAGTTTAACGACAAAGACAAGCGTGAGATCACGCTGATCCAGTTGCTGACGCACTCCTCGAGCCTTCCCAACTGGCGCCCGCTCTACCTCGACGCGCAAACTCGCGCCGATGTGCCAACCGCGATTGCGCGCATCCTGCTTGAACCACAGCCGCCGCACGCCCCGAGAGAGGTGATCTACAGCGATCTCAACTATGTTCTTCTGGGCTTTGTATTGGAGCGCGTGACCGGTGAACGGCTCGACCGCCTGGCAGAACGAGAGATTTTTGAGCCGCTTGGCCTGGAACGGACGATGTTCAGTCCGCCGTCGGAATTGCTTCGCGAGATAGCCGCCACCGAACACGGTCAGGAGTTTGAACTGGCGAACGCGATTGCAGACGCGGAGACGCGGAGTTGGGGCGACACCGCGTCGTTTGCAGCCTCACCTTATCGCCGCGCTGTCGTGTCGCAAGCGAGGTGGCGGAAGGACGTGATCTGGGGAGAAGTCCACGACGGCAACGCGAACTTTATGGAGGGCGTAGCCGGACACGCGGGGTTATTCTCGACTGCTCGCGAAGCCTTCCGGATGGCGAATCAGTTCCTGCCGGGCAGCGAGCTTCTGAAGCCCGAATCGCTTCACCTATTAACCGGCAACCTCACGCCGGGTTGCCGTACATCAAGGTCGATAGCGTGGATTCTCGCCGAGACGCCGGACTGTTCGGCTGGACCCGCGCTACCACCTACGGCGTTCGGCCATAACGGATTCACCGGAACCAGCATATGGATGGACCCTCACAAGCGGCGAGTATTCGTGTTGTTAACGAATCGTGTTCATCCAAGAGTCGGTGCGATTGATATGAGAGAGATAAGGCGAAGATTCAACGCGCTCGCGGTTGAAACGCTGGATCGTGATGCCGTGAAACGTGATTCGTGATGCGTGATTACGTGAACGCCTTAGACATGATCAGTGAGTCGTGAAAGATGCTTGTGTTGTCCGCTTTCGGATCACGCATCGCGTTTCACGCATCACGTTTCACGGATCACCGAGAGTTGCACTTGTGCTTAAGACTTTAGACAGATATATCGATGACGAGCCCGGGGGCGCAGGTCCTCTCGCACCATTGTGGTCGCGCCTCGGCCGAGACCGCAGATTTACTTTTCTGCTCGCGACTTCGGTCGTCTTCCATGTGATATTCTACGCCGCGCTCATCAAGCTCGACTCCTGGGCGATGATGCAAGCCCGCGCCGGTGGGAAGCGTCAGGTCTCACTCGTAAGGCTGATAGAACTGGCGCCTCCTCCTGAGCGTTCCACGCTTCGCTCAGCCCCTGAGCCTGTCGAGCGTGCCGATATCAACCGGCTCCAGTTTGATCCGAACAGCGCCGACGACGTTCACCTTGTGGAACGCTCTCCAAAGCCGGCGGAGCGACGTGGAACCAGCGGCCACCTCCCTCCGGCTGATCTGATCGAGAGGCAATTGCGAGCCTCGCGCGGATCGGGCGGCCGCGAACGTCCGGGCCCACCAACTCACCAACCCATTCCTCCAGTGACGTCATCCGTACAGGCAAATCGTATCCCTCAACTCGATGAAGCCGTGATCACTCAGACGCCTCCAACGCAAGCCGCTCCTGTTCCGCCTGCGCCTGCGCCGAAACAAGACCCCAACACAACCACCGCCGCAAGTTCAGAAGCGGCTCAAGCAGGCACTCGCCGAGGCAGCAGCTCCGAGTCAAGCGCGCTCGGGCTCGAAGCGGCACAGGGCCAGTACATGGCCCTGGTTCGCGCAAAGATCAGGAAGGCGAACGAGAAGATCATGCCCCGCGAGTGGATCAAGGACGTGCTCCGAGACAGGGTGTCGGCGGACTTTTCGCTGATCATCAAGCGCGACGGGCAGATCTTGTCCACACGCATGCTTCGCTCATCGGGCTATTCAGTGCTTGACGACTACGCCAGACAAGCTATATTTACAGCTAGTCCCTTTGAAGGGTTCCCCCAAGCCGCAGGTAACACCATCACTTTTACAGTGACAGTTTTTTTCTTCACTCTGTAGTTTTGTATGAACATCATGAATAGAAGTGGCCGGCTGAGGCGCCGAGTGGCCTTCTCGTTGGCGATTATCGTCTCAGGCTGCACTGAGATGGTATCACTTGTCGAGGCGAGCCCTTTCGCAACCGCGATCCCCGCGCAGAAACAATCTGCTTCAAATTCAAACGATCGGCGCGCCACTCAGAAGAATCAGCAAAGCGATGATAAGGATCTGACCCGCCCTCGCAGAGCAGAGGGGCAAACCGAAGCTGCTCACTACGCTTCGGCCGACGGACCCATCGTTCGAGTTGCGCTGATGACCGACGTCTCTTCCGTAGCGCTCAGTTCTTCATCCGACTTCATAGTGCGGCGCGCCGCCACAGGTTTTGACGAAGGCACCAGGATTTCGGGCGGATCGCTGCGCGTAGAAATGCGTCAACATCCCGAGCCGGTAGTCCCTCTCCGGTCCAGCGTGGCCACGTACCGCGTGAGCGTTGGTTCTTCGATTGAATCACGCGGTGCGCGCAAGCTCCTGGACGAGCTCAAGAAAAAATTCTTCGAGCCGGTGGCGATGGTCTTCGACGAAAAGCAAAAAGAGTACTGTGTCTTGATCGGGGAGTTCACGAATCGCAGCCAGGCAGCGCAATTTCTGGAACGTCTGCGAAAGTCAGGTTATGAAAGTCTTCGCATAGTGAGCGAACAAAAGGCGACGGACACGCTCACGCCGGATTCCATCACCGACACAAATGCCCGGGCCGCAAAATATGAATCCCAGCCCAGCCGGAGCGCTGCCGCTCCTTCGAGCGTCAAGCCGGACCGCCGTCCGATTCGGTTGATCGCGCTTGCCGCTGACAAGGTCGCCGCTTCAAGCGGGGATGAGTTGGTGATCTCACCGGCCGAGGGCCCCGACAGCACGAATCAAAACAGACCCGGCGCCGTATCCTCCGTGAAGGATGAGAGTAGCAAACATGCCAACCACGGAGATCCGAGCAACCGTGAAGAGTCTCAGTCCGAGTTCGCTTCCAGGGTGGCGGCCGTTCGAATCGGCAATCGAGATTATCGCGGCGAGATTCATGTAATTTTGAATTTACGTGGGCGAATCAACGTTGTGAATGCGCTACCCCTTGAAGAATATCTTCGGGGGGTGGTGCCGATGGAGCTGTCACCCGGCTCGTATCCTGAAATCGAAGCGCTCAAGGCGCAAGCGGTTGCCGCACGCTCTTACGCGCTTGCGCACCTCGGCCAGCATCGTGATGAGGGCTTCGATCTGGTGGACGATACGCGAGCACAGGTCTACGGGGGTCTTTCGGCTGAACGCGAGTTGACTAACCGGGCAATCTACGAGACTCGCGGAATTGCAGTGGTTTTTCCGAGCGAAGACGGGAAGCTTGTCCCTATCGAAGCGCTATACACCGCAAACTGCGGCGGCCGCACCGAGAACAACGACGAGGTCTTCGGAGGCAAGCCTGTTCCGTATCTCCGCGCCGTCGCGTGTGCGCCCGACGGACAGTCGGTTGTCGGCCGCGAAATAGTGTCCAGCCGAACACGGGAAGCGTTAATCGGGATCGACGGGCGTTCTATCAGCCGTGAAGTCGCGCTGCTTTCAGTGCTCGGGTTTTCAGTTCCGCGCCGGGTGACTAGCAGTTATCTGAGCCGTTCGGCTGAGCCGGATGAGGTGAGGAACTGGATAGAGCAAGCGGCGCAGCTCAATCAGAGGGAAAAGCCGAGCTTCACGCGGGGCGACGGTACGCACCTGGCTGACTTCGCGCGCCTTATCAACGCATCAGTCTACGGCGAAGGCCGCGCAACCACGCTGCTGGCTCCGGCCGATGTCGATTACCTGCTTGGTGGCCTCCGCGTGCAACAATTGCCGCGTGAAGCGCGCGCGGACGTAGCGATGCTGTTGAGGGACGGAATACTTCGCTTGCCCGCTGACGCTGCGCTTGATGGCCGCGCGCCGGTCACAAGGGGACAGGCGATTGAGACTCTGGCTCGCGCCATCTCGGTGATACATCAACCGGCCAATCTGAAAACTCAAATCTCAGATTCCAAATCTCAAATCTCAAATTTGAAATCTCAAGCCGCGGATTCAAAGTCTCAGATCTCAAGTTTGAGATTTGAGATTCTCAAATCGGGAATCGCGCTGTCCTCGGAGAACGGGCACTTGATCATCGCCGCATCAGGCCCGACTCGAGACTCGAGCGAGAGAGAGAAGGGGTCGCGCTTCACCAGCGTGAACGCTAGCGGACCCGGCAGACTTGCGCGCCCGCAACAAGAAGAGCCGGGCAAAGGCAAACCGTCAAGCGTCCGAACGAAAGAAGCGATGACTGCAATAACCGCAACGCGGGAAGACTCGCGGCAAAACGGCCAGCCGGGCGGCCTCGAGATCTCCGAAGCCGCGTGGCTGTTTCGAACGATGGGCGGCGAGAGCCATCAGATGGATCGGTTGACTATCATAGGTGGCGAGCGCGTCGCTTACCATCTGAACGCCAAAGGACAAGTTGACTTCCTCGAAGCATCAATATCAGACCGTAGTGCCTCGAGCGATCGCTTCTCGAGCGTGGCGCAGTGGCAGGAGCGCGTACCGATCGAGGAGATGCAGCGGCGGCTGGCCCGCGCCCACATCAATGTCGGGCGGCTCGAGAAGATCGAGCCCGTGACGTTCAGCTCTTCAAGCCGTGTAACCGAAGTTGAGGTGAAAGGTTATGAAAGTCGCGTGCGATTGCGTCGTCCGCAGATCCGCGCCGTGCTCGGCGTAAAGGAGTACCTGTTCGTAGTCGATCGGGAGACCGACGCGCGCGGCCAGGTTGTCGCGTTCGTTTTCACCGGTAGAGGATGGGGTCACGGGGTCGGAATGTGCCAGACGGGGGCCTACGGACTCGCGAGGGAAGGCTACTCGTACACCGCGATTCTTCAGAAGTACTACACGGGCGTGAAGCTTCACAAAATGTATGATTGAAGGCAGTCATTCTAAAACCGCATCACCGCGCAAAAATAATGTCACATTTCTTGCTCGGTTTTCTGCTTGCGACGAGTTAGGGCTTAGGGTATACTCGCGGCCTTGTTATAACAAAAGGAATAAGTTACAGCGTGCCGTTGATGGTCGTATTTGGACCCCGAGTGCCTGAGGGAAAAGCCCTAAGACATTTTAGACCGAGGATTCATGATGATCGCTATGCACTCATATCGACAGGCGGCCCGCCGATCTACCCCGAATCTCCCCACAACTCAGGATGGCAGCTAGCCCGGTAACCGTGGTGTTGTTATCTGAGGGAGAGTCTCGTTTCGCTCTGGCCCTTCCACGGCCACAAGCAGGCAATAAGGCCGTGGGCTTCACGCACTGAGGTCTGTTTTAATGGTTCGTTTGTTCCGTTCCTTCGTGGCGCTTCTGGCTTTGATCGTCTTCAGCTCGTCGGCTGGCGCTCATTCGCAGAATCAACTCGGCCCCTCCGTTGACTCGGGCGGCGGATACACGCTCGTGCTGGTGGACACCAGTTCGAACGCTGAGCTGGCGCAAGCACGCGACTTCATCGTTTCGCAAGGCGGCAGGGTTGCCATTGTCCTTCCTCCGCACGCCATAATGGGATGGATCTCGGCGGACACGGACACAAAAATCCTCGGACGACACGGCATACGCTCAATATATCGGTCTCCGGTTGGGTCGGCGCCGTCCGGTTTCAGGGATCGCGAGACGCAGTCAGCCATCAACGCATTCAACGAGATCGCGTCGGGACGCAGCGCCAAACGCAGATTGCGCGAGTCCAAACAGGAAGCCGGCCCCGACGCTGGACGGCCGGGAATGATCGACTGCGCGCTTCCCCACCCTCCGATCAATAAGGATGAATTCATCAGAAATCTGCGCTTGCTGGGCGCCGAACAATCTGTGCTCGGTATTCAATCGACGGTGACGCCGCAGTATGCCAGCAACAGCGATGTGATGGACGGCACCGTGGCCGTGGCGGTTTTCCTGGTCGAGAGCAACGGTGCGATCGATCCCAACATTTACTCATGGACTCAAGCCGATCAGGATCTCGCGCATTCACAGGTGATCGATGGTCTGAACTGGTGGGTTGAGCAATCGCGAGCCTTCAACCTTGGCCGGCCGTTATCGTTTACGCCGGTATTCTTTGACGCCAGCAACCCTGCCTGTCAGGTGCCTTACGAACCAGTAATACGTCCGGGAAGCGACGCTCAATTCTGGATAAACCAGATCATGAGCAATGTAGGCGCGGCGGCGGGTAATGTTTTCGAACGTGTTGCTGCGTTCGATCGCGTGATCAGGGATCAGAACCGCGCCGACTGGGCGTATTCGATGTTTATCGCGTACAACCCATCGCCGGCGCGGGCGTCCTTCACCGACGGACGCGCGTCGTGGGCCTACATCGGAGGTCCGCACGTCGTTTCGCTGTTCCACAGCTTTGGCTGGCCGCTGTCGCGCATAGCCAGCCACGAGACTGGTCACATCTTTTATGCCTGCGATGAATATTTTCAACCAGGATATCAGACTTGCAGTTGCACCTGTTCTCCCGAAATCAGACCCGATGCTCTCAACGGAAACTGTCAGGACATAAGCTGCACTCGCAGCTCGACCGATTGCATGATGCGGCTCAATGAGCTTGCGCTGTGCCCATTCACGGTTGCGCAGATCGGATGGACCTCGGCGGTGCCAAAGCCGGCACCAACCGCTCCAAGTGGTCTGGTCGCAAGCGCGTCTTCTCCCACCGAGGTGAGACTGGTATGGCAGGACACTTCTGGGTTCGAGGATGGATTTCAGATAGAACGTCGCGGGGGCACGAGCGCGGACTTTAGCCAGATCGGCGTTGTCCAGGCCAACTCTACCGGTTACACCGACGCCAACGTTTTGCCGAATACCGCCTACGCCTATCGTGTGCGCGCGTTCAACGGCACAGGCGCATCCGCGTTTACGAATGAAGCTCCGGTGATCACCCCTTCCACTCCGGCTGTGCTCGGAATAGCCACATCGGACCTGCCGGACGCGACGGTAGCGGTTGCTTACAACCGCACGTTAGCTGCCGTCGGAGGGAGGCCGGAATTCTCCTGGCTGATCGAGAGCGGGTCGCTGCCGCCTGGTCTCTCGTTGGGACAAACAGGTTCGATAGCTGGTACACCCTCAACGGCCGGAACCTTCAACTTTGTTGTGAAGGTCATCGACAGCAACAGCAACTCGGTCACCAAAGCTCTGACGCTCATCGTGAGGCCGCCGGCCCCGCTCGCGATTACCGTGAACCAGTTGCCGCGAGGATCGGTGGGAGGGCCCTACAGCCAGAGCATGGGCGCATCGGGCGGGCAGACTCCGTACACCTGGTCGATTCAGTCTGGAAATCTTCCCGACGGGCTCACGCTGAATCAGAGCGGCGTCATATCGGGCACGCCGGAGCGGGCGGTGACTACGAGCTTCGTGATCAGGCTTACCGACGCTGTGAACGCAAGCGTCACTTCGACTCTTTCGCTCACGATCAACCCGGCCGTTTCGCTCCTATCCATCGAGACGCAGTCGCTGGCTGACGGCGTCGTCGGTCAAGACTACTCCCAGACACTCAAGGCTGCGGGAGGCAGCTCTCCGTACCGCTGGGATCTGAAGACCGGAAAACTTCCCGACGGCCTGCTGTTCTCGGACGCGGGGGTTATCTCGGGTGTGCCCACCACAACGGGCCTGGTCGCGTTCGAAGTTCGAGCCACCGATCAGAGCGGTCAATCAATCATCGCCCCATTGTCGATCGACGTCGACCCTCCACCCCAACTGACTATTTTGAGCCCGAGCGCGCTTCCGGTCGCAGCCGTCGGCGTGCCCTATCGATTCGAGTTCAAGGCTACTGCCGGCACGGCGCCATATTTCTGGGTCAAGAAGAAGAAGGCCAAGTTCGGAACTCTGCCGGACGGCCTGTCGCTTTCGGGAGATGGGATTCTGTCAGGTACTCCGACTGCACAGGGACTATCCAACTTCACTGTGTTGGTGACCGACGCGATTGACAGGCAGGCGAGGAAGCCCCTCACGCTTGAAGTCGGTCCGCCGCCGCCGCCACTTGCGATCAGGACGGAAACTCTTCCGCAAGCGTTGCAGGGCATTCAGTACAGCGCCGCGCTCGATGCGTCAGGCGGAGTCGGACCGTACGCCTGGAGCATAGAGTCAGGGATGTTGCCCGACGGTTTGACGATGAACGGAAGCGGGGTGATCTCGGGCCGGCCGACCACCGTGGGCACGACTTCATTCGTAGTGCGATTGAAGGACTCACTGGGCACTTCAAGCACGAAGTCACTTTTCATAATCGTTTTCCAGCCGCCGCCGCCGCTTGTGATCCAGACGGTCTCGCTGCCCGATACCACGGCCGAGCGGCCTTACTCTCAACTGCTTCAGGCGACCGGCGGCGTACCGCCTTACAACTGGAGCATCGCGAGCGGAAGTCTCGGAACTGGACTGAGCCTCTCGGCCAACGGAATAATCTCGGGCACGCCTGTGTCGGCCGGTACCAGCGTGTTTGCGGTACGAGTAACCGACTCAGCCAGCCAATCCGTGACGCGTACGCTGGCGATCACCGTCAAGCCGGCAGACAAACTGGCGCCCTTCGGAACGCTCGAGACTCCCGACTTCCGCGCCACCTTGAACAACACCGCCACCGGCAGCGGTTGGGCGCTCGACAACGTTGGGGTTGTCCAGATAGACGTGCTCCTGGACGGGCAGAAAATCGGCGAAGCAATCTATGGCCTGAGCCGGCCGGATATCGGGGCCGCCTGGAGCTCATTCCCCAACGCCGCGCATTCCGGCTTCAATTTTGTGATTGACACCACGAAGTACACTACCGGCGAGCACTCGTTGGCGGTACGGCTGCTGGACGCGGCAGGTAACGCCACGGTGGTCGGCACGCGCACGATCGTGTTCCAGAACCTGGTTTTCTCGATAACCACAATCGATATCCTGAGAGGAACGAGAAACCAGCCCTACAGCATGCAGCTCGCGGCGGCGAACGGCAGGCCGCCGTATACATGGACGTTGATCTCCGGGTCGCTGCCTTCGGGCCTGTCTATGAACGTCGCGGGTCTAATCTCAGGAACGCCCACGGTATTCGGAGGTTTCCCGTTTTCAGTGCGGGCTACCGATTCAAACGGCGCCATCGCTGTTGCCAGCTACACGCTGACGGTAGTGTCGGACGTCGAGCAGCTTCGAGTCATCAGCAGTGGTCCTCTTGATCAGGGCAGCACCGGAGTTGATTATTCCTATCAACTGCTGTTCGTCGGTGGCGTGCCGCCACGCACCTGGAGCATGGGTACCGGTTCGTTACCTCCCGGGCTGACGCTCGGGGGAGCTACTGGAGTTATCTCGGGTAAGCCGACGCAAGTAGGCACGTTCAACTTCACCGTGCGGTTGACGGACTCAGCACCGACGACGGCCACCTCTCAGCCGATGCAGATTACGGTCGTACCGGGTCCGCTGGTGATCGTGACTACCGGCGATCTGACGAGAGGCACTGTCAGCGCGCCGTACAGCTACACGCTTCAACTGCTGGGAGGAGCTTCGCCTTACGCCTGGGCCCTTGCAAGCGGCACTTTGCCTGACGGACTATCGCTGAACACGAGCTCGGGGGTGATCTCGGGCACACCTACTCAATTTGGCACTTTCTCGTTTATCGTGCGGCTGACTGACGCACAGCCCGTCAGCGTCACATCGGGCACGCTCAGGATCATCGTCGACCCGGCGCCGCTTGTGATCACCAGCACCGGGGATCTGACAGGCGGGAGAATAAACATAGACTATTCATACCAGCTTGTGGCGACGGGCGGGAGAACACCTTATACCTGGGCCCTGGTAACCGGGCCGCTCCCGACTGGATTGGTTTTGAACGCAGGCACGGGTGTGATTTCGGGCAAGCCTACTGCGACCGGGGTCTTCACTTTCACGGTGAGTGTTACTGACACCACTCCAACTACCGTCACGTCTTCACAACTCAGAATAACCATATCGCCGTGAAGTTAGCCGCTGAAACTACACTGAAGCGACGCTGAACCCGCTAACGGCTTCGGCCTGTGAAGCTTGCCAGCATGATCGCAATCGCGTCCAAGTCGTCGCGCGGTGCCGGCAGAGCGGGCCGGCCAGCCGATGAGTCACGAAGCGCGGCAGTGCGTTCCGCACTGTAGTAGTTGTTGAGCATGATTGAAAAGGCCAGATGTTCGCCTGCCGCAGTTGTCACGTATCCTGAAAGCGTGTACACGTACCGAAGCGACCCGGTTTTAGCGCGAACGTTGGCGGCCGCCGGCGTTCCCTTCATCCGATTCTGCAGAGTGCCGTCGATGCCTGCAACCGGCAGCGCATTGCGATACTGTTCGGCCCATCGGCTCCGGCTCATGTAGCTCAACAGCGCAACGGTCGCTTCAGGAGTGATCACGTCTCGCCGCGAGAGACCCGATCCTTCTTCGAGCAGCACAGTGCCCTTCTTAACGCCAGCCTGGTTGAGGAAATCGTTCAACACTTCTACGCCCACTTCCTCACTCGTTTGCCCGGCGTGCGCATCGAACGCGTTTGGAGGTGGTTGGGGAAATGCTCCAGGTTTCACAGAACCATCCGCGGCAATCGTTCCGGGCATGCTGCCAAACACCGCACCGAACCGGGCCCTCTCTCCCACCTGAAGCAGCAGCAACTGGGCATACAGGTTTTGCGACGGCTTGAGCGTCTCGCGCACTATGTCCCCCAGCGGCATCGATTCAACCGACCCCAACTCGATCAGCTTCGTCAAATCAAGCGGTGTCACTTCTCGATACTTCCAATCGATCACCCGCGTCCGGCCTGTTACCGCAATCCCGCGCTGCGCGAGTGCATCTTTGAACAAGCCTGCAAACAAGGCCGCCGGATTGTGAACCGCAACCGAGCTGTAGTAGCCGGAGTTGTCAATCGGCAGGCGGCCGGAAACGTAAACGATGTTCTCACCAACCGGCCGATACACGACAATTTGCGATTCCGTTCCTTTGGGTGAGGTCTGAGTTCGATTGATTAGCGTGACAAGCGAAGTCGGCGGGCCAGTCGTGATGCGGCACGGTATCCCCGCGTGATCGGCCGGCTTCACGAACAAATCAAGCGCGTTGTCGTCGATAGTGAGCGCCGACACTTCAGCTCCGTAGTAGGCCTGAAGATCGTCCCATTCCCACCCCGATCCGAACGGGGGTCCCGCGAAGAAGCTCTCGTCCCCAACGACGTCCCCTTCGATGCGCCTGACTCCCGCATTGACCAGTTGCGTTATGAGCGGTTCGAGCCCTTTGAAGTAATCACCGCCGTTTAACCGCGCGGCCATCGTTGGATCACCCCGGCCATACACTATCAAGTCGGCT
>DATLWF010000167.1:0-11231 GCA_035576605.1 Blastocatellia bacterium | reverse complement strand
GACTCCCGTACCAGCGCGTACCAGTTGGTTGCCAATCGCTCGCCCGGACACGGTCTTTGGAAGGGCCTCGACCAAAGCCATAACTCTCAATGCAAATCGCTTTGTTCGCGCTTTCAGGTCATCCTCGTTCATTACTTCGTCTCCAATCGGCAATCGCCAATCGGCAATCGCAAATCCACCTATTCGTACCGCAGCGCGACCATCGGGTCGACCTTGATCGCCCTGAGGGCAGGCACAAAACAGGCTGCCAGAGCCACTCCTGTCAGTATCCCTGCAATCGCTGCGAACGTCGCCGGGTCTGTTGCGCTCACGCCGAAGAGCAGAGTTGACATCAGTCTCGTCAACGCGGCCGCCGCAATCAGACCGATCGCTACTCCGACCAACACCAGCATCATTCCGTTCCTGATTATGAGCTTCAAGACATCGGCGCGGCCGGCTCCCAGCGCCATCCGGATGCCGATCTCGTGCGTGCGCTGCGTAACCGAGTACGAAATGACTCCGTAGACTCCAACCGCCGCCAGCACGAGGGCCACGCCTCCGAAGAGCGCAAACAAAACCATGTTCAATCGCCGCTGCGCCATCATCCCGTCCAGCAACTGATCCATCGTACGGATGTGAGAAACCGGCTGATTCGGATCGACGGCCCATACTTGATCGCGCACGGCGGCCGCAATCGCGTGAGGATCGGTCTTGGCGCGGACGACAAGGCTGAGGAATCCAACGAATCGCCGCTGGGTGTAAGGTAAAAACGTTTCGCAACGCACGTCTACGTCCAGGCCTGTACGCCGCATGTCGCCGACCACTCCGACGATTGTCATCCACGGCGCGTTTGAGCCTGAGCCTCCGAATTTGAATCGTCTGCCGATAGGGTCCTCGCCGGGCCAGAATCGCCGCGCAAACGTATCATTGATCACGGCGACCGGCGGCGACTCCAAGCCATCTTGCTCAGATAACTCACGGCCCCTGAGGAGTGCGATGCCCATCGTTCGAAAGTAGCTCGGCGTCACCAGGTCGACCGGGGTTTCGATTTGCTCAGCAGCAGGTACCGGCGCCTTTCCTTCAACTGTGAAGTTGGTCGAGTTTGGCAAGGCGTCGATAAAGATCGCGCTTATCGCGCCGGCCGATTCGACGCCGGGCATGGCTTCGACACGCTCGATGAGCTGGCGAAAGAATTGCGCGCTCAGCGGCCCCTGATACTTTGTTCTGGAGAGCTGGATGTTCATCGAGGCCAGCCGGTCCGGGTTGAATCCCAGATCGACTCTTTGAAGCCGGCTGAAGCTCTTGATCATCAAGCCCGCACCAATCAACAACACCAGCGAGAGCGCGACCTCGAGCACGACCAGCGCGCTGCGAACGCGACGGCGCTCGATTCCGGCAGTCGAGCTTCGACCGCTTTCTTTGAGTGATTCGTTCAAGTCGGGCTTTGAAGCCTGGAGCGCAGGCACGAGCCCGAACACCAATCCGGTGAGTAATGAAACCAACACGGTGAATCCGAGCACGCGGCCATCGATGCCGATTTGATCCAGCCGCGGAAGGTCTTCGGGGCTGAGAGCGATGAGCGCGGTAAGCCCCCACTTGGCGACCAGCAGTCCGGCCGCGCCACCCGCCAGCCCCATCAGCGCGCTTTCAGTAAGCAATTGCCTTATCAGCCTGATCCGGCTTGCGCCAAGCGCGGTTCGAATTGCGATCTCTCTTTCACGACCCGCCGCGCGAGCCAGCAACAGGTTTGCGACGTTCGCGCAGGCGATCAGCAGCACGAATGCGACGGTTCCGAGCAGGACTAGAAGCGCGGGCCGGACTTTGCCGGTGACTTGTTCGTGAAGCGGAACAAGGTTCACGCCGTACCCTTGAAGCACGTCGGGGTATTGGCGTTCGAGGTTGCTTGCGATTGATCCCATTTCCGCGCGGGCCTGGTCGATCGAGACGCCGGGATTGAGCCGGCCGATCGCGTAGTACGAAAAACTTCCGCGCGACTTCTTGCGATCCTCGTCGACCGCCAGCGGAACCCAAATCTCGGCGTCTTTGTGCGGGTACTTAAAGCCTGGCGGCATCACACCGATCACCGTCCGTGAAACATCGCTGACCAGGATCTCCTGGCCCACGATATTGGGGTCCCTGCCAAAACGCCTTTGCCACAGCCCGTAACCCAGAACCACCACCTTATCGCGTCCGATCTGTTCTTCATCGGTAGTGAAGACGCGGCCTATTTGCGGATCGACGCCGAGCACGTCAAATAAGCTGGCGGTCGCCGCTGCGCCGATGACTCGCTCGGGCTCGCCTTCTCCAACCAGGTTCAGGCTCACGCCGCTGTAGGCGGCCATCGACTCGAAGACTTGATTCTGGTCGCGATAGTCGGCGTAGTTCGCGTACGAATGAATGTCTTGATCGACGTTCATTCGTTTGTTGTCCATCCAGATCATCACCAGCCGGGCTGGATCGCGATAGGGTAGCGGGCGCAGCAGGATCGAATTCACCACGCTGAAGATGGCAGTGTTTGCTCCGATTCCCAGCGCCAGCGCGGCCACGACAACGATGGTGAACGCCGGCTTCTTTACCAGCATTCGAACGGCATAGCGAAGATCTTGGATGAGAGTTTCCATTGTCACATTTCCGATTTCCGATTGGCGATTGCCGATTGCTTGCCGCGCTTGGCTGAGATCCGCGATGACGCCATTATTGCAACCAGCTCGTTCGCTTCCTTCAGCAACGACTCTACCTTGCGTGGCCGGGAGAAGGCCTCCCTCGATGATCAACTCCATCCAAAATGCGCTCTCATCCGCTTCTTCTTCTACGACCCCAATTTTCGCAATGAACTCTGGCCTGGATCGCGCCCGACAGGAAGCTCGGTAGTTAGATCCGACTCCTGTGCCGCTGCGCACTAGTTGGTTACCGATCGCCCTTCCGGAAACAGTCTTTGGAAGCGCGTCGACCAATTTCATAATTCTTAGGGCAAATCTCTTTGTTCTCGCTTTCAGTTCGTCCTTTATTCAATGTCCCTCCGGAATCGGCAATCGCAAATCGATCGATCATTCGTACCGCAGCGCAATGATCGGATCTACCTTTGTCGCCCGGCGCGCGGGGATGTAGCTCGCCAGCAGCGCGACGACGATCAACACCGCCGAGGTTCCCACAAAGGTGATCGGATCGATGGCGCTCACGCCAAAAAGCAAGCTAGCGAGCATGCGAGTGATTCCGAACGCCGCGCCGAGCCCCAACACCACGCCCGCTGATACCAGCGTCACGCCTTGTTTGAGGACCAGCCCCATCACGTTTCCCCGGCCGGCGCCCAGCGCCATTCGTATCCCGATCTCGCGTGTGCGCTGAGCCACCGAGTAAGACATCACGCCATACAGGCCGACCGCCGCCAGGATCAGCGCCAGGATTCCGCCGGAGCCCAACAGCGTGGCCTGGCTTCGCTCGCCACCCAGAGAGTTTTCAACGCGTTCGCTCAACGTCTGAATGTTCCCCATCGGCAGGCTCGGGTCTATTTGCTGAACCTCGTTGCGCAACGCGGCGACCATCCCTTTCGCGTCGGATGCCGTACGCACGTGCAGGTTGATCTGAGGGACGTACTCCTGCTGCAGCGGGATGTACATGAAGGCCCGGCGCGGTTCGGTCAGGCTGTTGTACTTGGTGTCGGCGACGATGCCAACCACCTGGCGGAAGTCCGTGTCACCGAACAGCTTCAGCCGCTTGCCGACGGGATCCTGATCCGGCCAGAAGCGACTGGCCATCGCCTCGTTGATGATCATTACCTTGGGCGCTTGTTGATTGTCTGCATCGGTGAAGTCGCGGCCGCGCAGCAATGGAATGCCTAGCGTTTCAAAGAACCCGGTCGCGATGTTGTTGGTTTGCACAAGCACCCCGCGCCCGCCCGGCGGCGGCTCCTGCCCTTCAATGAAGACGCTTCTCTGGAACCCTCCGCCAAACGGGCGGTCGCGAGCTACGGTCGCGTTCAACACCCCCGGGAGAGCCCGGATGCGGTCGACCACCTGACGATGAAAGTTTCGACCTTGAGGTTCGGTGTAACCTTCCCGGCCGAGATTGAAAGCCATCAGCACCACGTTCTCTGGATTGAAGCCGGGATTGACCGATTGCGCCTTTTGAAGACTGCGCACGAACAGGCCGGCGGTGATCAGCGCGAACAGCGAGAGCCCAACCTGCGCGACGACGAGCGCCATTCGCAGGTTGACTCTAAAGCCGTGCGAGCCAACCGGCATCGTGATATCGCCCTTCAACGTCGGCACGAGATCAGGCCTCGATGCCTGCAGGGCCGGAGCGAGCCCAAACAACAAGCCGCTCAGGACCGAGACAACCAGCGCGAAGATTAGAACTCGAGGATCGATGCTAATGCCTTTTTGATTCGGTCCACCGCCGAACGGAACAAGTGAACGCAGTATGTCCTTCGACCAGATCGCGACGAAAAAGCCGATGGTGCCTCCCGCGAGAGAAAGCATCAGGCTCTCGGTCATCAACTGTTTGATCAGTCGTGAGCGGCTCGCTCCCATCGCCAAGCGAATTGCAATTTCTCTTTTTCGTTTTGTGGCGCGGGCGAGCAGCAGGTTGGTTACGTTAGCGCAGGCGATCAGCAGCACGATGCCCGCGACCCCCATCAACGCGCCGAAGGTCAGCCCCACCTGGCCGTCGCCGGTTGGGTCTTTGCGGGCGGTGAGCAGCGGAATAAGGCTTACGTTGCGGCCTTCGTTGTCCTTCTTATATTCCTGCTCGAGCTGGGAACCGAGCGCGGTCATAGACGCTTGCGCCTGGGTTGTGCCGATGCCCGGCTTGAGCCGGCCGATCATTGCGATAAAGAGTCCGCGCCGCGTGTTGTACCAGTCGAAGCCGGGCTGGATCACGTCGTGCATCATCATCGGAACCCACAGATCGGGGCCTCCTCCAATGTCCACGCCGGTGAAATCTTTTTGCGCGACGCCCACAACGTTGAAGTCGTGACGATTCAGCGAAATTGTTTTTCCGACGATCCCGGAATCTCCGCCGAAATCTCGCTGCCAACTGGCGTAGCTCAACACGACGACCGGATGAGTGCCGGGCGTTTTGTCTTCATCAGGAAGAAACGTCCGGCCGCGTTCGGCTTTCACGCCAAGCACGTCGAAGTAGTTGCCGGAGACGACTTGCGCGAAGAAGTTCTTGGACTCGCCGCCGGGGCTGCTGTAGCTCACGCCCGCGCCGGTGGAGGCAAGGATGTCGGTAAAGGCCTCGTTCTTGTCGCGATAATCGATGAAGTTCAGATGCGAGGTGGGAAGCGGCCCGGGGTTCTTGAGGTCGGTCGTGAAGATCGATACAAGCTGCGCGGGCTTCTCGACGGGAAGCGGCGCAAACAGGAACGCGCTGATCATGCTGAATATCGCGGTGTTGGCGCCGATGCCCAGGGCCAGCGACAACAGAGCCACCACGGTAAATCCTGGGCTCCTGAGAAGCATACGAAGTCCGTAGCGGGCATCTTTGAGAAGGTTCTCCATGATCCAGCCTCCGAGTTATTAAGTTGCCGCCTCTGATTACTGCGCCTTGGTTGAAGGGTTAAACTACGTGGCTTTGGGTTTAGTTCCCGGTTTCTGGGCAAGAACAGGGGGTCGCCGTCTCTTTGACAGCTTGAACATGCTGCCACTGCTTTGGAGACAACACAAACGTAAATTGCCAACGTGCCGTTAGCTGAATCCCGTTTCCTCCAGTCGTAATGAGACTTTCTCTTTGCGGATCTTGGCGTCTTCGCGCGAAACGTAGTTTGCTGGGGTCGTAAGACGTGTTTCGCGCTAAGACGCCAAGATCCGCAAAGCGCAATCAAGTGCTCCAAGCCTTGCGGTCTTTGACCGGAGTATTATCGAATGAGAATCTTATGAACGAAGGCTCCGCGGCGGTTAGGCTGTCACGTTCTTCCGCACCGCCTCGTGCGCGTAAGGTATCACAACCTCGGCGATCAACATCCCGTCTTTCTTGATCGAGGCGACTCCGGCGGCGATCGCCGTGCGCACGGCTCCTACTTCGCCTGCCAGGACGACCAGCCCCTTACCGCCGGGTTGATTCCGAGCTTCGATAAGCTTGATGTTCGCCGATTTCACAGCGGCGTCTCCGGCGTAAATCGCCGGCGCCACTTCTTTGGTTTCGATGATGCCAATGGCCTCGATGTGATCGACCTTCACTCGCCCTCTTATCGCGGGGAAAAGCTCGGCATGAACGTTGGGAATGATGAAGTGATCCAGGACCGTCCCGGCCGCCGTTTGAATCCCCGCCCGCACGGACGACTCAACGTCAGCCACGTTCCCGCCGATCATTATCAGATACTTTCCGCGAGGGATGATCGTTGTCATCAGCAGCTCAACGTCAGCCATCTTCATCATCGCGTCAGTAGCTTCGATGCCCTTGGCGATCGAGCTGGTCTCAATAAAGCCGATACAATGATGGTGGTCGGTCGGGGCTATTGCACTCATCGATTCTTCCTCTCATTTGTTCTGGGCTGCGACAACGCCGACGTTCGCGATTGTTGCGCCTTTGATCATGGATGGAACGGCGCAGACGTAAAGCACAACTCCCGCGGCGGACGCGCGAGCTTCAAAGATCGTCTTGCCAACATAGTCGGTGACGTAGCCGACTTTCATTCCCTGCTCGACGTAAGTGCCGCGCTTGACCAGCGGGTAGAAGATTCCGGTCTGGTCACTGGTGATCGTGACGATCTTCTCGACCCACACCGGGTGCTCGATCGGCGAAGGCGCGCCGGGCAGCATCTTCAAATAGCGCATCACACTCAGGCAGCCGTCGATCAGCGCCGAGAGGTCTTCGGGCTCGACCGTTCCTGCGTGGCCGGCTTCAGCGGTGATCGAAGGCTTGCCTCGAGTTGTCGCGGTGTTCTCAAGATACCGCGAGGCGTTCGGATCCTTCGGCCGTTCGGTTGAAATGATGATGTGATCGAGACCAAACGCCAACACCATCTCTCGCGAGATTCGATCCTGAGTCTCGTTGCCCGTCCTGGTCCAGTAGCTGTAAGGCCGCAGACTCTCGTCGAGATCGCCGCCGTGAAGATCGATCAGATGATCGCACTGCTCGACGACCTGTTTAGTGATTATGTAAGAAGCTCGATCCGTCTGCGTGCCGTCCATCTTGCCGGGATACCAGCGGTTCATGCTCTTGTCATCGACTGGATTGACGTGCGGGACTTTCCGCTCGAATGAAGCGATGTTGACGAGCGGGACTATGATTACGGTGCCGGATATTTCAGCGGGGTTGAGGATAGCGATCAGTTTTTCAAGCGCAATGATCGAAGCATACTCTGTCCCGTGTGCGCCCGAAACCAGCGCAAGCACCGGTCCGGGTTTGGCTCCGTGAACGACGGCGACAGGGATGTTGGTGGCCGCGTCGACTCCAGCCGGAACCACGATTGCGCCGGTTACTTTCTGGCCTCGGCTGGCGTTCGCGGTGCCGACGCTGAACGTAGCCCGATCCTGAGCGACGGCAAAGCTGCTCGCCGTGAGGATGATTAAAGCGGAAGTAATGATTGCGCGCGACATACTGAACCTCCGACACGGAATTATTGGAAGTGGCTAACACCGCTTGACCCACTCACTGCGAGCAGGCTTACCGCAACGAAATCGCCGCGACCCGGCCGCGAGAGTATCGCGAAACGCGGCCGCATTGCAACGAGAGAATCGTCGCGGATGCCTATCAGTTTTCGCGCATACCTCGTCAGAGACCGCCCGAAAGTGCCAGAGCACAGCGGCGGCGGCGAACCTCAGCACAATAACAGGTCGGGAAGGTGGGGTTGCCCCCGCTGCTTGTAGTGTCGGCGATTCAAACACTGACGCCGATATGGCCTCCTGAGATCATTAGCAGCGGGGGCAAGCCCACCTTCCCGGCCTGTTATTCTGCTGAGGCTCGACAACGCCCTCTATGCTCTGGCCTCGTCAGAGGCTGCTTGAAGGGTGCGTATGACGCGAAAAGCTGACGCGCACCCAATCGTTACCGACGCTCGCTTCGCCGGCTCAGCTTCTTGCGCTCGATCTGTTCGGTTTGTAGCATACCCGTTGTGGACCCTCACTCCGAGCCTTCAGCTTCCACTTCGCGATCAGCAATCTCAATCAATGGGATTTCAAAGCGCTATCGCAGATTGACGGCCGTAAAGGACCTTAAGCTTGAAGTCAAACAGGGTGAAGTGTTCGGGTTTCTCGGCCTGAACGGCGCCGGCAAGACTACAACGATCCGAATTCTCCTCGACCTGCTGCGACCCAGCGCCGGACGAGCAAGCATCATGGGCCGGGACTGTCAATCGCAGGGCCTTGAAGTTAGATCGTCGGTTGGGTACCTCCCCGGGGAGATGGGCCTTTATCGCGATATGACCGGACGCGAGTTGCTGGATTTTCTTGGCCGCCTCGGCACTCGCCCGGTAATTGAAAGCTACCGCGAACAGCTTGTGAAGAGGTTGGAGCTGTCGGCGGCGGAGCTGAAAAGAAAACTGCGTGAGTACAGCACTGGGATGAAACGCAAGCTTGGACTCATTCAAGCTTTCCAGGGCGATCCCCCGTTGCTGATCCTGGACGAACCCACCGAAGGGCTGGACCCGCTGATGCAGGAATCCTTCTACGAGCTACTCTCCGAGGCCAAGGCGAGAGGGCGCACTGTGTTCATGTCATCGCATGTCCTTTCTGAAGTCGGAAGAGTGTGCGATCGGATCGGGCTGCTTCGGAAGGGCGAGCTTGTGCTTTTGTCCTCGGTTGAAGACGTTCGCGCGCTGGCTCCCCGGCGCTTGCGAGTTTGGTTCGACAGAGATGTCAACGGCCCGGGCGATTTCCCGGCTAAATACGAAATAGTCGAGATTCAACCCCGACTGTGGAGCTTGCGCGTGCATGGTCCGCTGGGCTGGCTGACTGAACATCTTTCCGGGCTGCCGGTGCTGGACATCGAGATTGACGAGCCTCGGCTCGAGGATGTGTTGACCAGGTATTATCGCGAAGAGAGTCAATGAACGGCGCTGTCACACTGCTTCGACATTCTCTCAAAAGGGTGAGGACGCTCGTCCTGGTGATGGGAACCCTTCTGTCGGTGTTCCAGGTTGTGCTGATTCTAGTGGCGGGTTCGATTCAGAGGTCCAGCGGCTTTGACCAGTTAGGTTCTCTTATCCCTGACTTCATGAGGAATCTGATGGGTCCTTCTTTCATTGGTTTGATGTCCTTCAGTGGAATCGTTTGTGTAGGCTACTTTCACATCGCGGTGATGGGATCGCTGGTTGGTTTGACGATAGCTCTCGGAACCGAACCCGCGTCGGAGATCGAAACCCAATTCATGGACTTGATTCTCTCACGTCCGCTGGCGCGTCACTGGGTGATCACCCGATCGGTCGCGCTGCTTCTGTTGTGCACCGCGTTTGTATTGCTGATGATGATGCTGGGCACATGGACTGGGCTGCACTTTCTGGCGCCCAGTGGAGCCGAATGGCCGACTGGCGAGCTCATTCGCTCTCTCGCGCTGAATCTGGCGGTGCTGATGGTGTGCTGGGGAGGCATCGCGCTGGCGGCGGCTTCTCGCGCCCGGCGACGCAGCGTTGCCGGCTCCGTCGTGGGATTATTAGCGCTGGCGACCTTTCTGCTCGACTACGTTGCCAGAGCCTGGCAACCAGCGGAGTCAATTGCCTGGCTGTCTCCGTTTCGCTATTACGCCCCGCTCGATCTGGTAATGGGCAAACAGATTCCGGCGCACAATTTGTGGGTGCTGGCGGGTGTCGCCGCATGCGGCTTCGGGATTTCGTATTTTCTGTTTTCGCGACGAGACATCTAGCAGAGTTCGCTCCCGGTCCGACAAACTTCAGTTTGTCGAGGGCTATGGGTCGAACTGATTCCGATAGCCAGCGACAAACTGAAGTTTGTCGTACAACCACGAAGTGGTTGTAACCGCGTAGCGGTGTCCTATCGATAGTTAGCAGGTGCGGGATAAACTGGGCCGCGTAGCGGTTACCTATTGACTTTGTAAATCGATTCTGCAGAAACATAGGTAACCGCTACGCGGCCCACGTGCATCGCCAATCCCGCGAGCTATCGATAGGACACCGCTACGCGGTTATCCTCCGTTGCGTTGTTGAGCGCTCGCGAGCGAAATGTCCAAACTCAGCGACAAACTGAAGTTTGTCGGACACCGCGCCCATTGACACCGCCAATGAGAACTAGTAGGTTCACGTCACAGTGACCGCGGCAGCCGGGGTCACGCCGCTACATAATGTTGTTTAGTGAGAGGCCGACCCTATGGACAACGAAGACAATTCCCGGCGAATGTTTTTGATCAAATCGCTCACTGGAGTGAGTTCAGCCTGGCTCGCACTCCGGCTGCCGGAGATCGTCGCCGCTCAGGTGCACGCTCATCACGCGACTCAGTCTACGGCGCCAGTCAAGCTCGAGTTCCTATCTCCAGAACAGGCCGCCGAGGTGGAAGCCGTCGCCGCGCAGATCATTCCGACCGATGACTCGCCGGGCGCTCGTGAAGCGCGCGTGATTTATTTCATCGACCGCGCTCTAACGACGTTCGACAAAGACAAGCAGCCTCTCTACGTCAAAGGTCTGAAGGAGCTCCAAGCCAGGCAGAAGAAGATGTTCAAGAACTCGGCCAAGTTCTCCGACCTGAACTCGGAACAGCAGATCAAGGTGCTGAAAGCCTTCGAGAAGAATGAATTCTTTGAGATGGTCCGTGCGCACACGATCATGGGCTTTTTCGCCGATCCCTCTTATGGGGGTAACTACGACAAGACCGGGTGGAAGCTGATCGGGTTTCAGGACGACTTTTACTTCAAGCCGCCGTTCGGTTACTACGATCGCGAGTACAAAGAAACGCAGTGACCGGCGACGGGCGACCGAGAGAGGCGACGTGATGATGAACACGCAACAGCCTAAGTTTGAAACTCAGACGCAGGTGGACTTCGTCGTCATCGGAGCAGGGGCCGCCGGCGGGGTCATCGCCAAGGAACTCTCCACCGGCGGATTCCAGGTTGTCGTTCTCGAGCAAGGACCTTACCTGAAAGAGAAGGACTTCGATCACGACGAGATAAGGACGTTCTGGCAGTCGGCTCTGACAAACGACTTTAAGACGCAACCCACTACGTTTCGCAAGACTCCGAAAGCGAAAGCCAAGGTTCAACCGGCAGCGCTCTACGGCCGGATGGTTGGCGGAGGCACGGCGCACTTCACGGCGAACTACTGGCGGTTTCACGAAATCGATTTCGTAGAGCGGAGCAAGCTTGG
>DATLWF010000166.1:0-14759 GCA_035576605.1 Blastocatellia bacterium | reverse complement strand
GAAGCGGCGATCCGACCGGTCTTCGACGTAATCGACGTCGAAGCCCGCCGCTTTGAGCAGCTGCGCCGCCTCGGCCGCGTCAAGGGTCGAACGCAGGATCTCGGGAAAGGCCCGCGCCTGCGCCCGCTCGGCCGGTGACAGCCTTGCGTTTCTCGAACTCATTGCGAGTCCGTCTGCTTCTCTGACAGTGGGCACGGCGACGATCTCCAGGTCGAGGAAAAACGCAGCGGTCATCCCGCGCACCAGCTCGAGCTGCTGGTAGTCTTTCTCGCCGAAATAGGCGCGGTCGGGTTTGACGAGATGGAAGAGCTTCAGCACGACCGAGAGCACTCCGTCGAAGTGCCCGGGGCGATTGGCGCCACAAAGCTCGCGCGAAAAAGCGTTCTCGATCATCTGGTAGCGATACCCGTCCTGATACATCGTCGGCACGTCCGGGAGGAACACGTAATCAACCCGCTCGCCCACTGCAACCTCCAAATCCCGCTCGAGCGTCCTGGGATATTTCATAAGATCCTGCGGGTCATTGAACTGGGTCGGGTTGACGAAGATGCTGAGCGCCGATATCTCGCACTCTTCGCGCGAGCGGCGGAGCAGGGTCGCGTGCCCTTCGTGAAGCGCGCCCATCGTCGGCACAAACCCGACGCTGCCGGTGGGGAAGTTCTTCCGCGCGTCTCGCCAATCGGCGACTGATTTGATGACTTTCATGAGTAGCTCTCTCTTTCGGAAGGGAAGTCCCCGCCCTTAACGTCGCGGTCGTAAGTGTCGAGCGCTTCCTGGATGACCTCGAATGCGTTCGCGTAAGTTCTCAGGAACTTCGGTCTGAAACCAGGATTGAGCCCCAGCAGATCCTGGTAGACCAGAACTTGCCCGCTCACGTTCGGCCCGGCTCCGATCCCGATAGTCGGGATCGTCAAAAGCTCCGTTACCCTCCGCGCGACCTCGCACGGCACACACTCAAGCACGAGCGAAAAACAACCGGCCTGCTCGAGCTCTCCGGCTTGCGAGGCGAGGAGGTCGACCGCCGCGTCGGTCCGGGCCTGCACCCTCATCCCGCCAAGCAGGTTGACGGACTGAGGTGTGAGACCGAGATGCCCCATCACTGGCACTCCCGAGTCGACGATGTGCCGGACAATCTCGGCGTGCCCGCGAACGCCCTCGAGCTTGACCGCGTGAGCGCCCGCGGTCATCAGCTCCTGTACCGAATCCATCGCGTCCTTCAGTCCCTTCCGATAGGAGAGGAACGGCAGGTCGGCGACGATGAACTTCGAGGGAGCACCCCGCGCCACGGCTGCCGTGTGCAGCGCCATCATCGCGGTCGTGGCCGAAAGCGTGGTGGGGTGCCCGTGCATTGTCATTGCCACGCTGTCGCCGACCAGGATGCAGTCGACGGTCGACTCAGCAACGACGCGTGCGCTCGAATAGTCATAGCAAGTAACCATCGAGATCTTGCGGCCCTCGTCCTTCATCTTCTGAAAATCGAGTACGTTCATTGAGCCAGCCAGTCCTTTCCGCGCCGGACCGCGGCAAGCTTTCCCTGCTGTTCGTATGCGGAGACGAAGGCTCGGTAAACTTCTTCGAAGGGATCGCCCTTCAATGCCTCGAGATTGCGCTGGACGGTTGCCTGATCGCCGCGGCTCAGGGGGCCCGAAAGCGGCGCGCCCTTTCCCGCCAGCCCGCGAGTTACGGACTCCAGGTAGGGAAGAGCTTGCTCCAGTGCTATGCCGAGCTCGCAATCGAGCTCGAAGAAGAACTTCCTCCAGAGAAGCGTCGTGAAATTCCCCGCCAGCACGCAAAGCGCGTGGTAACGAGAGCGCCGCTCCGGCTCGATGAAGAAAGAAAGGTTCTTCAGGCCCGGTATCAGCGAGGCCAGGGGCGGAGCGCCCCGCTCGATGACGAACGGGATGCGCTCGTAGAGCTCCCGGTCGTAGAGCGTCCCGGCAAAGCTGAAAAGAGGATGTGCCGCGATGGCGAGAGGGCTCGACAGGCGACCGGAGAAGTGGACACAAACCGTGCTCCCAAGCTCGGGATGGGCGGAGATGAAGGGTTCGATCGCCGCATCGCTGATCGCCAGCAGCGCGTGCGTCCTGGAATGAACGAGCGCATTCAACTCGGGGCATTGCCCCTCCGCGTGCATGCGTCTCGACCACGGCGCATGCGCTAAACCCAACTGCTCGAGGTAGCAGCTGAGATGGCGAGCCAGACGCCCGTCGCCGATCAAAAGCAGATCAGGCGTCCTGGTGCGCAAATGATCGACGACAGCAACATCTTTCATACAATCACCCCGATCTCTCGACGGCGGCAGTCATCGCTTCGTCACTCGGCAAACTTGAATCTGTATGCCACTCGTGCCCTCGCTCGACGGATAGGAGGAAAGGCAACGCGGGGGCCATGTTTAAGTTGTTCATTTCTAGTCGGGCGCGATCTGGATCCATGAATTTCTAGCGAAAGTCGCAAGAAATTCACGAGCCTGGATCCTTCCCGGAATAAAGAATCAACAACTTGAGATTGGCCCGCACGTTGCCTACTTGTTAGAGATTCCGTAACTCCAAAATCGAAGGGGGTAAGAAGAGATGAAAGACCGATCGAAGAACTTGCTCACAGCCCGCTTGTTTGCGATAGCGTTGACTGCTATTGCGCTAACATCAATACCTTGCTTTGCACAAGCAAGTGACGGAAATGTCGCCTCCACACCGCCAAGTCGGGGCGCCGAAGCTGACACAGACACCGCAGGTCAGCAGACAACACAGTCAACTTCGCAAAGCAGTATTTCGAGTATTGCCAGCCGCGTGAAGGCTTTCAACCGCAACGCACCAACGCGCGACAGCTGGAATACGATTGACATTGGTAGCAAGTATTTCCGCGCGGTCGTTGGCGGGTTTGACCAGGGCGCGTTAATTGGATTTGGTGTTCAACTGACGACGGCCGACAAGTTTCGCATCGTCGAATTTCGCGCCACTGCATTGACCTCACCAAACCTTTACCGGCGCTTCGAAGGCGAAGCTTACCTTCCTCGTGTCTTTGACAAGAATACTCACGCCGATGTTTGGTTCGACTATCTCAGACGCACAAAGGATAACTTCTTTGGCATTGGTCCGCGCATAGCGAACACGTCGCAGACAAACTTTGATCTGGAGCAACGCAGCTATAACGCGTCGCTGTACCATGACTTTGCTGAGCGATTGCAGGTTGGCGGCTATTTTAGCCTTTCCAATTCGGCGACGTACCGGGGGCAGAAAGACACAGACATTCCAATCGACACTCTCTTCTCCGGTGATCCGAATACGGTTCCAGTCGCACGATGGGCGCCAGGGTTACTCACCAACGTCAAGATTCTTTCCTACGGAGGCTTCGCCGCATACGATCTTCGCAATAACTCGAGGGGCCTCACAAAGGGTGCATATTTCTACGGACGCATAGGCTCTGCGCAGGGACTTAACGATAAGACCGCTTCTTCCGATTATGGCTGGCTGGAGACAGAGCTTGATGCGCGAGGCTACATACCGCTGGGAAGCGATAAGACATCGCTGGCGGTCCGTGGTTACGCGAGTCTGAAGGACCCGCGCGGTGGCAGCCAGATTCCGTTTTATGACCAGTCATTTCTGGGTGGCCGCATGTATGGCCGCGGCTTTAAGAACTTTCGGTTTCGAGGCGATAACCTGGCACTGGGTTCTGCCGAGTTGCGCCAGACCGTCTGGACTCAAAGCGAAAATCGTGGACTGGATGTTTTCGGTTTTGGTGACGCCGGTCAGGTTTGGGGAGACAACAGGTCAAAAACCGACCCCGCTATTTTGAGCAATCAGGATTTTGACTCGAGCAACTGGAGGGCGTCTGTTGGCGGGGGATTGCAGTACCGCTATTCAAACGGTTTCGCCGGACGAGTTGAGATTGGGCACAGTCACGAGCGCAACCTGATCTATTTCTCAATCACGCGAGGGTTTTAACACCTTGACGCAGGGAAGGAAGACCGTGAGAAAGACAGCGTACGCAATGAGCATCATGTTGGCGTCGATCAGCCTTGGCTGCTCTGTCCGCGGCGTAGTGACGTCGGTACCACCGAGAATATTCCGCGAAGTGCATGGCTTGCGAGTGCGCTCTTATCAGATCACGCCGGTAAGTGAAGACCTCCGAGGTTACAAGGCTATCGAGGTCCATCAACTGGAGAATCTGATGCTCGATCAGATCCCCGAGTCCTCAGTTCAGCGATTGAACCTGGAGGTCAAAAAGGGCCTTCGTTCTCTCAAGAACTTTGAGCTCATTACGGATGCATCCGACTCCCAGAGTCCGCAACGGGACGCGACCAATTCATCAGCTGTCGATGTTGCAGTCGATCGGTCGCGATCCGTATTGGTCCTGGATGGCTATATCGATGACTACACGCCCGGAATACCGAAGCTGCGATATATCGAGCAGGGTAACAATCACTCAGTGCTGACCGTTCGCATCCAGCTCAAGGACAAGCAGACAACCAGGGTGTTAGGCGAGATCAACATTACGGTTGAAAACACTCGCGTTACAAGCAACGTGGAAAGAATGGTCGAGAAAACGGGGAAGGAGGTGGTCAGCTTCGTGGATTGGAGCACGAGTCACTACACCACACGGAAGGAGGCGGCCCGATATGTTCAGCAGTGAAAGAACGGTTAAATTGTTAATGCTTACAGTTGTGTGCACCATGTCGGCGCTCACCTTATCGTCGCGCTGCAACGCTCAGTCCTTTCAGGATCCACCAGCACAGGAGGCATTGGAAAAGGTCGCTCACACGACTGCAGTCAGGATAGCCAGGCGAAACTTAGAGAACTACAAGGGACAGAACGGCATTCTGAGCATGAAGACGCTCGTGCTCGGAGGGGAGTTTCGCGTAACCACAGTGATCCCGTTCAGAGGAAATATTGCCGACTACAACAAACTTGAGATTACCAGGCCGGTAAGCCTTGTTGGCGGCGCATTGAACGAGGAGGTGTCAAATCACCAGGTCGCCAAGATCAAGTCTCAGTTCGAATCCAGAAAGATCTTTGAAGATGTCACAGTCATAGACTCCTACAACCCGGAGTTGTATATCGTCAACCAGAAGAGTTCACATCGTGAAGACGCTAACACGAATTCTTCCGAAGGCGATGCTCTCGAAGCCCCGATCCGCAGCGCTGAAGATATGGAAGCGCGCGACAGACAGAGAGCCCGTGAACAAGAACTTGAGCAACGTTCAACTCGTACGCTTGTGACCGTCATCGAGGTATTGGATTACGCGAAGGGAAGCCGGCTAAAGCAAGCCCTTCCGCTGGATCTCGGCAAATCCATCTTGACCGTTCGGCTTCGGTATTACGACAAAATGACCGGACAGGAAATCGGCAGGCAGATAATCTCCGGCCGGTCGGACGGATCAAGCTTGCTCGGCCCGCTTTCCCCGCGTGACGCGTTGAGCGGAGTTGCAGATGGTCTTGTTGACCAGGTGACTCGACGCGTCGCGGCTTCCGTGAGATGACCGTTGAGGTGACCTGATGATGAAAGGTGCAATCTGGACACTCGCCACACTAATCGTAGCGACACAACTTGTTTTCGCGCAGGCCATCCAACAGCCGCGTTCGTCAAGGCACAATGGCAACTCGCCAGAGTCTGACGACGACACGATTACTATTGACGCTGCCCTGGTCAACACCCACGTCTCGGTGCGTGATAAGAGCGGACATTCTGTTTCTGGTCTCACCAAAGATGATTTCACGGTGCTCGACGAAGGCAAAGAGCAGCCTGTAGTCCTTTTCAGCGAGGAATCAAACCAGCCCCTTCGAATGGCGATAGTCGTAGACAGAAGTCGAAGCGTTCAGAAGGTCTTATCGCTGGCGAAAACTGCTGCTCGAAATTTTTTTAGTTCAGTGCTCAGGCCGAACAGGGATCGCGCTTGCGTTGTGGCGTTCGATTCGGGCGTTTACCTGACGCAGGACTTCACCGACGACCCCAACACATTGGCAAACGCGCTCTCCAGGGTTACGGCGGAAGGCGGGACATCGATTTTCGATGCAATCTATAAAGTTGCACGTGACAAGCTATCCGGGACCGATCAAGCACGCCGCGTGATCCTGGTATTAACTGATGGCGATGATACTACGAGCCGGGCGTCCATCGAGCAGGCGTTGGAGATGGCGCTCAAGAACAACATAACTATCTATGCGCTTCGATTGCCGGATGAGAATTCACTCAACGTTCGAGATCTGCGCGGCAAGCCGGTGCTCGATCGACTGACGCAGACAACCGGCGGACGGCAGTTCTACCTTAACTTGGACAATGACCGACTCGCGAGATTCTTTGACAGGTTGGAGATCGAGATGCGGAGCCAGTATTCGATTGGGTATCGGTTTCAATCATTATCTTCCGCCCGCGGTTTTCACACGATCGCAATAAAGATGAAGGATCCCGATCTGAAGGCAGTTACTCGAAGCGGCTACTATTCGGAGTAGGCACTCGCTGCGTCGAGAAGACTGCGGAGCAAGGAAACAATGGAAGCTATTGACCATCTTACGGTTATCCCGCGGCGTGATAAAGATGACTATGGTCCGAAGAGTCGAGCGAGAAAAATCGGGATTGATGATGAACTCCGATTCTTAGAGCCGAACACTCCAGCCCCCTTTTTGCTGCGACTCGCCCGCGAACTGAAAGAGGCCGCCAGAGCGATAATGCGCGATCCCGCCGCTTTCATAGCGGCGATCAACGCAACCGGCTCTATGAGCCACGAGAACAGAAAAAGGATTCGCCTCGGGATAATCGTAGCGGTTTCCTTTTACGCACTCGCGCTCTCGGGAATCTATGCCTCGTATGTAATCTTTCATCATCACGCACCGCCGAGTGCTGCGCGCGCGCCGCGTCTCAATATTACTTACGTCGCGCCTGCGCCATTGCCCGTCAAAAAAGCCGTACAGCCAATTAGAGAAGTCAACGGAACCTCGAGCAGAGGTCAATTAACGATTCCAACCCATCCGCCAGAACCGCCGAGGGTTGAACTACCAGAAGCCAGGCCGACACCGCGCCCGCCCGAACTAACCAGGACTGAATCAACTTCTACGGTGCCTTCAGCGCCGTACCCCGCCACAGCAACCGCTTCCCGGGATTCGGCTTCAGACGGGGCCGCCCGCGGCCAACAAGGAAACGGTGTCGGCACGGCCTCGGGTGGTGGACGAGGCGGCATTCCAAACGAGGGAGTGAACTACAACGACGTCTTCAGCGTCAGCAATGTTTCAACGCGTCCTCAAATATTGGCGCGTCCAGTTCCAGGCTATACCGAGGAAGCACGACGAGCCCAGGTTGAGGGCGCAGTAAAACTGTCCGTGGTCCTAAATGCCAATGGAACAATATCCGAGATCACAGTGGCGCGCGCGCTGGGCTACGGTCTTGATCAGAAAGCCATCGAAGCCGCCAGAGAGTTGCGATTTATTCCAGCTCAGAAGGATGGGCACACCGTAAGCGTGCGCGTCTTTCTTGAATTCAAATTCTCGCTGTTATGAAAGAGAAGAGTAGGACCAAAAGGGTTAGTTTAGCGTGCTCGGGGGCGTCCTGCGTTTATGAGCCATTATGAAACGGTGTCCTCAATGCAAGCGTATCGCGACAGATAACCTGCTCGCATTTTGTCGCGTCGATGGAGTTCGGCTCGTTCAGGATAGTGGCTCATTAATCGACAACGAAACGATCGCCCTTCTGCCGGATACTCCTGCAGTAGAAACCTCAGCTATGCCCGTGTCTATAAGCGAGGCATCGTTCTCGACAGATCCATCAAGTTTATCGAGGTCGACAGGTCCCACACGCGGATTAATTAAAAGGACGAAGCGCCGGATCGGCCTTGTTGCTATCGCCATCATCGCTCTGGCGCTGGTAAGCTCAGCTTACTTCTCACTATCAAGCAAGAACAATCCGACAATCTATTCGCTGGCTGTTTTACCCTTCATCAATGTCAATGCGGATGAGGAGCTCGAGTACCTTTCTGACGGCATGACGGAGACCCTGATAAGCGATCTGTCTCAGCTTCCGAAATTGAATGTGAAGGCGCATTCGTCCGTGTTGCGATACAAAGGCAAGGACATTTCGCCGCACACAGTCGGAGCTGACTTGAATGTCCAGGCGATCTTGAACGGTCGGTTAGTCTTGCGCGGCGAGCTGTTGACGCTCAGTTTGGAGCTTGCTGATGCGCGAACTGAGAACGTCATATGGAGCCAGCAATATACTCGCAGACAGACTGACCTCGTTTCTTTGCAAAGCGAGATTGCACGCGATATTACCAATAACTTAAGGCTGAAATTGGCGGGCGCTAATGAGCAGCATTTGTCCAGGAAGTACACGAACAACACGGAAGCCTACGAGCTTTATTTGAAAGGGCGCTTTTATTGGAACAAGCGAACGTTGAAAGACCTGGAAAAAGCCCTCGATTATTTCAACCAGGCAATCGCCCTTGACCCGAACTACGTGCTGGCCTACGCAGGGCTGGCCGATGCATACGTGCTGATTCCCTCATATCGCAATGGGCCGGTGCGAGAGGCGATGCAGCCGGCGCGAGAAGCCGCCCAGAAAGCCCTGTCGCTGGACGGCGAACTGGCCGAACCGCACGCCACGCTCGGACGCGTTAACGCGAACGAATACGACTTCGCCGGAGCGGAACGCGAATACAAACGCGCCATCGAACTCGATCCGAATTACGCGACGGCGCATCAATGGTACGGCATTCTGCTCTTCGATCTTGCCCGAAACGAGGAATCACAGGCCGAATTACGGTGGGCGTTAGAGATTGATCCCCTCTCAGTCATCATCAATTTATACTACTTCGACAGCCTGTTTTACGCGCGACGCTACGATGATGCAATCGCACAACTAAAAAAGACTCTCGAACTGAATACCGAGTTTGCAGCCACCTATAAACGTCTCGCCAAGTTTTACATGGCGAGCGGGAACTACGCCGAAGCCGCCAAGAGCTACGCCACGTTCCGAGAGCTAATTGGTGATCAACAAAGTGCGGCGTTGATACAGGAGAGCTTTAATAAGGGTGGCTGGCCGGCAGTCTTGCGGGCAATCACCGCAAAAGAGCAACTAGCCAAGTTGTCCCCATACGAAGCCGTCGTCTTCCTGGCCGCTGCCGGCGAGAAGGAAAGAGCCCTTGCCGAACTGGAGAGATCTTATGAAGTCTTCGGGCCATTACTCAGAATTGAACCTCTACTCGATCCACTGCGCGGCGACCCGCGCTTCGAGGGCATCCTTAAGCGCGCAGGACTCTCGCAGTGATGGCGCAGTTCCATCTATTTCAACAGATAGTGAATCGAAGTAACTAGTGACCTGTAACATTCAATTCGATAGCGGCCTTTTCATTAACACCCAACTTCAGTTGGGTGTCGGCGAGTCACCGCTCGGTCCCAACCGTTTTAACGGTTTTGCCGCCTGTGGAGGGCGTGAAACTTCGTTTCAATGCTACAGGACACTAGTCGAATCAGGGACGGTCCCGATTGCGACGCGTGAGTTAGTTTATGGCCAGGAATAAGGCAGACAATCTATTGTTCGCTTATTTCGAGCGACCAGTCAGAGAATATCTCCAAACCCTGAAATCCATTAACGCCTCCGGCGGGCTCTGCGACGAGGAGATTGAACGGATACGGGCCAATGCCGCGGAGTTTCACGCTGAGGCCATTCTGCGGCACCTTGCGGCGACACGATAGAGAATTTGACTGTCCCATAACTTCCTACCGCGAGCGTGGACGCCACTGAAAATGATCAGCTATAGTGCTCGGAACTTCTACGGCAAGAACTGAGGCCTCAAGTGTCGCTGACTGATAAGAAGAGCGCCCTCATGACATTCGCTTTCTGCATCCTCTCCAGCGGGTGCGGTACGCGGATCGAAACTGCTCGTCCCTCAATCGAGTTCACAAGGATTCCTCCCGCAGAGGCGACTCGAACCGACAAGCTCGACGTTATGCAAGGCCGAGTGAATGGCGCCCGTCCCGGACAGCAGATTGTTCTATACACCAAAACGCAGGCGTGGTGGATACAACCACTTTTTATCCACGCCTTCACTGAGATTCAGCCAGACTCTACGTGGATAAATTCAATTCACGTCGGTTCGGAATACGCGGCGCTCCTTGTGGAGACCGGCTATAGACCCAAGCCGATGATGTACACGCTCCCGGTCGTGGGCGGCGAGGTAGTCGCTATAGCCACCGTAGAGGGCGCAACATCCGGACCGACAACGGCTGCGCCGCTTCACTTCAGCGGTTACGAGTGGAGGGTCCGTAACGCGCCAAGTGCCCGTGGGGACACCGTCAATGACTACGATCCATCGAACGCGTGGACCGATACCGACGGTGCGCTTCACCTTCGGATAGCGAAAAAGTCTGGCAAGTGGACATGTGCCGAGGTGACCCTGACGCGTAGTTTGGGATACGGATCGTATTCTTTCGTCGTGCGGGATACGTCACATCTCGAGCCAGCGGTCGTTTTTGCAATGTTCACCTTTGACTACGCAGGAGGGGATCAGAATAACCGCGAGATGGATATTGAGATCAGCCGCTGGGGAGATGCTGCGAGCAAGAATGCCCAAGTTGAAGTCCAGCCTTTTTATGTTCCGGCGAACGTTGCTCGATTCACTGTGCCTGGTGGAGCTCTCACTCATTCGTTCCGTTGGGAATCAGGACGAGTATCCTTCAGAACAGACCGCGGCTCGGTTACCGATCACCGGTCTGAGGCCGTCAGCGAGCATGTGTTCACGTCGGGAGTTCCTTCTCCTGGTGCAGAGTCGGTCCGAATGGCCCTGTATGTTAACGGCAACACAGATAACCCCGTACAGAATGACACCGAAGTTGTTATTGAGAAATTTGAATACCTTCCGTAACTCGAAAACCGAACGTCGTTGGTTTTTCAGATGGCTTCTTGCGGGCATGTTGGCGGTGTGTTTCGCCAACACCGCGCAGGCGTTGAATCCAAATCGCGCGGTGACTGATTACGTACACGACCGATGGGGCGTCGAGCAAGGATTGCTCGGCGGACCGGTTTACGCCATAGCACAAACCCCCGACGGCTATCTGTGGCTCGGCACTGAAAATGGCCTGGTGCGCTTCGACGGATTGAGTTTCCGATTGTTTAATCAAACGAACTCGGCCGCTCTTCCTGCAGGCCCAGTTCTGGAACTCATGACCGACGCCGAGGGAAATCTCTGGTTGCGGCCGCAGAGCCGCAACCTGCTCCGGTATCGGGATGGGAGCTTTCAGGACGTTACGAGCGATCTCGACAGATCGCGCTCCGGTGTTACGGCGATGTGTCTGGGACCGAACGGCGAGGCTCTGTTTGCGGTACGTTTGAATGGCGCTTTCATCTACAGCAAAGGGAGATTTGAAAAGCTGCTATCGACGGCAGCGCCGACAAACATGCTGGTCATATCCATAGCAAAGACGAGCGACGGCAAAGTCTGGATGGGCACCCGAGATACGGGCCTCTTTTATATGAGCGAAGGGCGACTTTCCTCGGTCGAGAAAGGGTTGCCTGACCGAAAGATTAATAGCCTCATGGCCGGCTACGATCGGGAGCTGTGGATTGGCACCGACAATGGAGTTGTGCGCTGGAATCGCGATGAGGCAACCAAAACAGGTGTATCCAATATCCTGGGCCATGCCCAAATACTGGCAATTACCAAGGACCGCGAGTCGAACATCTGGATTGGCACCGATAAAGGGCTGGTGCGACTGAACGCCGGCGGGGTGTTCTCACTGGAGAAGGGGGATATCGGTTTTGCGGGGCCAGTCAACGCCGTTTTCGAAGACCGCGAAGGGAATCTCTGGATAGGAAGTACGCGAGGCGTCGATCGCCTGCGCGACATCGCCTTTACGACATATTCTGTTTCGAAGGGAAGTTCACAGAGCATTTGCTCGGTTTACATCGACGATCAGGGCCGAAAATGGTTTGCGCCATCCGACGGCGGGTTGTACTGGGAAAAGGACGGGCAAGTTAGTCAGGTGACTGAGGACGGGCTGGACCGCGACGTCGTCTATTCGCTAGGCGGCAGTAAGGGTGATTTGTGGATCGGGAGACGGGGGGGCGGACTCACACACCTTAGATACAACAATGGCTCCTTCGTAGCAAAGACTTACACCCAGACAGCAGGCCTCGCTCAAAATAGCATTTATGCAGTTCATCAGAGTCGCGATGGGACAGTTTGGGCCGGGAGTATCAGCGGCGGCCTCACAAGGTTGAAAGAAGGAAAACTCACAACCTACACATTCGCGAACGGGCTGCCGTCCGATACGGTAACGTCAATTCTTGAGAGTTCTGATGGGACGATGTGGGTTGGGACGGCGAACGGACTGAGTTCGCTAATAAGAAACAATTGGACACCATACGGAAGCTTCGATGGCTTGCCTCCCGGCAGGGTGAACTGTCTTCTGGAGGACACCAAAGGAACAATCTGGATTGGGACCGACAATGGTATTGCGGCTCTTAGTTCGGGTGAGATTCAGGTTCCTTATGCAGTACCTGAGACACTACATGAACCGATATTGGGAGTTGCAGAAGACTCGAATGGCTGGCTTTGGATTTCGACTTCAAATCACGTTTTGCGGGTTGATCGCGATAGGTTGTTAAACGGCGTGATCGGCGAGAAGGATGTACGAGAGTTCGGACTCGAGGATGGCCTCCGCAGTATCGAAGGTGTAAAGCGGCACAGATCAGTTATCACCGATGCGTCTGGGCGAATCTGGATTTCCACAGGCCGCGGGCTCTCTGTCGTTGATCCCACGCAGGTGTCGAACAAGTCAGTTGCTGCAATCGTCCACATCGAAGGCGTGGTAGCAGATGGCCGTGCGGTTGATATGCGAGGCAGCTTGCATATTTCGAGCGCTCGTCAAAGGATCACGTTCAGCTACGCCGGTCTGAGTCTCACGGTGCCCGAACGAATCAGGTTCCGGTACAGATTGGATGAGTTTGATAAAGATTGGAGCGCAATTGTCTCGACTCGCGAGGCCGTCTACACGAACCTGAGTCCAGGCGCATACCGGTTCAGAGTGATAGCAAGCAACAGCGAGGGCCTCTGGAACGGACCGGAGTCTATTCTTGAATTCGATATCGAGCCGGTCTTCTGGCAGACATGGCTGTTTCGCCTCTCCTGCGTTACTGCTGCCGGGCTGGCCGTGCTGATCTTTTACCGCTTGAGGCTGCGCCGCTTTGCGAGACAATTGAATATGCGCTTCGAAGAACGGCTTGCAGAGCGAACACGTGTCGCCCAGGACTTGCACGACACGCTGTTGCAAGGATTCCTTAGTGCGTCGATGCAGCTTGATGTCGCAGCTGATCATTTACCCGCCGATTCTGCGGCGAAGCCTCTGATCAGTCGAGTTCACGAACTGATGAGACAGGTTATTGAGGAGGGACGAACCGCTCTCAAGGGTTTGCGCTCGCCTGGTAGCGAGTCTTACGATCTGGCAGAGTCATTTGCCGCGATTCAGCGGGAGATCGGCCTTCGAGAACAAACTGATTTTCAAGTCACTGTCGAAGGGACATTCCGGCCTTTACATCCAGTCATCCGCGACGAAGTCTACCGAATTGGGCGTGAGGCGTTGGTTAATGCCTTCCGCCACTCGCGAGCGAGCAATATCCAGGTGATATTGGAGTATGGCTCCAGACAATTGCGAATCCTTGTACGCGACAACGGTTGCGGGATCGATGCTCCAGTGCTCCAGTCGGGACGTGAAGGACACTTTGGCCTGTCAGGTATGCGCGAACGAAGCGAAGGAATCGGCGCGAGTCTCAAAGTCTCGAGCCGTGCCGGCGCGGGCACAGAAGTTGAGCTGGATATCCCCGGCAGTATCGCCTTCGAATACCAGTCCTCAGAGCAGCAACCCGGCTGGTTCGCCAAATTGAATTCGCGGAAAACAAAACTACGTGGGCGAAGAGCGAAGGGGCGATCAAAATAGCCTGACGCACTCGGCTTGATGGGACGCTCTACCACGAAAGTGGTACTAAAATACTCCAGTCTACAGGGATTCGCTTCGCCCTCGGCATCCCTTACTCTATACCCGCGGTAGAATTTTCGGATCGTCTGATGCGTGCAGGACGATAAACTGTAGTCCGTGTGTGTGACCGGAAACCTTGGATACCCCGGTCTTCAGCGCCTCCAGTAAACTACCGGCTGCAATGGCTTGTGAATACCGAACATTGAATCCAGAACGCCGGGACTCACTCTCACGCAACTGCCAATGGAAAAGCGTTCTACTGCTTGCCGTCAGTTGCATGGTGGTGGGCGGTTGCCGCGCGCAACAGGCCAACCCCGGGCCTTACATCGAATTCACCAGAGTTCCTCCTGCAGAGGAGGGCGGTCCTGACAGACTTGATGTCATCGAAGGCGGCGTCAGCGGCGCTCGACCTGGGCTACAGATCGTCTTGTTCGCCCGAAGCGGGGCATGGTTCGTGCAACCCTTCACCAACCAGCCGTTCACCCAAATTCAAACCGACTCCAAGTGGAGGAGCTCAACACACCTTGGAACGGAGTACGCCGCACTGCTCGTCGAACCTGGATACCAGCCGCCACCATCCACCGATGTGCTGCCGGGCGAAGGCAGCGGGGTGTTAGCAGTTGCTATTGTGAAAGGCGAGCCGGCAGTCTGGCGGCGATGGTGGTTTTTGCTCTTGTGTGCGCTCGCCGCTCTGTCTGGGCTATTGGCACTGTATAGTTACCGATTACGCCAATCGGCCAGGCAATTGAGTTTGCGCTTTGAGGAACGCCTCGCGGAGCGGACGCGAATCTCACAGGAACTTCA
>DATLWF010000165.1:0-4238 GCA_035576605.1 Blastocatellia bacterium | reverse complement strand
GATCGCCAGGCTCTCGGAGGGGAACGCTTCTGATGCTGGCCGGGAGATCGATGAAACTGAGCTGGCGGTGTCGGGCGAGCTTTGACAAATGTAAGTGTAGTTCGGCCCTCAGCGGAAGTTCGTCGTTTAGAGTACCGACTTTAGTCGGCGGTTGTTTTGGTGACCAGTTTCAACGAGCCGACTAAAGTCGGTACTCTGAACCACAAACTTCCGCCTGAAGGCCGAACTGCAAATTTCTCACAGGAGATACTATGAACGTTTACTACGACAAGGACGCCGATCTCGCTCATCTCAAAGCCAGGAAGATCGCGGTGATCGGCTACGGAGCGCAAGGATATGCCCACGCCAATAACCTGAAGGACTCGGGCTGCGATGTGATCGTCGGTCTCAGGGCTGACAGCCCTTCGCGTGAGAAAGCCGAGGCCGCCGGGCTTGTAGTTCAAGATACGGCCGAAGCTGCGTTCAACGGGGACGTGGTTATGATGCTGGTCCCCGATGAGCTCGCGCCAAAGATCTATCAACAGGAGATTGCGAACAATCTACTTCCCGGCAACTACCTGGCTTTCGCTCACGGCTTCTCGATCCACTTCAAAAAGATCCTTCCTCCTGAAGAAGTGAACGTGTTCATGGTGGCGCCAAAAGCGCCCGGCCACCTGGAGCGCTACGAATACACACAGGGACGCGGGGTGCCGTGCCTGCTTGCTGTTCATCAGGATGCGACGGGCAACACCCGCGAGGTCGGGCTTGCATACGCGTCGGCGATCGGAGGCGGCCGCGCAGGAATAATAGAGACGACCTTCAGGGAAGAAACCGAGACCGATTTGTTCGGCGAGCAAGCCGTGTTGTGCGGGGGTCTGACTTCGTTGATTCAAGCCGGATTCGAAACGCTTGTCGAAGCCGGGTACTCGCCGGAGATGGCCTACTTCGAGTGCCTTCATGAAGTGAAACTTATAGTCGACCTGATCTACGAAGGCGGCATCGCGAACATGCGCTATTCGGTCTCGAACACCGCAGAGTATGGGGATTTAACGCGCGGCCCGCGAGTCATCGGCGGCCCGACTCGCGAAGCGATGAAGAGCTTGCTTCGGGACATTCAATCGGGAGCGTTCGCCGATGAGTGGATGGCCGAGCACGAGGCGGGCAAGACGAGATTCAAGGAGTTGGAGGCGAAAGGCCGGGCTCATCCGATTGAGGAAGTCGGCAAGCGGCTACGCGGAATGATGCCGTGGCTGTCGGAGAAACGACTGGTTGATAAGGCGAAGAATTGATTATTTTCTATTTTCTATTTTTTATTTTCTATTGGGGAATTCACTTAGCTTTCGATGCGAAAATAGAGATGGAGAATGTTAGAGAATAGAAAATGGAAAATGGAAAATAGGAAATAGAAAATAGGAAATGTTATGGGTTTTTATGATTGGGACAAAATGACGCCCGAGAGCATCTCGGAACTTTACACACGAAAGGTCGCTCTCGGAGACAACATCGTCGTAGCCAGGGTCGAGGTCATGCAGTGGGCGGTTACTCAACCGCACACCCACGACAGCGAAGAGGTGATCATAGTACTGAAGGGTGAGTGGCGGTTTCATCTGCCAACCGGCGATGTGACGTTGCGCGCCAACCAGATGCTATCGATTCCGTCCGGTGTCGAGCACTCTTCTGAAGCGCTGGCGGACACGGTCGCGTTGGACATCTGCACGCCCACGCGGCTCGATTGGATAACCGGGGAGGATCGACTTCTTCATCACGATCCCGATGAATGCTTGTGGGCGGTATGATATGCGAGTCTGGATCTACGACACGACGCTCAGAGATGGAACGCAGGGCGAAGGCGTTGCGTTCTCCGTCGAAGACAAGCTGACTATAGCGCGCAGGCTGGATGAGCTTGGCGTCGATTACATTGAAGGCGGATGGCCCGGCTCGAATGTCAAAGACGCCGAGTTCTTCGCGCGAGCGCGTTCGCTCAGCTTAAATCATGCTCGGCTGGCTGCCTTCGGCAGCACCTGCCATCCTCGCCACCGTGTCGAAGAAGATCCCAACCTGGCGGCTCTGCTGGAAGCCGACACACCCGTGGTAACTATCTTCGGCAAGACCTGGGACCTGCACGTCACAAAAGCGCTGGGAATCCCGCTGGAGAGGAACCTCGAACTAATCTCTGATTCGGTCTCCTACCTGAAATCGAAGGGTCGTGAGGTGATCTATGACGCGGAGCATTTCTTCGACGGCTTTCAGGCCGACGCGATCTATGCTCTCGAAACGCTGCTCGCCGCCGAGCGAGGCGGGGCGGACTGGATCGTGCTCTGCGATACCAACGGCGGAACGCTCACGAGCCGGCTCGCCGAAGTAATTCGCCAGGTAACCCAGTCGGTAAAGGCAAGGCTCGGTATTCATGCTCACAACGATTCGGACCTGGCGGCCGCAAACTCGATCGCAGCAGTGGAGTGGGGAGCGGAGCAGGTTCAAGGGACTATCAACGGATATGGTGAGCGCTGCGGCAATGCGAACCTGTGCTCGGTCATCCCTGCGCTCGAGTTGAAGCTCGACAAAGAAACTATCGGCCGGGAGCGGCTATCGACACTCACGCAAGTTTCTCGCTACGTCGCCGAGCTTGCGAATCTGCCACATCCGAGTGACATGCCCTTTGTCGGAAGAAGCGCCTTCGCCCACAAGGGTGGAATCCACGTCAGCGCGGTAATGCGCGATCCGTCGACCTACGAGCACGTCGAGCCCGAGCTCACCGGGAACAGCCGCCGCGTGCTGGTGTCTGACCTTTCGGGCAAGAGTAACGTGTTGTACAAAGCGGCGGAGATGGGGATAGATGTTTCCGGCAGCCACGTCAAATTGCAGCCCGTGGTCGACCGGATCAAGCAGCTCGAACACGACGGGTTTCAATTCGAAGCAGCGGACGGTTCGTTCCGACTTCTACTCGAAGAAGCGATGGGTGGGTATCAGGAGTTCTTTAGTCTCGAGAGCTACAGCGTTACCACGCAGCGTGATTCTGGCGGGATGCTGAAGTCAGAAGCTACGGTGAGAGTTGCGCTGAATGATGAAATTCTGGAAGCGACTGCGGCAGGGTGCGGGCCGGTCCACGCGCTCGACCGCGCGCTAAGGCTGAGCCTGAGCCCGACGTTCGAGTGCCTCGGAGAAGTTCAGTTGACCGACTACAAGGTTCGCGTGTTGGACGCAGACAAAGCGACCGCCGCGAAGGTGCGGGTGTTGATTCAAAGCCGCGACAATCATGAAACCTGGAGCACAGTGGGCGTTTCGGATAACGTCATTGAAGCGAGCTGGCAGGCGCTCGCCGATGCGGTGAACTACAAGCTGCACCGGACGCACGGCGCGGCTGAAACAGTAGCGGGTTCAGCCCGCGTGTAGGGTGTGCCTGTAAGCGCCGTCATCACGGTAGAGAGGCATCCTGGGATGAAGGGCGCGCACGGAGGCACGCCCCGACAAAACAGCGACGGAGGGGAAGCAGTGACGTTCGATCAAACGAATTGGGTGTGGATGAACGGCGAGGTAGTCCCGTGGGCCGGCGCGACCATTCACGTCTCGGCTCATACGCTGCATTACGGGAGCGGCGTCTTTGAAGGCATGCGCTGCTACGAAACCGAAGAGGGCCCTGCGGTCTTTCGAATGGACGCGCATCTTGAACGTTTCTACTCGTCGGCGGAGGCCTACGGCATCCAGGTTCCATATTCGAAAGACGAGCTACAAGATGCCGTCTGCGAAATGATTCGCTGCAACGGGTTCACCAGTTGTTACGTGCGGCCCATCTGCTATCACGGCAGCGCGAACCTGGCCGTGCATCCTCGCAACTGTCCCGTCGAAGTCGTGATTCTCGCGTGGCCGTGGGGCGCTTATCTCGGTGAAGACAATATCGAGCGAGGCGTGCGAGTGACAGTGGCCTCGTGGACAAAGTTTCACTCGCGCATGCTGCCGACGACGGCAAAGGGCTGCGGCGGCTATCTGAACTCGATGCTCGCGGCTCGAGAGGCAGCCGCGGGCGGCTACGACGAAGCGCTGCTGCTGGACGAGAGCGGCAACATCGCCGAGGGATCAGGCGAAAACCTGTTCATAGTTCAAGGGAATCGTTTGTTGACCAACGACGAGCGCTCTTCTATTCTGCTCGGGATCACACGCGACTCGGTCATCGGACTGGCGCGCGATTTGGGCTACGAAGTTGAAGTCGGGACGCTGAAGCTCGAAGATCTGCTGTCGGCTGACGAGGCGTTCTTCACCGG
>DATLWF010000164.1:0-6212 GCA_035576605.1 Blastocatellia bacterium | reverse complement strand
CCGCGAACCTGATCGTATTCGCTAAGGTCGATCTTGACGGCGGCGGGGGCGTCATCGGTTCGCTCAAAGAAACGGCGGACCTGCCAAGCTTCAGAACCGGCTTCTGGAGCCAGTTTTGTGGCGCCGGCTGCATTGAAAGCTTCGAGGGCCAATCGAGCGACGGCTTGCGCGACGCCTTCGCCGTTTTTGGAGTCGTGGTTGGTGATGATCACATCGGGTCGCAGCGAGCGAATTGCGCGCACCATCCGGCGAAGCGCGTCTTCGTGTCCCCAAATGCTCAAGGCTTCATCGGCTGACTTTGAACACCCGATGTCGCGCAAGTTGAGGAAGAACACGTCAGAGCCGAGGACTCGCGCAGCTTCGATCGCTTCGCGAGTGCGAACAGCGCCCAGTTCCTGGTCAAGCTCGGCGCGAGTCGGGCTGTCTTCGCCCTCGCCGCGGGTTGCGAAGAGAATGACTGCGCGCGCGCCGAGCTTTTTGCGCACGTAGGCGAGCGTGCCATCGTCTTCATCGCCCGGACGGGCTGCGATGCAAAGAACGGTGAAAGGGTTGGCGATCTCGCGTAGCGCCTGATCGAGCGCTACAACTCCGCGTTCGTCTTCGACGGTTGTCTTCGAGTCCGCAGCTTGAGAGCCTTCAGAAGGCGGAGCGGGCTGCGGAACAAGGCTTACCGAAGGCTTGGAGCCACTGAAAAGGGCGACTGAAACGATGAGTGTCAGGACCGTCTTCATGATTAGAATAAAACGCGATTGCCCGGCGCTTGATCATTTTATCACCACTCGTGTTAGCATTGCCTGCGCCGTCTCAGGATCAACGGAAAACAGACCTCAACCAACCGGGGCGAGCCCTTTGCGTAAACGATGAAGAAGACAAAGACGAAGACGAAGAACACTAAACCTTCTGCTGCAGAGAACGACAGGCTTACCGCGGGGAACCAACGCAACACAAAACTGCTGATCGCCTTGTTATGCATCGGGCTATCTGCCTTTGCCGTTGTGCCTTTCTTTTTCATGGGACAGTCGGAGAAGGGCGGCGACGCGTTCGAGCTGCGGATGCCGACTACTCACGACATGTTCCTGCACTACGATCAGATGAGATCGTTTTACACCGGGCTTGCCGCGGGCGAGATATATCCCAGATGGGAGGAAGACACCAATCGCGGATTCGGCGCGCCGACGACAAGCTACTATCCGCCGGGAGTCTATTATCTGACCTCTGCCTGCTACGCGATCACGCGAGATTGGTTGAGAGCGCTCCTGGATGCGCACTTGGTGATGATGATCGCGGCAGCAGCGTCTCTGTACATCTACGCCAGGCAAGTGATGGGGCGCGGAGCGGCGACGGCGGCGATGACTGCTTACATCTTCCTTCCTTATCACACGGCGGACCAGTACCAACGCGGTGCGATGGCAGAGCTGCTCGTGTTCGTGTGGATGCCGCTAATGCTGCTGTTCGGGGAGCGTTTGATGAACGCACCCTCGCAAGCCAGGAAAAGGTCCGCGCTATTTAGCATCGCAGGACTCGCGGCAAGCTATGGTGCGTTCTTGTGGTCGCATCCGCCGACCGCTTATCAATTCACACTCGGGTTTGGAGTGTACGTGCTCGTGTTGAGCGTGATGCGAAAAGAGTGGAAGGGGTTGGTCGCGGTCGGCGTGGCAATGACCCTTGGTATCGGGCTGGCAGCGGTATACCTACTGCCGGCGGCGATCGAGCAGAACTTGATTCATAAGGAGTTCATCTCAGAGACGTGGCCTTATCACAAAACCTATGTCTTCGTGCACGACCTGTACAATTCGGATGTGCATAGCGGTTTCTTCAAGCTGATTGACTGGATATGGATCACCGGAACGGGCATTATCGCGGTTGCCGCGATTACGGTGCTCTGGCTCAAGCGTCGAGCCCTGGACTCAGCACTGAAGCAAAGAGTGTTGTTATGGGTAATCCTCGGCGGCCTCGCGAGCTTCATGATGACCAGGGCGTCGATGCCTCTTGGAAGGCTCATCCCAAAAATCGATATCGGAGTCTTCACCTGGAGAATGCTTGCGATCACAACTCTTGTAGTCGCGCTTATAGCTGGAGCGTTCACGCAGGCCGCCATCGTCGCGGCCGCGCGGCGCTCATCTTCTGAGCGGCTTCTGTTTGCCTCACTGGCCGCGTTCATTATAGTAGGAGGTATTGGTCTCAGCGCCGTCGCCGTAGCCCGGCCGGCGATCGAGGCTCCCGTGTTCGAGCCTGAAACTGAGCACTTCAACTCGGCCACAATTCCGAGCAGCGCTCCTGCTGATCCAGATGAGTTGGCCGACGATGTGCCTCAAGCCGAACTGGCTACTGAAGAGAACGGCGAAGTTGTGGTCGAGGAATGGAAACCTCAGCACCGCGTGGTGCGAGCCGATCTGGTTGAAGACGACGAGTTGCTGGTGCGCACGTTCAATTTTCCCGGATGGACTGCAGTAGTGGACGGTCAACAGGTTCCTATCAACACTTCTGAAGAGTTGGGCGACATGGAGATTGAGTTGCGCTCTGGGCTGCACCGCGTCACGCTGGATTTTCTCGAGACATCCGTACGGCGCACTTTCAGGATTGTTACGCTTTGTTCGTTTGGTCTGCTGATCGCGATCGGCTTCGCGCCGCTCGTTCGCCGAACCCGGGTAGCGTAAGGTTTTTCTCTGAGCTCGTGCTTCTGTCGTGCTTCTTCTTGACACCCAGTCAAGCGTGTCTGACAATGACGACCATCGATGCACCGGCCCCGGGTGCACGGGAGGGAATATGTCCCACAACTACACTGACGTAACGGCTCTGGAAGAGCTCCGCGAGTCAGGGGACTACGAGAAGATCGCGAGCCTGCTTGGCGTCGGTTGGCGAACCGGTTCTGAGTTCGACGAGGAGACGGTCCGACTTAGATTGTTAGCGTCGGAACTCGCTGGGCGAAACGGCCAGGTGGAAGAGATGGAGGCCGCGCTCGGTCCCTATCTGGAAGGGGTCGACCGAGTCCCGTTCGCATTGGCGGCGCGCGTTTTGTTGATGACCGCCCTCTATCATTACCGCCGCAACGAGCCAACAGAGGCGCTTCGTCTCGCTTCTCTTGCTCAGACGATTGCGACGGTTCGTGATGACGATCTCACCCGGGGTGAGGCCGTCCAGCTTCAGGGGCAGGCGCTCTGGTCACTGGAGCGATGGGAGGAAGCGGCGGGATGTTTTGAAACAGCCGTCGAGATTTACGCTTGCGGGTCGCGTTCGTACTGGCTAGGCGTCGCTTATCTTTGTCTTGGGGCGGTGCGCAATCGAACGGGCGCGGTCGAAGAGGCGCGCACGACGCTGGAACGGGGCATAAAGATCCTGTTGAAGAGCCATGATGATTACAACCTTGCAGTTGCGAGAGTCAACGTCGCTCTGGCGCTCAATGTCATCGGCGAGCACGAGACCGCGCAGAAGTATCTCTTGTTTGCGCACGATACGTTTGAGCGAATGGGACACCAGCAGTACACCTATCTGACGCTGAACAGCATCGCGGCCACGCTGGTTTGGCTGAAGGACTATGACAGCGCGGAGTCATATGTTACCCGCGCGATCGAAATGGGCGTGAGGGTGAGGAGCACTCAGATCGCGTCGACCTACGAGATCAGGGCAAGAGTGCACCTGGCGAAGCGCGAATGGGACATGGCTCATCGAGCGCTCGGGACCGCACTGGAAATCGCCGAACAGGCAAACAGTCAATCGCAAAAAGCCGACGTGAGGCGCACGCTGGGAAAGTACTATTTATCACAGGACCGGGACGAAGAGGCAGCGGCCGTGCTGTGGGAAGCGCTCGACCTTGCGCACGATCTTCGCGCATCGCTGTTGGAGCTCGAGATCAAAGCGCTGCTGTCGCAGGCTATTTGCGTGAACAATCCCGTCGAGGCTTGCAAGCTGCTGAGCGATGTCGAGGCATCGCTTGGCTCGCGGCCGCTGGGTGAGCTGCGAAAAGAAGCCCAGGCCGCTCGGAGACGAATCAACTCCCTCGATCAGGAACAATACTTCATTTTGTCGGATGCGAAGATCCCGCTTCTTGCTGACGCGAAGATATCGTTGTTGAAGTGGCTGTGGGCGCGAGCGCTTCACAGGGCAAGGGGAAACGCGCGCGATGCCGCGTCGATACTTGGGGTGACTCCGACGTATATACGCAAGCTGACGAAGGTGATTCCACGCGATCTGCTGCGGCCGGGGAAGAAAAGATCGAAGAGGAAGTAGCGTAGACTTAGTCGGCGTGCGAGCGAGATCACGTCTATCGAGGTTGCAAACACAGACTAAAAGTCTATCGTACTTCCGCATTACGTTTCACGTTTTCACGCATCACGTTTCACGCTTCACGCACCATTCGCGCGCCCCTTTGGCCTTTGGTTGGAAGCAAGAGTCTTCTTGCGCATTCGTATCGACGAGGGGGTCACTTCGACCAGTTCGTCTTCACGGATAAACTCGAGGGCTTGCTCGAGCGACAACTCGCGAAAGGGCACGAGGCGCATCGCGTCGTCTGCCGACGACGCGCGCATATTGGTAAGCTTTTTCTCTCTCACCACGTTTACGTCCAGATCGACATCACGAGCGTTCTCTCCGATCACCATCCCTTCGTAAACTTCGGTCCCCGGTCTGACGAACAGCTCGCCGCGCTCCTGAAGGTTGAAAAGCGCGTAAGTCGTCGCAGGGCCACGCCGATCAGCAACCAGCGCCCCCGTGATTCGCTGCGAGATCGTGCCTTGCCATTCATCCCAGCGCAGGAAGATTGTGTTCAGCAGGCCCGTGCCTTTTGTGTCGGTGAGAAACTCGCTGCGGAATCCGATCAACCCACGCGACGGGATCTCGAATTCCATTCGCACCCGGCCAGTCCCGTGATTCACCATCTTGGTGAGGCGGCCCTTCCGGCGCCCAAGCGCCTCGGTGACCACGCCAATAAAAGTGTCGGGGCAATCGATCACCGTCAGCTCGATTGGCTCCAGCAATTGACCGTTCTCCCGCCTGGTGATGACTTCGGGCTTCGATACCTGGAGTTCATATCCCTCGCGCCGCATCATCTCGATCATGATCGCAAGCTGGAGCTCCCCTCGGCCTGACACCTTGAAGGTGTCCATCGTGTCGGTCGCCTCGATTCGAATCGCAACATTGGCGAGCGCTTCCTTATCGAGACGCTCTCTCACTTTCCGCGAGGTGACATACCTTCCTTCTCGGCCGGCGAACGGCGATGTGTTCACGCTGAAAAGCATCGAGATGGTTGGTTCATCCACTGTGATTCGCGGAAGGGGTTGCGGGTCTTCTGCTGAAGAAACCGTCTCGCCGATGAAGATGTCTTCGATGCCCGCGAGCGCGACTATCTCGCCTGCTTCCGCGTGGTCGATGGGTACTTGCTTCATGCCCTCAAAGGCGTAAAGCTTCGTGACCTTCGTTTTCTCGATTCGTCCGTCGAGCTTGCAGATCGATATCTGATCACCAACGGCGACGGCGCCGGAAAAGATTCTGCCAATCGCAAGGCGTCCCACGTAATCGTTGTAATCGAGATTCGCTACAAGCAACTGCAGCACGCCGTCGATCGGCGCGGCCGGCTTTGGAATCGTGGTTAGGATTTGATCAAACAGAGGGCGGAGGTCGGAGCTGTCATCCGCCAGTTCGCGTTTGGCTACGCCGTCGCGCGCTACGGTGTAGATCACCGGGAAGTCGTTCTGCTCCTCGGTCGCGTCCAGGTCGATGAACAGATCGAAAACCTCGCTGACCACCTCGGCGGCTCGCGCATCCTGCCGGTCGATCTTGTTGATCACGACGATCGAGGGCAGCTTCTGAGCGAGCGCTTTCGAAAGGACATAGCGCGTTTGCGGAAGCGGTCCTTCGCTGGCGTCTACGAGCAGCATTACGCCGTCCACCATCATGAGCACCCGCTCGACCTCGCCTCCGAAGTCCGAGTGGCCCGGCGTGTCGACGATGTTGATCTTCACGCCGTGGTAATGGACCGACGCGTTCTTCGCCATGATGGTGATGCCGCGCTCTCGTTCCAGGTCCATCGAGTCCATCATCCGTTCGACGACGGCTTCATTAGCGCGAAACAAGCCCGATTGTTTGAGCATCGCGTCGACCAGAGTGGTCTTGCCGTGATCGACGTGCGCGATGATTGCGATGTTGCGAATGTCTTCTCGTAACTGCATGTTGTCCTCATAGCCCCATGGCGAAACAATCATCATAACAGACTGCGG
>DATLWF010000163.1:0-27711 GCA_035576605.1 Blastocatellia bacterium | reverse complement strand
TGAATTGCTGCGTGCTGTTGCGAAGGAAGGGACGACGCGCGCAGCTTTCGGGCGAGGATGGGGCAAGTACCTGCGCGCCGACGAAGTGTTCTTCGAGGTGATCGAGCGTGGCAGTCCCAGACTGCGAAGCTTGTCGCAGATGGCGAGTGTTCGGTTCGGCGTTAAAACCGGAGCGAACGAGTTCTTCTACGTGAAAGAGGACGGGCGACGGGCGAGGGGCGAACAGCAAAGGGCAAGGAGCGAAGGGCGAAGGGCAAAGGGCAAAGGGCCGAGGGCGGGCGGGCTTCTCGCGTTGGCGGATGTGGCTTCGGTGCGGCGGGGGATCACTACCGGGGCTAATGAGTTTTTCTATCTCAGTCGGGCCGGCATCCGAACCGAGGACAAAGCATCGTCATCGTCGCGTGAACCAGGCTCAACCAACGGGTTCCTGGCCGTGCGAGATGGTACGGGAAAGCTGCAAGAGATCGAAAGTGAACTACTCTCGCCAGTGGTCTTTTCTTTGAAGGAGATTCCTGGAATCCTGCTCGAACGCGTCGCGGCGCGCCGAATGTTGTTCAACTGCTCGCTGACACCGAACGATCTCGCGGGCACTCGAGCGCTCGAATACATCGAGAGCGGTGAGCGCGGCGGATATCATCGCCGCCCAACATGCTCGTCACGCGAGCCGTGGTATTCAGTCGCGCGGGGAATGAAGCCCGCGCCGCTGATCTTTCCATCAAAGGTCGGAGAGCGCTGGGTGGTGGCTTTGAATCGCGCGCGGGTCTTCGAAGACAAAAAACTCTACGGGGTGTTCCCGTCACGCGGAGTCTCGGCATTGGCGCTTGCGGCCCTTCTAAACTCGACCTGGGCGCGTTACTACGCCGAAGTGACTTGCCGCCAGATGACCGGCGCGCAGGCGATAGCCGACATCGACGTATCAGTAGCCGAACAAATACTGTTGCCCGATCCTCGCAGTTTGTCGCCACGGATCAAGAAGAAACTTGAAGCCGCGGTCGTACAGTTGTCGCACCGGCCGGTGGGTTCAGTGTTCGAAGAGATCAAGCGCACCGACCGCCGAAGACTCGACGCGTTGACGCTTGAGGCGATCGGCTTCAGCAAAGGATCAGAGCGCGAAACGGTGCTCGATAAGTTGTACGAAGCGGTGACAGAACTTGTGCGAGCCCGACTCTCAAGGGCCAGGTAACAGCCAGGCGTTTTCGCTCCGGCGACACTTGGCGGCAAACATTACCAAATCGCCCGCAGCATAAACTCGCCGAAACTCTTCAAAGCTCAAAAGCGGCGGCGGTCTACGTCGCACATCGATAGTTATCAATGCCTACCGTTCGACTTGTATTGTAGACCGCCCTTCAAACCTTGGCGGGCCTGCTTTCTTAAGCAGTTGTGAGCCGAACCGCAGATCGCGCTGCCGCGCGCAAGTGCAGCCGTTGATAATTCGTTCGGGCAGACTTAGAATCGCTCAGTACCGCGAGCGATAGCGACCGCGAGTCTCTCTAAGACCACCTGGAGCCGCGCTCGCTACCGCTCGCGGTACTGACCGACCGGAGATTGAGAATGACCTCACGCGGCCCCTTCAACCGAATCGTCCTCGTCGTACTCGATAGCGTCGGCATCGGAGAGATGCCCGACGCCGATGACTACGGCGATTCGGGCGCGGACACGCTTGGGCATGCGCTGGGCTCGCGCGAGGTTCATATACCGCACTTGCGTCAGATGGGTCTGGCTAATATCAGGCGCTTGCCAGTCGATCCGGTTGAACGCCCGACCGGCATATTTGGAAAGGCAGCAACCGCTTCGCACGGGAAGGACACAACCACCGGTCACTGGGAGATGGGTGGGATCGTCACCGAACGGCCCTTCCCGACTTATCCGAATGGTTTTCCGGCGCGTGTGATTGAGCCGTTCGAGCGGGCGATCGGCCGCAAGGTGCTCGGCAACAAGCCGGCGTCGGGGACCGAGATCATCAAGGAGCTCGGCGAGGAACACGTGCAAAGTGGACGCCCGATTGTTTACACCTCAGCCGACAGTGTGTTTCAAATCGCCGCGCATGAAGAAGTCGTGCCCCTCGAAAAGCTTTATGAATGGTGCAGGATTGCGCGCGAGCAGCTCACAGGCCGGGACGAAGTGGGCCGAGTCATCGCCCGGCCGTTCATCGGCAAACCCGGCAGCTTTCGCCGCACCGAAGCTCGGCAGGACTATGCGATCGATCCGCCCGAGGACACCTTACTCGACCGAGTGAAGTCGGCGGGGTTGGCCGTGGCGGCGGTGGGCAAGATCGGATCGATCTTCTGCCATCGCGGCACGACAGAAGAGTTGAAAGCCGGCAACAACAACGCAAGTGTCGATCAAACGCTGCGAGCCCTCGAATCGACCGGGCGAGGGTTGATCTTCACGAACCTTGTAGACTTCGATATGCTCTACGGCCATCGAAACGATGTGGAAGGCTACGCGCGCGCGCTTGAAGAGTTCGACTTGCGGCTGCCGGAGATTCAGGCCGCGATGCTGGAAGATGACCTGTTGGTGATAAGCGCCGATCACGGTTGCGACCCCGGAGATGTTTCGACGGATCACACGCGCGAGTACGTTCCTGTGCTGGCCTGGGGACGCCGGGCGCGTGCGGGAGTCGATCTTGGTACTCGATCATCGCTGGCGGACATTGGCCAGACTGTGGCGGAGAATTTCGGGTTGACGCTGCAGGCGGGTCGGAGTTTTCTGCGGGAGATTTCATAGACAATCTCTAATTTGGTTTCTCACGGCGTCCCTCGGCCGGCGTGAGACATAGTTATGAAGCTGTGCGTCGTCCTCACTCTTGTTCTCATCGTTTTCTCGCAACCGCGAAGCTGGCAGTCCCTCGCACTACAGGATGATTCGCAGGCGAAAGCTCCTGCTTCTCAACAGCAGAAGGGCGATGAGATCACGCGGATGTTGGAACGAATCAAGAGCCGGTCGACCGCCGATCGCCGCGAGGCCATCGATCAACTGGCCGAAGCCGGCGACCCGCGAGCTGTTGACGCGGTGATTGCTGCATTAAAGGATCAGGAGGGTGACGTTCGAGCTTCGGCGGCGAATGCGCTCGGACAACTGGGCGACAAGCGAGCCGTCGAACCGCTGATCACGATGCTCAACGACGAGGTATCATTCGTGCGCGCGGCCGCGGCGAGGGTCCTGGGGCAACTGGGTGACGCGAAGGCGGTGGATTCGCTGACGACGTCTCTGAAGGATGGCAACTCGACGGTTCGCGGGGCTGCGGCGATGGGGCTCGGGTCGTTAAAGGAAGCGCGGGCAGTGCCGGCATTGATTTCAGCGGTCAGAGACGAAGCGCCTGACGTGAGGTCAGCGGTGGCGACAGCGCTGGGTGATCTGCGCGACAAACGAGCGATCGAGCCGCTCATTCAGTCGCTAAAGGATGAGTCACGGATGGTGAAGCTCGCGGCCGCGATCGCGCTCGCTGACATCGGCGACAAGCGCGCAGTGGCGGCGCTTACTGAAGCTGTGGCCAATGAGAAAGACGAAGAAGCGCGAGCGCAGATAAAGGAAGCGCTTCACAGACTGATGGCGTCTCCGGATTAGGCAACGTAGTCAGTAGTCCGTAGTCCGTGGTCAGTAGTCCGTAGTCACTTTTCGGTGTTACCAACGTCTTGGCACTTGAGAACTACTAACTAACCAGATTGACACTCGCGGCGCCCGTTGTGTAAGCTTTTCGCTCGGTAAATGAAAAGGGAGGTTTTGAGTGGCACAGGTAAAGGTTCACGATAACGAGAGCATCGAAAGCGCGATCCGTCGCTTTAAGCGGCAAGTAGCGCGCGAAGGGATCATCACCGACACCAAGAAGCACGCCTTCTATTTGAAACCGGGCGAACGCCGCCGTCTGAAGTCACAGGTCGCCAGGCGCCGAGCGCGAAAGAGCCTTCGCAAGCGGAACACTCCCCACGAAGAGTAAAACCGGATTAGTCCGTAGTCCGCGGTTATATACGAAAACTGACTACGGACTACTGACTACGGACTACCTCAACGCGATTCGCGGATCGCGAGCGCGAGGCACGTCGTACCATATCCCTTCGCACTGATCCAATTCTTCCCGATCAAGTTCCAAATCAACATATCCAAGCGCATCGCGTAGCTGCTCAGCGCTTGTTGCGCCGACGATCGCAGAAGTTACGGTTCGTTGCTTCAGCACCCAGGCAAGCGCGACGTGAGTGAGCGACTTCTTCCGCGCTTCAAAGAAAACTCGCAAGCGCTCGACCGCTTCGAAGCTCGCTTCGTTCCAGTAGCGGTCGAGATAGAGTTTACCGGCTACCGCGAAGCGCGTGTTGTTCGCAGGCGGCGCGCCACGACGGTGTTTGCCCGTCAGGAACCCTCCCGCGAGCGGGTTATAGACGATAACTCCGACGCCCTTGTCTTCGCACAGGGGAAACAACTCGTGTTCGATCTCCCGAAACAGCAAGTTATAACGGGGTTGAACAGAGTCGAATCTGGCAAGCCCGAGCCGATCGCTGGTCCCTAACGCATTGGCGAGCTGCCACGCTTGAAAGTTCGAGCACCCGATGTAGCGCGCCTTGCCGCTTTGAATGATCGAGTCCAGGGCGCCAAGCGTTTCGTCGATCGGCGTCTCGGGGTCAGGCGCATGGACCTGATAAAGGTCAATATAGTCGGTACCCATTCTGCGCAGACTCGCGTCGATCGCCGCCAGCACGTGCTTGCGCGAAAGACCCGTGTCGTTCGGGCGCGTTCCCATCTGCATTCTGCACTTCGTCGCAAGCACGAAGTCCTCCCGCTTGCCCCGCAGCCATCGGCCGACGATCTCTTCCGTCCTTCCGGCGGTTTCCAGGGACACCGGAATTGGGTAGACATCGGCTGTGTCGATGAAGTTGACCCCGGCCTCAGCCGACGCGTCCATAATTGCATGGGAGGTTTCCTCGTCGCATTGATGACCAAAAGTCATGGTTCCAAGGCAGACCTCCGTCACCTTAAGTCCGGTGCGCCCGAGTCGTTTTATCTTCACTCAATACCTCCTGTGGGCAAGAGATTATCATCGGCGTACCATCTACGCGAGGACGAGCATCCAAACTGGGACGCGACTCCATCTTGTGAAACGCTCCAGGCGCTGGTTATACTCTTTCCTCGTCGTCGGAACTACCAGAGTCTACAGGGTGACGCTTCCTGCACGGGGTCTTGGGGAGATATAACGTTGCAAGCTTTGGCCCGGCCCGGCTTCTAATAGTGTCGAGTCAACGTTTTGTACAACGAGTGCCGCGATTAAGCGCAGATTAATGACTCAAGCGAAGCATACAGAGGGATAGCGCCCTGGGTGTCGAGTTGTGGTTAATAAATAGGAGTAAGAGATTAATGAGGAAGTTAGTCGTATACTTGCTGGCAGCTATCTTAGTTTTTTCCTATCTGTTTTTGCCCAGTTTGACCGGCCGGTTGACGGTTCGGGCACAAGAAGGGGCGCCCGATCTTAAGAAAATTCACCCGAGCACCATAACCGCGGGAACACGAACGTTCACGATAAGACTGGACGGACGCCGGTTTGTGGACGGAGCCAATGTGTTGTTCGATGGCGTAGCGCTGGCTTCCCCGCGAATAAGCAAGAACGGCAAGGTGCTGCTCGCGGAAGTGGACGCTTCATTGATTGCGTCACCTGGAACTCACACGGTGCAGGGCGTCAACCCCGATGGGGGTACCAGCCCTTCGGCGACGTTGACAGTCGCGGCTCAGGACCCGGACTTGCAGATTGTGCTTGACGGCAACTCTGTACAGGAGGATTCAGGACTAACATTTCTCCCCAACCTGCGTACCGATTCGTTTGGGAATGGGTCGAAAGTCCTGGTTTGGGGCAGGAGCACGACCGTAACGGAAGTCAACGGAGGCGTTCAGATTGAGATCCCCGACGACTTTGTGGACGATCCGGCGGAAATACCGATCACCCTGGTAGCAAAAAACGGAAATCTATCTAACACTGAACTCTTCTTCGTGGTTCCGAGTCCTCCCCAGATAGACGAGGTAGATCCCGGCGAGATTGAAGTTGGGACTGACGATGTCCCCTTTGTCGTGACCGGTGTCTTCAAGCCCGGCGCGACAATCTTCGTGAACGACATGGAACTGCCAACCACTGCCGGCAAGAACGATCGGCTTGAAACGACTATTCCGGGCAGCCTTAGAAGCGAACCCTCTCAACTTGTGGTCCGCGTCGAGCAAGACGGCATACAGTCCCTGGACACGATTGTCCCGGTCACCCCGACGACGGATCCGTTTATCTTCACTATTGCGCCGGTTCGAATTCGTCAGGGTGAGAACAAGGCTTCAATCGAGGTCATCGGCGCCAACTTCAGCAGAAAGGTCACGGCGTTGATCGATGGTCAGGAAGCGTTTATTCGAGGGTTCACCAAAACGAGTCTCACAGTTGCGTTGGAGCACGATGTGGCCCTGGGAACGCACACAGTTCAAGTAAAGGATCCCGACGGAAACCAGACGGCGACGGCTTCGTTCGAGGTGGTTCCAGACGTGACCGTGACGACTTTCGTCGGCTCCGGCAAGGGCGGCTTTGATCCAGGATGTGTTAGCGGCGACGCAGCGAGGTTTCTCCGTCCGAGACGAATGGCATTCGGCCCCGATGGCTTGCTTTACATCACCGATCAGCAGAATCACGCAATACGGACGGTAAACGTCAACACAGGTGAGACATGCACTTTCGCAGGGACGGGCTTGGAGGGCTACAACGATTCCGGAAACGCCGCGGGCAAGCCACCCACCTTTTCCTTCCCTAACGGCATAGCCGTTGACAGCAGTGGAACCGTTTTTGTCACCGAAAACGGCAACTCCGTCGTGCGACGGATACGAAGAACCGGCGCGAGCATAACGGTTGACACGGTCGCAGGTACGTTTAACGAGGTTACTGATAAAGACAAGCAGAGCAAGAAAAACAGTACGCGTGAGGGCATCGCCAGCTACAGGGACGCCGGTCTGCTCGACTCCGCCTTCAGGCTTCCCGACGGCATCCTGATTGCGCCCGATGGAGCGATCTACATCGCCGACGCCGGCAACAGCGTGATACGCCGGATAACCCAAACCGGCGGACAGTCAGTCGTTGAGACCATAGCGGGCAACGGTGTCCCCGGTTTCGCAGACGGAGTGGCCAATAGATCTCGATTCAACACTCCGACAGATCTGGCACTCTCTGCTGATGGCAACTTCCTGTACGTGGCCGACACAAACAACAACAGAGTGAGAAGAATCGATCTCGCGAATCAGCGGGTCAGTACCGTCGCAGGCGGAGGAGGGGGAGGCAGCACGATTCTGGACGGACCCCGCGGACAATCAAAGTTTTTTCAACCGATCGGGCTCGCGCTGGATTCGGATGGGGTTTTGTACGTCGCCGAGTTCGGGTCGAGTGATATTCGCCGCATTGATCCAGAGGGAAACGTTACGACTGTCGCTGGCGGAGGAAAAGGTTTGAAGCTCCGCGACGGCCCTGGGGTGGACGCGAGGTTCAACCAGCCGCGCGGGCTTGCAATAGACACCCTGCGCGGGGTTCTTTACGTCGCCGACTACGAAAACTTTGTGATAAGAAAGATCGCCTTGCGCTAGACTTGCGACTTTTCACTCGAAGCGCGGAAGGCACGGAGTTCAGTCGGGAGTGGCCTAACTGCGATGCCGATAGGTAATGCGGCCCTTGGTCAAGTCGTAGGGCGACAACTCGACCGTCACCTTGTCACCCGCCAGCACCTTTATGAAGTTCTTTCTCATCTTGCCTGACAGGTGAGCCAGGATTTCATGCCCCTCACCGATTTGAACCTTGAAGGTGGCGTTGGGAAGGGACTCCATCACTGTTCCCTCGACCGGGATCATATCTTCCTTGGGAATAGCAGCACCTCCTTTCAGGCTTCAAGCCGACAAAGGCCCGTGAATCCCGCTAAGAATACCTGATCATCTCAATTCAGTCTATCGTTGCGTCGTCTCCTCCCGAAACCCCATTTGCGAGGCCTCCGACGCCAAAACAGAGGACGATTTGAAGGCCCACCAGCGCCCGAACGAAGCAAATCAAATGTCAATTTGTTAACGCCCCCTCTCGATTAAACTTGACACTATCACGCTCATATTTTATGCTTTCTATGTCGCAGATTCGAGGCAATCGGGCCAGGGCTTAATGGCGATCAAGTTCAAAGACTACTACGAAGTGCTGGGCGTAAAGAGAGACGCCACGGACGGACAGATTCGTCAGGCCTACCGTAAACTTGCTCGCAAATACCACCCCGACGTGAACCCCGGCGACAAGGTAGCGGAAGACAAGTTCAAGGAAATCAACGAGGCCAACGAGGTCCTCTCCGATCCCGAGAAGCGCAAACGCTACGATCAACTTGGTGCCAACTGGAAGAATGGCGCTGAGTTCACCCCGCCGCCCGGATGGGGACGCGTCAACGTACAGTTCGATGACCTTGGCGGCATTTTTAGCGGAGGCGGTTTCAGCGAATTCTTCGAGACACTTTTTGGCGGATCGAAGCCGACGGGGCAGGCCGAGCACCGACGCCGAGCGACGCGCAGTAAAACGGGACGCGGGCAGGACGCGGAAGCCGAGATGGAAATTTCGCTCGAAGACGCTCACGGCGGAGGCCGACACAGGATTACCCTTCAAGGCACGCGGGCCTGTGCTGCTTGTGGCGGAAAGGGAACGACTCCCTCCGGTGTCGTGTGCCCGACGTGCAGAGGTGCCGGGCAGGTATTGAGCCCCAGGACGATTGACGTCAATATACCTCCGGCCGCGCGTGAAGGCTCGGTGATAAAAGTAGGTCAGCACGGTCAACCGGGAGCAAGCGAGCCTGGTGACCTGTACATAAAGCTGAAGCTCAAGCCTCATTCCATTTTCACCGTCTCGGGAGATGACATCACTGCTGAGGTGCCCGTCTCCCCGTCGGAAGCTGTGTTGGGCGCGACGATCGAGGTGCCCACGATCGACGGCAAAGCTGAGATGAAGATTCCTGCCGGGGCTCAGGGCGGGCAACGGTTGAGATTGAGAGGCCAGGGTTTGAATAGGCGGGGCGGCGGGCGCGGCGATCAGTACGTGAAGTTGAAGGTGGTTGTGCCGACTAACCCGACTGATCGAGAGAAGCAGCTCTATCGGGACCTTGGCGAAGCCAGCCACTTTGACCCGAGGGCGGGATTGGAGAAGTGACGCGTGATACGTGATAACTGAAACGTGATTCGTGAAACGTGAAACGTGACGAGTGAAACGTGATTCGCAACCAAACAAAACGTCAGTTTACGTTTCACGCATCACGTGTCACGTATGACGCATCACGTATCCAGAAGGAAGGTAGCACATGGACATCAATCGATTCACGGAGAAAGCACAGGAAGCTGTTCGCGCTGCTCAAACGCTAGCGACCAGATACAGCAATCAACAAATCGAGGTTGAACACCTTCTGCAGGCGCTGCTGGATCAGCAGGGCGGACTGGTGCCCTCGATCCTTACGCGTGCGGGCGTCAACGTCGACCCCTTGAAAGCGGCCGTCGAACGCGAGATCAACAAGATGCCAAAGGTCACCGGGCCTTCGGGCCCCGTAGATCAGGTTTACATAACCGCTCGTCTGAACAAGGTGTTTGTAGCCGCCGAAGACGAAGCGAAGAAACTGAAAGATGAATATGTAAGCGTCGAACACTTGTTACTCGCCATTATCGAAGATGGCGGGGCCGCGTCGCGAGCTCTCAAGACGGCGGGCGCAACTCGCGACCGCATCGAAAGAGCGCTGATGGAGGTCCGCGGCCACCAGCGAGTCACTTCTCAGAATCCGGAAGCCACCTACGAAGCTCTCGAACGATACGGCCGCGATCTCACCAAGATGGCGGCTGCCGGAAAGCTAGATCCGGTAATTGGACGTGACGACGAAATCCGCCGGGTGATTCAGGTGCTCTCGCGCCGGACCAAGAACAACCCGGTGCTGATCGGTGAGCCGGGCGTGGGTAAAACCGCGATCGTCGAGGGACTCGCCCAGCGCATCATTCGAGGTGATGTGCCCGAGAGCTTGAAGAACAGGCGAATCGTTGCGCTCGACATGGGCGCGCTGGTCGCCGGCGCGAAGTATCGCGGCGAGTTTGAAGAACGGCTCAAGGCGGTCCTGAAAGAAATTCAAGCTTCGGAAGGCGAGGTCATTCTGTTCATCGACGAAATGCACACGATCGTCGGCGCGGGAGCTGCGGAAGGCGCGGTCGATGCCTCAAATCTGCTCAAGCCCATGCTGGCGCGTGGCGAGTTGCATTGCATTGGCGCGACAACGCTCGACGAGTATCGCAAGCACGTCGAGAAGGACGCGGCGCTCGAGCGACGTTTTCAGCCGGTGATTGTGGATCAGCCGACCGTCGAAGACACGATATCGATTCTGCGAGGTTTGAAGGAGCGCTACGAAGTGCATCACGGCGTCCGCATCAAGGACTCCGCTCTGGTTTCCGCGGCGGTACTGTCACACAGGTATATTTCAGATCGCTTCCTGCCAGACAAAGCGATCGATCTTGTCGACGAGGCGGCTGCGAAGCTCAGGACTGAGATCGACTCGATGCCGGCGGAACTCGATGAGATTCTGCGCCGGGTAATGCAGCTCGAGATCGAGCGCGAGGCTTTGAAGAAAGAGACCGATTCGGCGTCGCGTCACCGGCTCGAAAAACTCGAGAAGGAGCTCGCCGACTTGCGCGCAAACGCCGATCAGCTCCAGGCTCAGTGGCAAGGCGAAAAAGAAGCGGTTCAGAAAATTCGTTCCATTCGCGAAGAAATCGAGCAGACGAAGGTGGCAATCGAGCAGGCGCAGCGCGAGTATGACCTCAATCGTGCGGCCGAGCTGCAGTATGGAAAGCTGAATCAACTCGAAAAGCAGTTGCGCGAGTACGAAGATGGACTCGATCAACAACACAATCGCAGCCGGCTGCTAAAGGAGGAGGTCGACGAAGAGGACATCGCCGAGGTGGTAAGCCGATGGACACACATCCCGGTTTCCAAGCTGCTCGAAGGCGAGCTTCAAAAGCTCCTCTCGCTTGAGGAGCATTTGCACAAACGTGTGGTGGGCCAGGACGAAGCGGTCAGCGCGGTCGCCGATGCCGTAATTCGCGCGCGATCGGGGCTCAAGGACCCAAATCGACCGATCGGTTCGTTCATCTTCCTGGGACCGACAGGCGTTGGGAAGACCGAGCTCGCTCGCGCGCTCGCGGTGTTCCTGTTCGACGACGAGCACGCGATGATTCGCATAGATATGTCCGAGTATCAAGAGAAGCACGCAGTGGCGCGATTGATCGGCGCTCCTCCCGGTTATGTCGGCTACGAGGAAGGCGGGCAGTTGACGGAAACCGTACGGCGACGGCCTTATTCGGTTGTGCTGTTCGACGAGATCGAGAAGGCTCATCACGACGTGTTCAACGTTTTGCTTCAAATACTCGACGACGGCCGGCTGACCGACGGGCAAGGCCGGGTCGTGAACTTTAAAAACACGATCGTCATCATGACCAGCAACATCGGCAGCCACTTGATACTGGAGTATCACGGGCAGCTTCGCGGCGATCAATACGAACGAATGAAGGAAAGCGTGCTCGACGCGTTGCGTCATCATTTCAGACCCGAGTTTCTGAATCGCGTCGATGAGACCATAGTCTTCCACTCGCTGACGGAGGAAGACCTGAAGAAGATCGTCGATATACAACTCGACCGTTTGCGCTTGCGGCTGGCAGAGCGAAGGATCACGCTGGAACTTACGGACGAAGCGAAGTCACATCTTGCGTTGGCGGGCTACGACCCGGTATACGGCGCGCGGCCTTTGAAGCGGGCTATACAGCGCGAAATCGAGACGCCGCTGTCGCGGTTGATCCTGAAGGGTGACGTCAAGGACAACGCAGTCCTGCGAGCTGAGTTGTCCGGCGGAGCAATAACTTTCTCGATGGGCCCGCTCGCGGCAGAAGCAGAGGGAAGTCATTAGTCCGTGGTCAGTAGTCCGTAGCCCGTAGTCCGTGTCCATTGCGTTCGCGGAATAGACAAACGCCGAACCACTGACTACGCACTACTGACCACGGACTACGGACTAATGACCACGGTCTTCATTATCGTTCGGGCGCTCGAGTGCTTGTGCTATCATGAGGTCCAGTAACGGAGGTCCAAACGTATGAGCGAGATGTTTGTGATGCGCCGCGCAGACGGCGACCTTTTCACCGAAGAAATAGCCGGGAAGCCTAGCATACCAATCTGGTCCAGCGAGGAGGCGCTGGCTCGCTACAAGGAACGCAACCCAGAGCTGATGACTTTCCTGGCCACACGATTGACTCGCTCTTTGATCAAGAGAATGGGGAGCGGACTCACGGGTCAAACAACCATTGGGTTCCTGCTTCTGGCCGAGGACGACCCCAACGCCGATCTTGACGATGGCAGGCTGGTCTCCCTGGAAGAGATTTTCCCGGGGAGTGAACACACCCTGCAGCATGCGCAGCTCCAGCTTTAGCGGAAAACAGGCGGCCAATCATCCAGACCTGCAAGGGACCAGGGAACAAGGAGAAGGGGTATGATTTCGCACGACGATATAAGCCAGTTGCACGACTATCAACCTGGCGCTGATTCATTCATCCTGAGCCTCTACGTAAACATAGATCAATCAAACGCCGCAAACCTCAATCGCGGGTTCGAAACAAGAGTTGAGAGCCTGTTCCGGCAGGTTGCCGAAAATCAGAATTCACACCAGGGAAGCAAGCATCGGTTTGACGCTGAGTGCCAGCGCGTTCGGCAGTTTCTAAGCGGCTACGTGCCGAAAGGCAAAGCGCTGGTTGTATTCAGCGACTCAAAGCAGGATTTCTGGTGGCAGCGCGATCTTCAAGTTGAATTGCCCACCGGATTGCGATGGTCGCCGCAGCTCTGGGTTCGGCCGTTGCTCGAAGTGATCGAAGAGCACGATCGCTTCGGCGTCGTGCTGATAGACAAGCAACACGCTCGCATACTGGCCGTCGACGCCGGCGGCATGGAACAGCAATCCGAAGTCATGTCCGACGTGCCTCAGAAGCACGCAACTACCGGGTCGGATCACATCTTTTCGCAGGGGCAAATGGACCGCGATCACACAAATCACGTTCAGTCGCACGCTAAGCGAGTTGCCGATGAGTTGGCGTCGGTAATCGATCGTATGAAGTTGAAGAGGATCGTCATAGGAGGGCCAGTGGAAGCGACCTCGGCGTTTGCCAGCGCCCTTCCGAAGCGGATCCAGCAGATGATCATCGGGACGATCACCGCACCGGTAGATGCCAGCCACGACCGGCTCATCAACGAGTTGAGGGCTGTCCAGGAAAAAGCCGAGCACGAGGACGAAGCCAGGATTGTCGATGCTATGATCACCGCCGCGATGAAGGGTGAACGAGCGGTGCTAGGCCTGTCGGATACGCTGGGCGCCATCCAGGAGGGAAGAGTCTACCGGCTGGTGGTCGCGCGGGATTTTCGAGTCGAGGGGAAGGAATGCGGATCGTGCCACGTATTGATCTCGGATGGCAACGGGAAGTGCTCGTTCTGCGGAGGGCGGCTCGAGGCGGCGCCGGACCTGATCAATCGCGCCTCACATCGAGTGCTCGACATGGGCGGCAAGGTTCAACTGGTGTCTGGCGAAGCGGCGGCTAAGCTGGCGGATGCGGGCATCGGCGCGGTGTTGAGATTCTGAATTAGTCAGTAGTCAGTAGTCCGCAGTCCGTAGCTTCGGGCTTCCGACTCATCAACGGGCCGCGGACTACGGACTACCAACTACGGACAAAGGACCAAATGGTATTAATACCGACAGTCGTCGAAACGACCGGCAGAGGCGAACGCCACTACGATATTTATTCCAGGCTGCTGAAAGAGCACATCATCTTTCTCGGCACTGATATCGACGAACCGGTGGCGAACATCGTCGTAGCGGAATTGCTCTATCTGGAATCCGAGGACCCTGACCGCGAGATATCGATTTACATCAACAGTCCTGGGGGGTCGATTACCGCGGGACTTGCCATCTATGACACCATGCACTTCATCAGACCGGACATAGTGACGATCTGCATGGGGCAAGCGGCTTCGATGGCTGCAATATTGCTCGCCGCGGGCACCAAAGGGAAGCGGTTTTCTCTTCCTCATTCGAGGATAGTCATTCATCAACCGTCGGTTGAAGGCATCGCCGGCCAGGCGACTGACGTGAAAATATATGCGGAAGAGCTTCTCCGGACGCGAAATCTGCTATCGCATATTCTGGCCGACTTGACGGGACAGCCTTTCGAAAAGACCGACCATGACGTCGAGCGCGACTTTATTCTGAGCCCAACGCAAGCCGTCGATTACGGGCTTATCGATAGCGTTTTAACGTCCCGCGATCTGGGCGTGGGCGACCTTGTTGAAACGGCGAATCTGCTGTGAAGCGTAGCGTACTTTAGTCTGTTGCGTGGCGCTGCAGGATAGCGCACAGACTGAAGTCGATGCTACCGGTGGAGCAAGATCATGATGTCAAGAAGCAAAAAAGTTTTCATAGAGCGAATCACCAGCGAGTATCGCCGCCCGAGCGGCCCACTGTGGCAGCCGGCGGTGGACATTTACCGATGCCCGGAAGGATGGAAAATCAAGTTCGATCTTGCCGGCGTCAAACTGGAGGATGTTCAGGTGCTGATCGCGGAGGACAAGCTGATAGTGCGCGGAGTTCGGCGGGACACCGTGATCACCGAGGGGTGGAGCTACCATCAACTCGAAATAACCTACAGCCGGTTCGAGCGCATCCTGAAGATCCCCTGCGACTTGTCGCGGTCGGAGATTCAATCCGAAAGTAAGGACGGCTGGTTAATCTTGCATTTGAATTGTTTTTGAGTCGGAAGGAGTGGACGGTCGCCAGCGTTTTTTTGCCGCTGGCAACCCGATTAGTGAATTCAGGGGACAAGCTAATGACAGAGAACAAAATCCTAGAGTTGCCGATCCTGCCGTTGAGGAACACCGTGATTTTCCCGTCGGGCATCACGCCGCTAACCGTGGGGCGCCCGCTGTCGCTTGCGGCGGCGGAGGCTGCACTGTCCACCGAAGAGAAATTGCTCGGCGTGCTGGCGCAGCGTGAGGACAATGAGACCGAGCCGACCCCCGACAACCTTTACAAGACCGGCACGGTCGTCGTCATAAACCGAATGATGCGCTCACCCGGCGCGGAAGAAGTGTTGCACCTCATAGTTCAGGGTCAGGAGCGGTTTCGCATAATCGAATTTAGCGGGCAGACGCCTCATCTGACAGCGCGAGTCGAGGTATTACCGGAGCCCGTGCGCGAGAAGACCCCGGAGGTTGAAGCGCTTCAAAGGAACATTCAGGTCCTGGTTCAAAAAGCGTTGAGCCTGCTTCCGAATGTCCCGCCGGAGATTCGGAACATCATAGTTCAAGCCGACGACGCGGTGCGGCTCGCTTACTTCCTGGGTTCGGTGCTCGATCTGAACGTCACCCAGGAACAGGCGCTGCTCGAGGCCGACACCGAAAGCGAGGTGCTTCACCTGATGCACACATACCTCGCCCGCGAAGTCGAGGTACTGGAGATCAGGAGCAAGATCGCGAACCAGGCGCAGGAAGAACTCGGCAAGGCGCAGCGCGACTTCATTCTGCGCGAGCAAATGAAGCAGATTCAGAAGGAGCTTGGCGAAAGCGAGCCGGAGCAAGCCGAGGCTCTGCTTCTCCGCGAAAGGATTGAGAAAGCCGATCTACCCGATGAGGTTCGCGCCGAAGCGGATCGCGAGCTGAAGCGGCTCGAGCGCTTGCCGACCGCGGCGCCCGACTACCATGTCATTCGGACTTATCTTGATTGGATACTCGACCTGCCCTGGAAGAAATCGACCGAAGAGGCCCTGGATCTGAACATTGCTCAGGCCGTTCTCGACGAAGATCATTACGATCTGAAAGATATCAAACAGCGGATCCTCGAGCACCTTGCGGTGATAAAGCTCAATCCGAAGACGAAAGCCCCGATACTGTGCTTTGTCGGCCCGCCGGGAGTTGGCAAGACGAGTTTGGGGCAATCGATCGCGCGGTCGATGGGCCGTAAGTTCGAGCGGATGTCGCTGGGCGGAATGCGCGACGAAGCCGAACTGCGCGGGCACCGGCGCACATACATCGGCTCGATGCCCGGGCGCATCATTCAGGCGCTTCGGCGCGCCGGGGTCAATAATCCGGTGATGATGCTTGACGAAGTGGACAAGCTCGGGATGGACTTCCGCGGCGACCCGGCTTCGGCGCTGCTCGAGGTTCTCGACCCGGCACAGAATTTTTCTTTCAGAGACCACTATCTGGATTTGCCATTCGATCTGTCGAAGGTGTTTTTTATCGCAACCGCCAACACGCTTTCACCGGTCCCACCGGCGCTGCGAGACCGCATGGAAGTGATCCGGCTTTCGGGATACACCGAAGAGGAGAAGCTTCACATCGCCAAGCGGTACCTGGTGCCGCGGCAGGTTAAAGAGGCCGGATTGCGCGAAGAGCAGCTTCAGTTCACCGACGTAGCGATTCAAGGAATCATCAGCCGGTACACTCGCGAGGCCGGGGTGCGGCAGCTCGAGCGTAACATCGGAAGCGTGGCTCGCAAGGTCGCGCTCAAGGTCGCACAAGGCAAAGGCGACGTGTTTACTGTAGAGCCCGAGGAGCTTGAAGACTATCTTGGCCACGAGATGTTCTTTCACGAGATGGCCCGGCAAACACTGCCGCCCGGAGTCGCCACCGGAATGGCCGTTACTGAGATGGGCGGTGAGGTGCTGTTCATCGAGGCAACACTGCTGCCCGGATCGAAGGGGCTTACGCTGACGGGCCAACTCGGCGAGGTGATGCAGGAGTCTGCGAAGGCCGCACTCAGCTACCTGTGGTCACACTCGGATGATCTGGGGTTCGACTGCGCCGAGAAGTTCGAGAATAGCGGCGTGCACGTCCACGTGCCCGCCGGCGCGACTCCGAAGGACGGTCCTTCGGCCGGCGTCGCGATCATATCCGCGCTCGCGTCGTTGTGCTCAGGGCGTCCGGTGCGTAGCGATACGGCGATGACCGGCGAGATCACGCTCAGCGGGCTTGTGCTTCCGGTTGGCGGGATAAAAGGCAAAGTTCTCGCGGCTCGCCGTTCCGGGATGAAGCGCGTTGTCCTGCCAAGGAGAAATGAGCACGACCTGAAAGACGTTCCTGAAGAGGCACTGCGCGACCTGGAGGTAGTTCTTGTGGATCGAATCGATGAACTTCTGCCACACACTCTCATGCCTGCTGCCGAGGTGCAGAGCAACATGCCCATACCCGAAGGGAAACCAGTAACTCCGGCCACCGAGGTGCGTGTTGAAGGGGGAGAGGCTCACGCGTGAGGCTCGCGGTTTGGACGGTTTGAGTTTAAGAACACGAGAATCGCAAATCTCAGATTGCAGATTGCAGATTGCAGATTGCAGATTGCAAAATATCAAATTGCAAATTGCAAATTGCAAATCTCAAAGTCAATCGAAGAGAATCGCAAATTGGTGATCCAGTTACGATCAAAATGGAATTTGAGATTTGGAATTTGAGATTTGGGATTTGAGATTTGGGATTTGAGATTTAGGATTTGAGATTTGGGATTTGAGCTCTGCAATAATCTGCAAAATCTGCAGTCTGCAATCTGCAATCTGCAATCTGAAATCTGCAGTTTGAGATAATTTTGAGATCTGTAATTCTCACTTTTCACCTCAACCCATAGCCCCAGGTCCGATCATAACGCTCCACTCTGCTATACTCTCAAGGTTATGTACACGGAGTTATTCGAGACTATCTATCCCATCAACACGCCAAAGAACGAAAAAGGCGTTGTGGTGACCGCGGTTGACCCGTTTGCGCTAGGGGACGAACTGGGAATCGAAGCCGGTGACCGCATAATGAAGGTCAACGGCCGCGAACTTCACGACTTCCTCGACTTTCAGTTCTACACGGGAAGCGAAGACCGCGTGCGGCTCGACATCATCAAAAAATCGGGCGACGCGGCCGAGATTGACGTTGAAGTCGGCGAAGGCGAAATCTGGGGGCTCGACTTTGAATACTTCTCGCCGCGCCAGTGTGCGAATGACTGCATCTTCTGTTTCTGCAACCAGAATCCCGAGGGCTCGCGTGAGTCGCTGTTCTTCAAAGACGAAGATACTCGTTTGTCGTTTCTTCACGGTAACTATACGACAATGTCTTCCATCTCCAAGGTGGAACTTGATCGCATTGTTCAACAGCGGCTGTCACCCCAGTACGTCTCCGTTCACGCGACCGATCCCGAAGTGCGCCGCTATCTCCTCGGCCGCAAGCGTCCCGACGACGTGCTCGGTAAGATGCGATACCTCGCCGGACACGGCATCGAGCTTCATGCTCAGATAGTGCTGTGCCCTACGATCAACGATGGCTTGGTGCTCAGGCGAACGATAGACGATTTAGCGGAGCTTCATCCGGGTCTTCGTTCGGTCGCGGTGGTTCCGGTCGTGTTCACAAAGCTGCACAACTATCGAGACAGGATGACCGCGGTGACGAATGCGTTCTCTCACGGGCTGATCAAAGAGGTCCGCTCGTGGCAGCGTGAGTTCCGCCAACGCCTCGGGACAACGTTTGTGTTTCTGGCGGACGAGTTTTATCTGCGCGCAGGCATACCGCTACCCGGACGTTCGCATTATGGCGACTACCCACAGATCGAAGATGGCGTCGGAATGGTCCGCCGTTTCATCGTTGAAGCGAAGAAAACGCTCAGCCGCGATCTTCTCTCCGATTTCAAGCTCGAGCCCGGATCGCTGCGCGGCACGGTGGTGACTGGCGAACTGTTTGATCCGATACTGGCGGGCTACGTGAATGAGATTAACGAAAGATATGGCACGATGCTCAAGGTCGCCGCTGTCCGAAATCATTTCTTCGGCCAGGAGGTAACTGTGGCAGGGCTTGTGTCAGGAAGCGACGTGCTGGCGGCACGAGGTTCGATCGAGGGAGACTTCCTGATCGTTCCTGAGCAAGCTTGTCTGAAGTCAGGCAATGTCTTTCTCGATGACCTGACGATGAAAGACCTGGAAGCTGAGCTTCAGATGCCAGTCGCGCATGGTGGCGCATCGCTTGTGAGCTTGATCGGAAACGCAACCGAGCTGGAGCAACGGGTCGTTAATGCCACGTCATGAATATTTCAACTTAACAGAGTAGCCGCCGAACTCGAGTCAGCGAGCGAAGCCAAATCCCAGCGATTCCGCTCCGGGTCGCTGCGCACAAAAAATGGATTTCCAATTTTTCGTAAATACTTCCAGAATCTTGGAAGGCGAGGGTATCCTCGTGCTCGAGTGCTTTTGACTAAGAGCTTGCTCACCTACGATTTGAGATCCTGACCTGTTCGCGGTATCGGGATTGCTTATGGTACGGCTGCACATCCTTAGAATCTCTACCATTCTGTTCTGAACTTGGGGAGAGGTCGTTGCCCGGGCACGGTGACGACCTCCAATTTTTTTGTGGCATCGTGAACACCGGCAAAATCGGCCTCCCGATCGGAGACTGATAAGACCACTGCATCGCGCTCCTCATAAGACAAATCCTTAGGCGAGTCGCCGTGCGCGCCACTCAGGATTGCGACCTTGGTTTTAAATGGTTATCGAACCACTCAAGGACGGTGTTGTACCACAGTTCCGAGTTCTGTGGCTTTAACACCCAGTGACCTTCGTCCGGGTAAACCAGCAGCTTTGACTCGACGCCCTGCCGCTGCAGCGCGGTGAACAGTTGCAGTCCTTCACCTACGGGCACGCGATAATCAAGCTCGCCGTGAATCACGAGTAGCGGCGTCTTGAACTCTTTCACAAACATGTGCGGAGACCATTTCGCGTACATTTCCGGATTGGTCCACGGCATTCCTTTGAATTCCCACTCAGGAAACCACAGCTCTTCAGTCGCGCCATACATGCTGGTCAAATTGTAAACCCCCGCGTGAGACACGAGGGCGCTGAACTTCACGCGCGAATCGTTGTTATGGCCCTCTATCCAGTTGACCATGTAGCCACCGTAACTTCCGCCTGCCGCTCCGATCCGCTCGCGATCGACGTAGGGCATCGCCGCAACGTACGCGACGCCGTTCAATATGTCGGTGTAGACCTTGCCGCCCCAGTCGGCGGAAATCTCGTCGACGAATTTCTGACCATAGCCCGTCGAGCCGCGGGGATTTGGCGCAAACACTACATAACCCGCCGCTGCGAAAAGCTGAGGATTCCATCGATAACTCCACGAATCGTTCCACGCCCCCTGCGGTCCGCCGTGAATCAGAACTATCAGCGGCCATTTCTTGGCGGCCGTAAAATTCGCCGGTTTGGTAATGAACCCGGAAACTCGCGCGCCCGCCGCGCCCTCCCAGGAGACTTCTTCGGCTGGCTTGAGATTGAAGTCGGCCAGAAGATCGTCGTTGGTCTTTGTTAGTTGAGTGACCCCGGCGCCAATGGAATTGGCTTTGTAGATTTCCACGGGCCGCGCCAGACTCTGTCGGGTAAAAACCAGGGTCTTTCCGTCGGCGCTCACTTGCACGTCGTCATTGAACCCGTCGTTGATCAGCTTCTTACCCGGACCGCCGCCGAGCGGCAGTTCATATATTGGCTGGCGGCCTTGATCGAGGGCCGACAAATAGATTCTCTGACCATCAGCAGAGAACGTGAAGCTTTCGACAGATGAATCGAACTGTTCTGTGAGCGAATGACTCTGGCCGGTTTTGCGATCGTAGAGCATCAACCGCCAGCGGTCGGCTTCAAATCCCGGCTTGGACTGCGCTCGATAGGCTATGTAGCGGGCATCAGGCGAATACATCGGCGTCAGGTCGTTTGCAGGGTTATCGCCGGTGATGCGCCGCGGCTCACCGCCCGTCACCGGCACGGTGAAGATATCACCGTTGGTCGAGATCGCTTCAACCTTGTCAGTGTTGCGCGCGAAAGCAAGTTCTTTTGAATCCGGCGAGAATGCGTAGTCAATCTGCCCGCCCAGACTGAAGGGGGGTGCATCGTAGTTGCCCGGTGTCAGATCGCGAGTCTCGCCGCTCTCAGTCGAGACAACGAAAATGTGGCTACGCTTGCCTTCCTTCCACGTGGTCCAGTGGCGGAACAATAACCGGTCGGCGATTTTGGCTTTGACCTTGGTCGCGGCCGCTTTTTCGGATTGCTGCTTGTTGCAATCGTCGGTAGTGCACACGGAATAGACTTCGGAGGTGAATGCGATCCACCTTCCATCGGGCGACCAAACCGGGGCGTCGGCGCCGGTCGAGATGTTGCTGACCTTCTTGAGCGGGCCGGCCCCGCCTTCCGCCGGCTCGATGGTCCAGATTTGAGATTCGCCGTCGCGCGCCGAAACGAATGCGAGGCGCTTCCCGTCAGGCGACCAGCGCGGCGAATGTGAAGATTGCTTGTCGTTTGTTATTCCGCGCGGCTCCCCGCCGTCTGTCGAGATCAAATAGACTTGAGTCGTCCGCTTATTGGCAGCTTTATCGGTATCGGCAATCGTATAGGCAATCCACCGCCCGTCCGGCGAAATTTGCGGATCAGAAACCCGGCGGATCTTAAGCAGGTCATCAATCGTGAACGGCCGTGCGGGTTGCTGCTCCTTCGCAAGCGCCGACACAAGCGACAGCACGATAATAGTCAATAACGCTAAGATGCGCTTCATAAGCCCTCCTCGAAATGCGCTGCTTGATATGTGAACTTCGAATGAAGCAAACGCGATTCAGCATAGTGAGAAAAACCGGTGGCCGAGCAAGCTTATAGGCTATCCAACGGGAAATCTTAAGTCAATACGTCATATAGGTCATATAGGTCATATAAGACATATTGTTATTACAGTATTAGTCGACTGGCTCGGCTCGTCGCTTCGCCCTGGTCGGAGTCTTAGGGCTTCTTCTCGGCGTTCGGAGCATTCAGGTTGTGCTTGCTCAAGAAATCTCGAATGGCTGAATAAGCCCTCAAGGTCTCATCGTGACTGAACCCGCCGTGCTTGCCGCCCGGAATGGTCACCAGTTGATTCGGAACGCCGGCTTTGTTCAGCGCCTCTTGAAGACGGACTGCGTGGGTATAAGGCACGGTCGGGTCTGCGTCACCGTGAATCGTGATGATCGGTGGCAGACCGGCGCGAACGTAGGTCAGCGGCGAGACACGGCGAGCGACTTCCTCACGATTCGGCATGCTGCTCAGCCAGGCGACCGCATACTCCTTCATGTTCGGGCCGTCGAGCAGGTCGACAACATCGCTGATGCCAAACCAGTTTACGATTGCAGCAACCTTCAGCTCTTCGTTTCCGGGACACTCGCGATCGAGTCCCGCCGACGCCGGCAGCATTCCAGTTGTCAGCGACAAGTGGCCGCCGGCGGAATGGCCCGTTACCACCAGCTTGCTGGTATCGAAGTTGTACTGCCTGGCGTTTCGAATTACCCAACGCAACGCGCAACGACAGTCTTCTACAGCGGCAGGAGCCAGTGACACGCGGGCCAGGCGATACTCGACGTTGACCACGGACCAGCCCGCTTCAAGATATGGCACCAATTGGAGCCATGAGGTTTCCTTTGCGCCGCCAACCCATCCGCCGCCGTGTATGTAGATCACCGTTGGGTTAGGCGCGCCGGCCTCGCGAGGCACGTACACGTCCAGCTTTGCCTCCCAGTTGTTAGCAGTCAGGTAGGTGACGTTGGAAACGATCCGGTAGCGGTTCGATAGATCACCGGCACGCGCAGCCCCTTCTACAAATTGACCACGAGCCACTCCCTGCGCTGCGGGCAACAAGATCACGGCGGCAAGGATCGAAGCGAAACACGCTAGTTTTCTCAGCATAGAATCTCCTCCAATGGTTCCAAATGGCGAGATTTTATGCTGAGGACGGCGGATTGTAAACGACACTTAATCCGCCGCCTTCATTGATCGTCGATAGTGGAATTACTTGCCGGCGTCCGCTCCCTTGAGATACTTATCCAGAAAGTCCAGGATCGCCTTGTAGCCTCGAATCTCGTTAGCCTTCTTGGTGAAGCCGTGACCCTCGTCATCAAAGACTACGTATTCGACAACGCCGCCCTTCTTCTTCACCGCTTCGACAATCTCGTCGGACTCGGGTTTGATCACTCGCGGATCGTTCTTGCCTTGCAACACAATCAGAGGCCTGACGATCTTATCGGCGTGAAACAGCGGGGAAATCGCCTTCAGATTTTCGAGATCGGTTTTTGGATCGCCGATCTCCTTGTAGAGCGCTTTGCGGAATGACTCCCAGTAAGGCGGGATGGATTCGAGCGTGCGCACCCAGTTGGAAACGCCGAACAGGTCTACGCCCACCACGAACTCTTCGGGCTTGAACGCGAGCGCTGCAAGCACCATGTAACCGCCATAACTCCCGCCGACGATTCCGATCTTCGATGTGTCGACGTAGCCGAGCGACGCCAGGTACTTTTTCGCTTCCACGCAATCCCAAAGCGGCTCACGACCATGCTTCTGATCATCGGCGGTGAAAAACGTCTTGCCATATCCCGAGCTTCCACGGTTGTTGACGCCAAGAACCACGTAGCCGTGATTGACCAGATACTGAATTACTCCGCTGTAGCCGGTTCGAGTCTGGCCGCCTGGACCCCCGTGAATAAAAAGAACCGCCGGCGCTTTCTTCGCGGCGCTCGCCTGATAGGGCTTATACAGGATCGATGGAATCACCATGCCATCGAACGACTTGTAGCGAATGACTTTTGACTCGACCAGATCGGCGGGATCGATCTCGGGGTTCAGACTCTCCGTCAGCTTGCGCACCTGTTTGGTTGCGAAGTCGTAGACATACAGATTGCTCGGCGAACGGGATCCGTTGAAGTAGAACGTCATCAACTTCTCGCTCCGTGAGATGTTGACCGAGGTTATGTCACCTTCAGGAAAAGCCGGCAGGGCGATGGGTTTGCCCGTAGCAGTGTCGTAAACCTTTACCTTCGTACGCGCATCTTCGTTGACGCCCGAAACGCGATACCTGCCGTTGTGCGAGAAGTAGGTGAACGCCACGTCCCAGTTCACTTTTTCAACCGGCTCCTTCTTTCCGCTAGCCAGGTCGTAGCGCGCGACGTATGAGAATTCGCTGCCCTCATCGGTCTGGTAGTACAAGTATCGCGCTGCGGGATCGAACGTCGCGGGGCTTGAAGCCACGTCGCCCTGATGCGGCGTGATGTTCTTCATGTCTTTTGCCGCGACGTTGTAAAGGTAGACATCCGAATCAGACGTCGTGTTCGGTTTCGAGAACGCGATGAACTTCCCGTCGTCCGAAATGTCGCCGAATTGATAGCCGACGGTGTCTTGATAGATCAGCTTGCGCTCGAAGCTGGCGGCGTCCAGCCTGTAGATATCGAAGAACCGCTGGTCTCGCTCGTTTGTTGCTATGTAGAAGGCCTTGCCGTCGTGCGTCCATCCCAGGAATTGAGCCTTGAGCTTGTCGCCCGGTGTAAGGTCTTTCTCCTTGCCGTCCGCGCCAAGCACGTAGATATGATTGTTCTCGTTGCCGCCCTGATCGTGCGTATACAGAATGCGCGAATCGTTCGGGAAATACCCGATGCCGAAAGTGCTTTCGGTAGTCGATCGAGTGAGTTGCTTCGACTCGCCTCCCGTGACCGGGACACTATAGACATTGTAGATCCCGCTCTTGTTGCTGGAGAACAGTATCGATTTCTCGTCCGGGGAGAATGAACTGCCTCCGATTGCGGTTGTGGTGAGGAACTGCTCTATCGTGTATTGCTTGATAGCATGGCTTGCGCTGGCCTTCTTCGCGCCCTGGCCGAACACCGGGAGCGTGAACAAGGCAAACGCAACCAGCGCGGCGGCAGCCGGCGGCAACGGGTGTTTCCTATCTGCGAACATAGTTTGTGATTTCATTGAATTCTCCTGTCGTTTGAATCCGTAACGAGCCGGATTGTTGAACTATTAACAGTAAGCGAGCGAAGCGAGCGGATTTTCTCACGCGAAGCAGTTTGTACGGATGCGGCATTCGCGAGGTTCCTATCGAAAAGAGCGACCATATCAGTCCACCCTCTGACGGAGGACCCGAATCCGGACCCTTAGGACTTCACCACCGCAAAGTCTATCAGGTGACGCGCTTGATCGACCCGGGTGACTGATACCCTGACGCGATCGCCCAGTCGAAACTCGCGGCGCGTGCGTTTGCTTATCAGGCGGTGTTTGCGTTCTTGATACTCGTAGACATCGTCGACAAGAGCCGAGATATGGACCAGGCCTTCGATGAAGAACTCATCCAACTCGACGTAGAACCCGTACTCCTTGACCCCGGTGATAACGCCGTCGAACTCGTCACCGACGCGATCAGCCATGAATGCAGCCTTGCGCCAGTCCATCAACTCGCGTTCCGCATCGGCGGCAGCGCGTTCGCGCTCGCTCGACTGATCGCCGATCACTTCAAGCGCGGCACGAAGCTCAGTTTCGCGATCTTCGTCAAACACGGGCCAGGACACGCGCTTAATTGCGTGCCTTGCGCCAATATCGATGTCGCCTTCTTCCCGGCCGAGCTCGACCACTTCGCGAAGTATTCGATGGACGATCAGGTCAGGATAGCGGCGGATTGGCGACGTAAAGTGTGTGTAAGTCTTCATCGCCAGCCCGAAGTGACCCGCGTTCCGCGGCGTGTAACGGGCCCGCTGCATCGAACGCAGCATCAAGTAAGACAGCATACGCTCTTCAGGCTTGCCTTGAATCTCGCGCGTAAGCTGCTGAAAGCCGCGCTGAGGAATCGGACCGTGCATCGAGAATTTGTGCCCGAACGACGCGGCGATCTCCGCGAACTCTTCGATCTTTTCGGGATTCGGCTCTTCGTGAATGCGGTAGAGCAACGGAACGGTCAATGATTCAAGGTGCCTTGCGACCGTTTCGTTTGCCAAAAGCATGAACTCCTCGATCAGGCGATGCGCGATGTTACGCTCCGATCGTGCGATCCCGCCGATCTGACCCTCATCGTTGAACCACAATTCAGCTTCGGGCAAATCGAAATCGATGGCGCCCCGCTCCTCTCTTCGCTTAATCAGTCCCAACGTCAGCTCGTGCATCTGGAGGAGCATGCCTTTAATGTGAGCGTAATGACTCGCCGTTTCGCCGTCAGGATTAGTGATGATCTCGTTGACTGCGGTATAGGTCATCCGCTCGCGGCTATGTATAACCGAAGGCGTGAGCCGGTAGTCGACGACGCGACCGTTGCGGTTAAGCTCGATCAGCGCCGACATCGTCAGCCGGTCCACTTGCGGCTTGAGCGAGCAGATATCATTCGAGAGCCGCTCGGGCAGCATCGGGATGGAGCGCTCGGGAAAATAGACGGACGTGCCGCGCTGCAAGGCTTCCTCATCGAGCGCGATCCCTTCGCGGACGTAGTAGCTCACATCGGCGATGTGCACCCCGAGAAGCAAACGGCCGCCGGGCAGCTCCTCTAGCGACACGGCATCGTCAAAATCCCGCGCCGTCTCTCCATCGATCGTGATCGTCAGCCTCTCACGCAGGTCCTCTCGTCCGGCGAGTTGCTCTTCGGTGATGGCCTGGTGAATGGCCTCCGCTTCGGCGAGTGCGGCTTCGGGAAAGACGTGTGGGATGTGATGCTTTCTGATGATGATTTCAACATCGATCCCGGGCTGCTCTGGCCGGCCGAGAACTTCGATGACCCGTCCCCACGGAGGCCGTCCTGCAATTGGAGGCCTCGTGATCTCCACGTTGACGACGTCGCCGTCCGTCGCGTCGAGCGTGTCCGAGCGCGCGATGCTGATTTCGTAAAGGAACCTTTCATCGATCGGTGAGGCGAAGGTTTCGGATTTGAGCCTTACGAACGTTCCGATTACCGTTTGATTGGCGTGATGCAACACCGCGTCGACTCGGCCTTCACGTCCACGCTCGCGCACGCCGGTGACTCGAGCTATCACTATATCGCCGTGCAAAGCGGCGCCCATCGCGCGGGTGTTTACGAAAAGGTCTCCCTTCTCCCGCTCCTTCGGGTCATCGGGCACGACAAACGCGTGACCTGAGCGTGTGCCCCGCAATGTCCCTATCAGGAAGCCGGGAGCTGGTCGGCGCCAGTAGCGTCCGCCTTTCGCCGCTGCGAGCCCAACGCGTACAAACTCTTTTAAGAACACGGTGAGCCGGACAGATTGGGGCTCCGAGAGGTTCAGCGTTTCGGCGAGACGATCAGCGGTGATGCCGCGCTCCCGAGACTTCGGCAGTGCTTGAAGCACCCTTTGTGGCGATAAGTCCATTGACACTGTTTACAAGCGCTAGTTAGTATATTTTTGCTTCGATTGAATAACAATCGCCGATGATGCGGATGTGGCGGAATGGCAGACGCGCAGCGCTCAGGACGCTGTGGGAGCAATCCTGTGGAGGTTCAAGTCCTCTCATCCGCACCAAACTTTCCGATCTCCCTAACAGAGTTCGTAGTGCGGCCTTTAGGCGGAAGTTTGTACCTGGTCAGAGTCCGGCCATCGTGTTACAAGCTTCCGCCTAAAGGCCGTACTACGAACTCCTCACAGTAGAGATTCAAAGTGCTCTCAATTCGCGCAAAACTCACGCTCTGGTATTTTAGCCTCGCCGCTTTGGTGTTGGTGGCCTTTGCGGTCGCGATCTACCTCTATTTCTCGCGCGGGCTGCTAAACACGATCGACGCGTCGCTGCGAAATCACGCCGAGCGTTTCGCTCAAGCCGTCGGTCATCCGTCGGCGCTCGACGAGCCCAGCCAGCCCGGCGTATTGATCCTCGCGCCAC
>DATLWF010000162.1:0-9345 GCA_035576605.1 Blastocatellia bacterium | reverse complement strand
GCCGGCGCAAAAGACTCCGTTGTCGCCGAAGAGGATTCCGACAGACGCTTCCGAGTCGTTATCAAAGTCCCTGAACGCGTCTGCGAGCGCCTGCGCGGTTTTGCGATCGACTGCGTTGCGGACTTCGGGTCGGCTTAAAATCACCGTCGTAATGGGTCCGTTTTTCTCGACGCGCACCGGCATAATGCTCCTGAGTTAAGGAAAGCGTGATCGATTGAGAATTGTCTCGACTATGCGTTGCCGAGGCTGAGACTCAACTCTTCGCAAGCGGTTCGGATTCGATCTTCTCAAGCCGCACTTCTAGGTCGCGTATATCCGCTTTGATGGTAAGCAAGTTGTCGTTGAGAATCTCGATCTTGCGTTCGACGCGACGAAGTCCGGCGTTGAAATCGGAGCGGAGTTCTTCCTGACCCTTGCGCAACTCTTCCTGACCTGCGCTGATCCTGGTCAATTCGTTTGTGAATCGCGCGCCCCACTCGTCCAAGCGCGCTAGAAGGGTGTCCATCGTAGGCTTGGTGGGCATCTCATCGCTGCTCATACGTAGCTCCTGATAATGCTCGACTCATGATTTCAAGGCTATGAGCCCCACCCAGGATGTCTAACGTTGTCGAACTGGCTTACGATAACACGATAAGGGCGGTTCGGTCACTTAAACTTTACCTTAGGGACCTCGCGCCTAGCGGCATCGACCTTGAACTCTTCCTCGCGTTCGAAGCCGAACAGATTGGCGAATATGACTCCCGGGGAATGTCCACGCGAGATGTTGTACTGGGCCACCGCCCTTGTTGTAGTCTGCCTGCTAACGCGCAAGCTGCGAGGGGGTTGAGGATTATTTCTCAAATGCCTTGTTGACATCGGGAACTTGCGTGGCGCCCGCTGCGGCCTGGAATGGCTCGGCTCGTTGAAAGCCGAACAGATTGGCAATGAATACGGTCGGAAATCGTTGACGTTTCTTGTTGTAGTCTACGACGACCTTGTTGTAATCCTGGCGCGCGATGCTTATGCGATTCTCGGTGCCTTCAAGCTGGGTCTGCAGTGAAAGGTAATTCTGATTCGATTTGCGATCGGGGTAATTCTCCTGGATAACGAGCAGCCGGCTGATAGCACTCGACATCTGATCGCTGGCTGCCGCCTTCTGTTCGTTCGTCTGCGCGCCTCCGAGACGAGCGCGCGCCTCGGTTATTTCGCCAATTAGATCCTTCTCTTGCTTAGAGTCGGCTTTCACTGTTGCGACAAGATTGGGAATCAGGTCATTACGGCGTTGTAAGAGCGTGTCGATGTTGGCGCGCTGCCCTGTGACGTCCTCGCGCATGTTTGACAGCGAGTTGTAACCGACAAACAAATAAATGACAAGAATGGCAACAACCGCAGCCACGCCGATCACCCCCACCCGTTTCTTCTTTTTTTGCTGCGCAAGTTGATTCTGTTGCGTCGCGTATTCATGTTGGAATTGATCCCGTTGATCGGTTGCGGCGCCTGGTTCGTAATTGCTCATAGATTCTCCTCGCTTTTTCGAGTCTTAGCTCACTGCGCGAACCGGAGTGATTAGCTCTGCGTCGCGCTCTAACGGTAAGGCTTGCGGGTCACCGGCCGCTTCCAGCATTTCGCCTACGCGTCGAGTCAAAGGCAACAGCGATTGTCGATCCAGCGCCGAGATGAAAATCGCGTCATATCCCAGCTTCATATTCTCGAGCCCCTCCTCGGTCAACAAATCGGACTTGTTGAAGACGAGCAACCGCGGGATCCCTGACAGATTCAACTCGTCGAGGATCTTGTGGACCGCCGCGATGTGGTCCTCGATGTGAGCGCTCGAACCGTCAACCAGGTGAATCAACACATTCGATCCTTCCATTTCCTCGAGCGTCGCGCGAAACGCTGTTATCAAATCCGGCGGAAGGTCGCGGATGAATCCGACTGTGTCGTTGATGATGACCTCTTGATCCCGGGGCAGCCTCAAGCGCCTGCTTGTCGGGTCGAGCGTTGCAAACATCCGGTCTTCTGCCGTGACCGTTGACGCTGTCAGCGCGTTTAGCAACGTCGACTTTCCTGCATTTGTATATCCGACGATCGAGATTATCGGCAAGTCGCGCCGCATTCGCCGCGTCCGCTGCACACGCCGGCTCGTTCGAATTTGTTCAATATGTTTTTCAAGAAGATGTATCCGGTCGCGCACGCGTCGCCGGTCCACCTCGAGCTTGGTTTCGCCCGGTCCGCGCCCGCCAATTCCGCCCATCAATCGGGACATCTCAATTCCTGAACCAGTGAGACGCGGAAGCATGTATTTCAACTGCGCAAGCTCGACCTGAATCTTTCCTTCGCGGCTCTGGGCGCGTTGCGCGAAGATGTCGAGTATCAGCTGGGTGCGGTCGATTATCTTCAGGTCGGTAGCTTCATTGATCGCGCGGACCTGCGCCGGTGTAAGGTTTTGATCGAAGATTATAACGTCGGCGCCGAGTTGAAGGCTGCGGATGATCAACTCATCGAGTTTGCCCCGGCCAACCAGCGATCGAGGATCGAGTTTTTGGCGGCGCTGAATGATCGAGTCGAGAACAACCACTCCGGCCGAGCGCGCAAGCTCGCGAAGCTCGTCGACGGATTCTTGCGCGGAGACCGCGCTCCCAGTCGTTACGCCGACAAGAATTGCCCGGTCGCGATGATCGCGCGGGTTGCGAATGTGACGCGCGCGAGCAAGTTCTTCCTCGAGCGACTCGATCAATTCGATGAAATCTATGTCGAGCTGACTCGGCACTTGAGGATCGAGAAAGCCCCAGATCGCGGGCGGTTCCTCGGTGGAGAGTGCATCATCGATTTCAAGAGGAGCCCTTGCCGAGGCGTGGGCGTCGGCCGGCAACAAATGCGCCGCGCGGACCAATCCGGGCATACCGTCGCCGCGCACATCGATGGCGGCCATCAGGTCCAGCCTGAGCAGCGCGAGGTCGGTCAAGTCGTCTTGTGTCAGCCCTTCGCCCGCGAGATGTGTATGAAGACAGCGCAGTCCTCGAAAGCGGTCGGCGCCCATTCGCACACGTTTCAGATCCGGCAGCACGATGCTGCGAGCGTTGCCAACGATCACGTGCTCGACATAGCCGTTGCGATTGACGAGCACGCCGACCTGACGATGGATCTCGTGCGACGCTTCGCACAGTTGCCGCGCAAACTCCTGGGTGACGATCTCGCGTGGTGGGATCCGCCTCTTGTAAAGCTTCTCGAGGCGGTGGATTTGATTCGGCTTGAGTCCCTGTAGATTCCCGTCGATGTTGCTAATAGTTTTTTCCTCCACTGCGCCGGTCGTTACCGGACGAGAGTTTTATTCTACACCAATCAGGCGGCCAAAAGTAAAAAGTAAAAGGGCAGTGGTCAGTGGCCAGTGGGCAGTGGTCAGTAGACGTGGTCGACGTGGTCAGTAGACGTGGTCAGTAATCAGTGGCTATTGGCCAGTGGTTCGTTAGGGGTTAAGGAGGGCTCGCGACACTCAACAACTGCGTAGCAAAACCAAATGACCACTGGCCACTGATCACCGGCCACTGACCACTGATCATTGGCGACTGACCACTGTCCACTGGCCACTCGCTTCTTCCGCTTGCGTTTTGTTTTTTGATTGGCTACTATGAACCCATTCTGAACGGTGGACAATCACCCGCGACATTTCTAGCTGGAAAACTACCGGGGAGTCAGCGTCGACGCTAACTTGAATCTAACCGCGTTCGGCTCTGGGGAGTTGCACCCGATCGAAACAGCCAGGAGCGCAAGCGTTGCTCGAAAACCGTTTGGAACTTCAATTCATCGTTTGGAGGATGTGTGGTGAACAGGAAACTGATAAGACCGACCCTTGCGGAAGTACGGGAGCGATCGGATCGCGATTCTCAACATCGCCGCAACGCGAACGATCCGAATCGCAAGCGCGTGCCACCCGAACAGACTCACGCCGAGAGCTTCTATTACAAGAAGCAGATGGACAACAGGACTCAAATGGTAATAGTGCTACAGGATGGCGAAGAGCTCAGAGGAAGCATCGAGTGGTATGACCGTGGTTGCATTAAGCTGCATCGCACTGAAGGGCCCAACCTGCTCGTGCTGAAACACAACATCAAGTACATGTACAAAACCGAGGATGCCGAAGGCGGCAACGGAGATAGCGAGGACCGTATTGAGGACCGTATCGAGGAAGCGCCAGAAGAGTAGGCTGGCAGCTGGAGTCACCCCGCTCTATCCTCTCCTCGCGACCATGGACCCTTGTGACGCGAGCACCTAGTAGTCCCGACAAACCGCGCGTTGGAATCACAATAGGAGACCCGGCTGGCATCGGCCCTGAGATAGTGCTCAAGGCTGTCGCTGATGATGACGTGCGAGCAGTCTGCAAACCAGTCGTCATCGGCGCCGCGGCAGAGCTTCGGAGGCAGGCAAACGCGCTCGGTCTGAATGCCGCCTTTCCAACGTACAGCGAAGAGCATTCTGGTCCCCGCGACTTCGATGAGCCGGCTATTCTCGATACAGACAACCTGAAGGAAAAGATTGAGTGGGGAGCCTTGTCCGCAGCGTCGGGACGCGCTGCCATCGCGGCAATCGAGGCTTGCGTGAGACTCTGCCTCGCTGGCAATCTGGACTCGATGACGACGGCGCCCATCAACAAAGAATCACTCAAGCTGGCCGGTTCATCTTTCCCTGGTCACACCGAAATGATCACCAAGCTGTGCGGCGCTGCGGATTCGCTTATGTGCTTTTTCGCCGGTGATCTAAAGGTCTTTCTGCTGACAATCCACACCAGCCTTGCGGATGCAATCAACTCAATCACCAGAGACCGAGTCGCAAACGCGATTACCCTGGCTCACCACGAGCTGCGAAGGTTCGGCATCGCACGGCCTCGGATCGCCGTGGCGGGACTGAACCCTCATGCCGGGGAGCACGGACTGTTTGGCTCCGAAGAAACGCGCGAGATCACGCCGGCCATCGAAGAATGTCGAACCAAACACAATATAGATGTGACCGGCCCCTTTCCGGCCGACACGCTTTTCTTGCGGGCGTGGCGAGGCGAGTTCGACGCAGTCGCCGCGTGCTATCACGATCAGGGACTAATCGCCGTCAAGTGCCTCGCCTTCGGCCGCGCGGTTAACGTGACGTTAGGGCTGCCGATCATTCGGACCTCGGTCGACCACGGCACTGCTTTTGACATCGCGGGCCGCGGGATTGCCGATCATGGAAGCATGGTTGAAGCTATCAAGCTCGCCGCCCAGCTCGTCCGGCAAACTTCGGTTTGGCGCTGACTGTTTGTCGAAGACGGTTTGTCACTCGAACGAAGACAAACCGGGTGCGAATCCCGCGACAGACTGAAGTTTGTCTGACATTTCATCGGAGGAATGATGAGAATTGCCCTAATCGCGCTGATACTGATCGCTGCTGTAGTTTCGTCGTTTGGCTTGGCGCCTGCGCCAGACGATCCGCTCCGGCTCCCGGAAGAGAAGCACCTGCGCAACATTCGCCAGCTCACCTTTGGCGGCGAGAACGCCGAAGCCTATTTCTCAGCCGACGGAAAGAAGCTGATCTTTCAATCGACGCGTGACGGCCGTGCTTGCGATCAGATCTATACCATGAACATCGACGGCTCGGATGTGCGAATGGTCTCGACCGGTAAGGGCCGGACCACTTGCTCGTACTTCTATCCAAACGGAAAGCGAATCACCTATTCGTCTACACATCTGGCGAGCCCGGATTGCCCGCCAAAGCCCGACTTCTCAAAGGGCTACGTGTGGGCCATCTATCCCGGCTTTGACATATTTAGCGCCGCGCCTGACGGCTCCGATCTGAAGCAGATTACAAAAACGCCCGGATACGATGCTGAGTCAGTGATTTCTCCGAACGGAAATAAGATCGCGTTCACTTCGATGCGCGACGGGGACCTCGACGTCTACACAATGGATCTGGATGGAAAGAACGTGAAGCGGCTGACCAATGAGATAGGCTACGACGGGGGCCCGTTCTGGTCATATGACAGTCAGTGGATTGTCTTTCGTGCGAATCACCCGAAGACCGAGAAAGAGATCGCAGACTATAAGGCGCTGCTGAAGCAGAATCTGATTCGGCCAACGACCCTCGATATCTGGATGATGAAAGCCGATGGCAGCGGTAAGCGCCAGATTACGAACAACGGCAAAGCCAACTTCGCCCCTTATTTCTTCCCGGACGGCAAGCGAGTGATCTTTGCATCGAACATGGCCGATCCGAAGGGCCGGGACTTTGATCTATATGCGATCAACGTTGATGGGACCGGGCTGGAACGCATCACCTTCAACCCGACGTTTGACGGCTTCCCGATGTTCAGCCCGGACGGCAAGAAGTTGGTGTTCGCCTCGAACCGCAACGACAAGGTCCAGGGCGATACCAACGTGTTCATCGCGGATTGGGTTGAATAGTTAGTGGTCAGTGTATGGTCAGTGGCCAGTGGTCAGTGGTCAGTGTAGTGGTCAGTGGTTCAGTGGTCAGTATAGTGGTCAGTGGTTAGTCGCTGGTGGTAAGGGACGGCTCGCGACAGGGAACCGACAATGACTACTGACCACTGGCCACTGACCACTACACTGACCACTGGCCGCTACGGAATCAGCACTATTTTCCCGAGAGCGCCCGGCTCCAATATCAGCTCGTGAGCCCGGGCCGCCTCCGCAAGCGACATCTCCTTTCCGACAACCGGCCTTAACGTCCCGTTCTCCAATCCTGCAACAAGGGCCGCGTGAATGCTCGCCCGATCTTCATCCGAGGTGTTGAAGAGCGTCATTCCCAGGATGCTCGAATCGCGAGTCATCGCGGCTCGCGGATCGATCTCGATCTTGCCGCGGTTGCCGATCACCACAACTCGACCGAATCTCTCCAGAAGACCAAGGTCCTTACCGAGATTCACGTTCGCGAGCATCTCCAGAATTACGTTGACGCCGTTGCCTCCAGTCAACGCCAGGATCTGATTCCCATAATCCGGCGCGTGGTGATCAAGCACGTGATGGGCGCCTTGCTGAACGACATTGCTCCGGCCTTTGTCCGTTCCGCCTGTAGCGATGACGGTCAACCCCGCGGCGCGAGCTAGTTGAACAGCAGCGGTGCCGACGCCGCCGGTCGCGCCATGCACAAGCACTACCTCGCCCGCGCGAGCCTGCCCGCGATGAAAGAGCGCCCGATAAGCCGTCGCATAGGGGATGCCGACCGCGGCGCCCTGCTCAAATGTTAAGTGAGATGGTAAGCGGTGCACCTGCGATTCGTTGCACAGAGCCTGACCAGCGTAAGCCCCGGTGATCGTCCCGGCGACGTAAACGCTATCGCCTGCCGCCACTTTGGTGACGCCTTCGCCGATCGATTCGACCACCCCGGCCGCGTCGGTTCCCGGGGTGTAGGGCAACGTCGGCTTGACTGCATGCAGGCCCCCTCTGACGTAGGTATCGACCGGGTTGACGCCGATCGCTCGGACTCGAACGACAACTTGACCCGGCCCCGCCGTTAGATCGGGCAAGTCTTCAAGCTGCATCACTTCAGGTCCGCCGAACTCGTGAATGCGAATGGCTTTCATGATTTTCTCCCAGTTTTGTTTCTTACGTATAGCACGCCAGCCACCGCCGGGCAATTTCCAGTAGTCAGAACCGCCAGCTTCGTATAGAATAAGGCCCGCTCTGCAAGCAGCCACAACGCTGCTCTTCATATCAACCGACCCCCGTTTGCTGGAGGGTCGGAAAAAAGGAAAGACAAACTAGACGATGACCTTTACACAAGTGCACAGTAACGGTAATAAGGCAGAACAGGCAAAGTCGAACGGCGATCTGCATAAGGCTCCGGTGGAAGCTGCGAAGGACGGCGGCAAGCTGATTGTTCTCACCGCGCCGCTGACGGAGACGATCGATCACGCGGGCTACTTCATTCAGATGGGGATGGCTTCCATGCCGATATGGATGGAAGGCGTGTTGAATCGCAAATACCCTAAGTGGCGGGATGTCGAAGTCAACGACGACGGCTCCGCGCGTTACATGCCCGCTGGTACTCGCGTGCTCGAGGCGTCGCTTCAGCGCGAGTTCAACGCCGATGACATCGCAGCGTGTCTTCCGGATGACCTCCACAAGTTCGTCGGACCAAACACGCGCGTCGTGGCCGTCTCGACTCACAATCCTCTCGGTGTGACCTTCGCGGCGGGCGTTTACACCTCGATCTTCGGCTCGTCGAAGATGCCGATAAACTCGCACTATGCGCGGCTGATGTTCAAGCAGATCAAGGAGAACCCTTATCGAGACAGCTTCAAAGTAATCGTAGGCGGCTCCGGCGGCTGGCAGATCATCCAGACCGACCTCTATGACGAACTCGGAGTCGACTGTGTAGTTGAGGGTCGCAGTGAGTCTCTCGACACGCTCGAGCTCTTTCGTAAGGCCATTCGCGGTGAAGCGCTGCCGCGCGAGATCGAGGTGAAGCATCCGACAACTCGCGAGGGCATTCTATTCCCCGACAAGCGAACTACCTTCGGCGTGGTCGAGATGACTACCGGTTGCGGCCGACGCTGCCAGTTCTGCCTTCCGGACCTCAATCCTCAGATCGATCTTCCGAAAGACCAGATCATGAAAGCCGTCCGCGCCAACGTGCGCGAAGGGAACAAGCAGATCTCGCTTGCCACCGAAGACATGTTTATCTGGGGCCAGGTCCACACCGACACGCCGTTCTACTTTCCTAATCGCGAAGCGCTTTTGGACTTGTACTCTGACATCGTTACCACACCGGGCGTCGAGCAGCACGTGCTCAGCCACTCGACTATGGCGCCGGCCGTCGTCGATCCGCTTCTGATCGAGAAGCTTTCGGGCATTCTGCTGCCCAAAAGCCCGATTCACCTTCCTTACCTCAGCTCGCATCCGCAAAAGAAATCCCTTACGCCGTTGATCGGTCTTGAAACCGGATCAGTCGCGATGGCGAAGAAGATCATGCCGAGCAAAGGCGTTCCGTTCCCAATCGAAGACTGGCCCAGCGTGGTGATTCAAGGCTTGACCGTTCTGAACGCCAACAACTGGTTCCCGGCGATGACTCTGATAGTCGGCAACCCCGACGAGACCGACGAAGACGTTATGGCGACGCTCGATTTGATCTACGAAGTCGAGCGGCGAGGTCTGTTCGCATTCTTCATCCCGTCGATCTTCACTCCGCTGCACGACACGCGAATGGAGATGAAGACGGGCGTGACCGAGACCATGCAGCTCACACCGCTTCAGTGGCAGTTGATCATGAAGTGTTGGAAGATGAACCTTCGACCGGGTCAGTACAGTTGGTGGGCCCCGACGGCGTGGCGGATGGGCGCGATCGCGCTGTGGATGTACAAGCTTCGAAAGCTGAACGGTC
>DATLWF010000161.1:0-4529 GCA_035576605.1 Blastocatellia bacterium | reverse complement strand
AGGCGGAACTCAAAGGCATGAGAGAGCTTGTCGCGTTGGCGAGCCAGGCAAGCCTGGTACTCGAGCGGATCGCGCTGCGTCGCAGAGTAGTGCAGCTCGAATCAGGCTCCTAGGACCCAAGTTTTCTAAACAGACCATATTAGTCGCGTCTGATAATAGATATTATGTAGCGACGTACCAATATTTCTAAAAGTCGATTTGCTGGAATAGTCACTCAAATGCACTCTCGCCCGTAAGGTGCTGGCCAAGGATCAGCGTGTGAACCTCATGCGTGCCCTCGTAGGTGTAAACCGATTCCAGGTTGCACATGTGCCGCATGATTGGGTATTCGCCCGTTATCCCGTTCGCCCCCAGGATGCCTCGAGCCGTCCGCGCGCACGACAGAGCCATCGACACGTTGTTCATCTTTCCCATGGATACGTGCACCGGCTTGATCTTGCCGTCATCCTTCAAGCGGCCCAGGTGCAGGCACAGCAACTGCGCTTTACTGATTTCGGTGGCCATCTCAACGAGTTTCTTCTGCGTTAGTTGAAACGCGGCCAGCGGCCGCCCGAATTGTATCCGTTCCTTTGAATACTTCAACGCAACGTCAAAGCAAGACATCGCCGCACCCACGGCGCCCCAGGCTATGCCATATCGCGCCTGAGTCAGGCACATCAGCGGGCTCTTTAATGCCTTCGAGCCCGGCAAAATGTTCTCCTCCGGAATCAGACAATCTTCGAAGAAAAGCTCCGACGTGTCAGAGGCACGCAGGCTCAGCTTGTGATGGGTCTCCCGCGTGCTGAAGCCTTTCGTTCCTCGTTCAACGATGAAACCGCGAATCTCGTCATCTTCCTCGGTCTTGGCCCAGACGACGGCGATGTGAGCCATTGAGCCATTTGTTATCCATGCCTTGGAGCCGTTGAGCACCCATCCATCCCGGACCCGCTTAGCTCTTGTCAGCATCCCACTGGGGTTTGAACCGAAGTTGGGCTCGGTTAACCCGAAGCAGCCGATCACCTTGCCGGCAGCCATTTGCGGCAGCCACTTCCGCTTTTGTTCTTCGCTGCCAAACTGGAATATTGGATACATACACAGCGCGCCCTGGACTGAAGCAAAGCTCCTGATCCCCGAATCGCCCGCTTCCAGTTCCTGCATCACCAACCCGTATGAAACGTTGTTCATTCCCGCGCAGCCGTATTCTTCGGGAAGATTCGCTCCCAACACGCCGAGTTCCGCAAGGCTCGGTATCAGTTCAGTCGGAAAGCGGCCCTCTTCGAAACAGCCGGCGACAATCGGAGTGATCTTCGACTCGACATACTTTCTGACCTCCGACTGCACCAGTCTCTCCTCGTCTGACAGCAACGCGCCAATTCCCAAAACGTCCAGTCCTTCAAATGCCATTTCTCTCTCCCTTGTGTTCACGCTCAGGATTATTCACATGATCAATTATCTCGGCCATAATAGAGACGGCAATCTCCTGCGGGGATCTCGCCCCGATCCTCAAACCGATGGGCGCGTGCACCCGTTGCAAGTCCCGCTCCGAAAGGCCCTCGGTGGTCAACTTCTTGAACACCGACAGCACGCGCCTGCGGCTTCCTATCATACCAATATAGGCCGCGTTTGAGCCGACTACACTCTTGAGGCAAAGCTCGTCGTACTGATGTCCCCTGGTGACAATTACCACGACAGTGCTGGGTGAAAGTGTCAGCTTTGCGGTCGCGCTTGCGTAGTCGCTCACCAGCAGGCGAATCCTCGGATCGGGTAATCTCTCGCGCGAAGCAAATTCCTCCCTGTCATCTACCACCGTTACGTCATATCCGGTCAACGCGCCGATCAGCGCTACGGCTTGTCCAACGTGACCGGCGCCGAAGATCAGGAGTTCGAGTTTGGGTTTGATGATCTCGATTACAAGAGTGACCGGACTTCCCTGCTCGTCCAGAACATCAACGAGATCGGCGACGCCGCCCCGATCCGCAAGTCTCGCCACCGCGGCCAAAACCCGATCCGCCAGACTCTTGTCTGCCAACGCCGGGAACAATTCTCCATCACAAACTGCGACTGCCGTGTTCTTGCCCGATCCAACCCTCAAAGCTCTAACGACCGCGACGTGTTCGCCACGAGCTGCGCCGTCCTCAATTGCCTCTAGAAGGTTCTTTGGCTCTGGCATAATGAATCGCTGGGTCACCGCGACGAGCTCCCCTCTCATTACACCTCGCTTCAGTGAGGTGTTGGGGGTGGCCGGGCGCGCCCGGAACGCCCACACCCAACTGAAGTTGGGTGTTAATGTGAACCGGACTAACGATTCGGCTACTGCACGAGACGATATGCGGGCCGTGCTCGCACTATTACATTCTGGCGAGTGACTCGAACAGCTATCTTGCGCGCCTTGTCATCCTTTTGCTTGTTTGTGGGGTAATAACCAATAAGGTATTGGTGCCGGAGCTCTTCAGCAATTCTCCCGAGGGCCGCCTTCAAGTCGCCCAGTCTGTCTGCGCGCTCGACGATGCCTCCGGACATATCGGCAACTTGTTGCAGATACTCATCCGCACCCCTGTATGCGCGATCCATCTCGCGACGGCTTTGCTCCACCTTCGTGGCCACTGCGCCGCTAGCATCGGAATTCAACGATGCTCTTACCCTTGCCTCCAGCTTCCGCTCTACGTCCGCGCGAGTGGCGTAGCGAATCGGATAAACGATGATGTCTTCGCACTCGATGACCGCATCCAGCGTATCCTCCAGGGATATCTCGCTACTTGCCGTGTCGATTCCGTCGCTAAACAGGATCACCGCCTTCCTGCCTGGAATATCGCGGAGCCTTTCCCAAACGGCGGTATAGACTGCCTCGTAAACCTGGGTGAACTCTCCCGGCTTGATCGACCTCACCGCCGCCCCGAGTTTGGCGGTGTCGTTGGTCAACTCGGAAAGCACCTCAACGCTGTCATTGAAAGAGACGACCATCACCCGATCGTGCGGCCTGAGGTTGCCGATGAAAGCGATTGCGGCAGACTTGATTTGGTCCAGCGCCGACTCGGTCGAGCCGCTTGAATCCAACAGCAGCGCGACGCTGAACGGCTCTTCAACTGAGCCGAACAACTCTATGTTCTGCTTGACGCCATCTTCAAAGACCGTAAACTCATCGCGAGTCAAATCACTCACGTAGCGGCCACCGTGCTCGCTTACAACGACCGGGACCTGCACGAGCGTGGTGTGAAGCTTGATCGGCTCGTCATCCTGAGGAACCGGCTTCTGGCTCCGCTCCTGTTGTGCGGTTACAGGCAACACAAGCAACGCGAAGACAATCCCGATCACAACCATCCGCAATTCGTTTCGTATTCTATATCCCTGCATCGCCGCGACCTCCTTCCAACTGGTACGCGGCCGCATTTCAACTGCGACCCATTGCCAGATATTTAAACCCCGCGGAACGCATCGTCTCCGGCTCGTAGAGGTTTCTGAGATCAATAATGTTTGGCTCGCGCATCAGTTGCTTGAGGCGATCCATATCGAGACTGCGAAACTGGTTCCACTCGGTAACCACGACAAGTCCATCGCTCCCACGAGCGGCCTCGTATTCGTCCTCGCAATATTCGACATCGGGCAAAAAACGACGCGCGGACTCCATGGCAGCCGGATCGTAAGCTCGAATTCCAGCTCCCGCCTCGAGGAGGTCGCCGATTATCCTGATCGACGGCGCTTCTCTTATGTCGTCGGTTTCCGGCTTGAAGGCCAATCCCAGTATTGCGATTGTCTTGCTGTCGAGTCGCGGCAACAGACGTCGTATGCGATCGATTATCGAGTCCTTCTGGCATTCGTTTACGCGCAACGCCGCTTCGACGATTCTTACGTCATAGTTAACGCTTCGGCCTAATGCAACCAGCGCCTGGGCGTCCTTCGGGAAGCAGCTTCCGCCGAAGCCAGGGCCAGGATGTAAGAACTTCGAGCCGATTCGCACATCCATTCCCATTCCTTTGGCCACGTCGTGAACATCGGCTCCCAGCAGTTCACACAACCCCGAGATCTCATTGATGAATGAGACCTTGGTAGCAAGGAACGCGTTTGAAGCGTACTTTATCATCTCCGCGGACTCGGGCGTCGTAATCACGAACGGAGTTTCAAGCAAAAATAATGGCCGGTAGATGTCTTTCAGTATAGCAACCGCTTCGTCATCCGTGCACCCAATCACCACTCTGTCCGGGCGCATAAAGTCGTTGATCGCCGCACCCTCCCTCAAGAACTCAGGATTTGCCGCTACCGAAAACCGGCTCGGCGTTGCTTTGTTTTCCGCGATGATCTTTTTGATGCGCGAGGCCGCCCCGACCGGAACCGTGCTTTTTGTCACGATCACCTTATAGCCATTCAGAGCCTTGGCTATCTCGTAAGCCACTTCATCAATCTGACTCATATCGGCCGACCCGTCCCCGCTTGGCGGTGTACCGACTGCCAGGAACACGACAAGCGACTGTGCCACGGTTCCCCTTACATCGGTGCTGAACTCAAGCCTTCCCTCTCGCACACCCTTCGCGACCAGCGCATCCAGTCCGGGCTCG
>DATLWF010000160.1:0-2747 GCA_035576605.1 Blastocatellia bacterium | reverse complement strand
GCATCGGCGGCTCCCGCGAAACGTTTTCGCCAGCAGTTGTAGGTGATGACGGTGACAGGATGTGCTCCCGGCGATTTGTCGTCATCCTGTGTAAAAAAGCGGCCCAGCGCCGGCGTTACCCCAAGCACGTCGAAATAATTCCCTGAAACCAAATAGCTCCACATCCGCTCGTTCACTCCGTTGTTGCTCAAACTGATCGGCGCGAAGCGATAGCAGAGCAGGCCGTCGAGCACTTCGTTGCGATCGCGATAATCGCGGTAGTTTGGATAGGAGAGCGTCGGAACGTTGTTCTCGCCAGTTGGTGAGACGCTGTTGAGCGAGACCAGCTGTTCTGGTCTATCGACCGGCAACGGTCGCAGCAGCACTGTATTGACTAAACTGAAGATGGCGGTGTTAGCTCCAATGCCAAGCGCCAGCGTGACGACGGCAATCAAGGTCAAGCCGGGCCGTTTGAGCAGCATTCGGCCGCCGTAGCGAAGATCTTGCAATAAATTTCCCATATCAGTTCTTTTATCCCCCTGGTTAGACTACGAAGAATCGGGGGCAGCGAATGCGCGATCTTCCATCTTCAATCCTCTATCTTCCGCCGATCCCGAAGACGTGATGTTGTCCGCGCACGATCAGCATTCCGCCGGAGATTGCGGGCGTCGCAATCATAGCCTCACGCATCGGATTGACAGCCATCAGTTCGTATACCGGGCCGGCCTTTATCACGTACACATCCCCGTCTTCGCTGGCCAGAAAAATCTTACCGTCCCCGGCCACCGGCGAAGCGCTGAATCCGATGCTCTGATTATTGATGCGCTGCTGATAGAGCTGCGCGCCGGTCTTCGCGTTGAAGCACGTCAATACGCCCCGGTCGCCGCAGACGTAAAGATAATCGCCATAAACAATCGGCGTGGGCACGTAAGGCCCGCCTCGCTCCGCATACCACGCGAGGTATGGCCCGGAGCGTTGTTCATCTTTGATTGAAATGTCCCCGCTTGCGCCAGGTTTGAGGACCTTAATCGGCCGGCCGCCGGGCCAGCCGCCGGTCAAGTAGATCAGATCGTCGGCGATGAATGGGGACGGAACCTGGACGATCAGATCGCTGTTGGCAAACCGCCAGAGCTCCCTTCCGGTCAGGGGATCGTAGGCGCGTATGAATTTTGGCGCGCTGGTGATCAGCTCGTCGCGCGTCCTGCCACGGTAGACTACCGGGCTGCTCCACGAAGGCAGCTCGCCGCGCGGCGCCGACCACACGCGTCTGCCGCTCTTCAGATCGAAGGCCGCAAGGAAGGACTGGGCGTGACCGTCGCATTGCACGATGGCCAGGTCCTTCCAGATGATCGGCGAGCTGGCGTATCCCCACTGCACTGCAGGATCATCGTGCAGCCCTGGATCGAGCACGCCGAGATCCTGCTTCCAAAGCCTTCGGCCTTCAGTGTCGTAACAGAACAATCCTTCGGAAGCGAAGATGGTCACGACATATTGGCCGTCGGTGACCGGTGTGGAATTGGACTGACTTGCTTTGAGGTGGCGTTTGACGCGGGGCACCCCCTCGTGGGCGACGCGTTCCCACTGAACGCGCCCAGTCTTCCGGTTCAGACAATAAATGCGCCAACTGTAGCGTGCGTTCTCGATGACTGGATCGTTGTCATCCGTCTGGGTCTTGAATGCAGCATCCGCATTCAGGCTAACCGCGGTGGTAATGAAGACGCGGTCGCCCCACACGACAGGACTCGAATGCGCCAGTCCCGGAATCGGGGTCCGCCATCCGACGTTGGATGCTTCCCATTTTGTCGGCAACGGCTGAGCATCGACTGTTCCGCTTCCGTTTTCTCCGCGGAACGAAGGCCAGTTTTGCGCTGTTGAGGTGACAGCGCAGAGAGAAACAACCACCAGCCACAGCATTTTCCTGAATACTGACCGCATCATCCTCAATCCTCACTCACACCTCAAGGCCACCATCGGATCCACTCTTGCGGCGCGCCGAGCAGGCACAAAACTGGCTGCCAGAGCCACTCCTGTCAGCAGCACCGGAATAGAGACGAAGGTCAGCGGATCGGTCGCGCTCACGCCAAACAACATGCCTGCGGCCACCCGTGTCAATACCAGCGCAGCGGCCAACCCGATCCCGACACCACTCAATGTCAGCACAAGACCACGGCCCACGATTAGCTTGAGAATGTCGCGCGACTCCGCCCCCAGCGCCATCCGAACGCCGATCTCACGTCTCCGCTGGGTCACCGAGTAACTCATCACACCATAGATTCCGACCGCCGCCAGAAGCAGCGCGAGCGATCCGAAGATCCCTAGCAGCGTGGCAACCATTCTCTCTTGCGATAACGCCTCACCTATGTGCTCGTTCATTGTCTTAACGTCATAGACCGGCAAGCTCTTATCGAGATCGTGAACCTCGGCCCTCAGAGCAGCGGCAAGTGCAATCGGATTGCCAGTCGTCCGCGCGATGATCGTAAGGTGTCCGGCGCGGTTCTGTGCCAGCGGTAGATATGTGTACGGGATGGACGCTTCGCCTAACGTGCGGTAGGTTCCCGTCTTGACTACGCCGGCGATTTCAATGAATGGTCCGTTCGGCCCACTGAAGCTTATCCGTTTGGCGATCGGGTCTTGATCCGGCCAATAGCGACGGGCCATCGCATCATTGATTATTGCCACGTGCGGCGCCGCCTCATTGTCGTGCGCGCCGAAATCACGGCCGCGCATGAAAGGTATGCCCATTGTTTTGAAATAATTCAGCTCGACGA
>DATLWF010000159.1:0-5012 GCA_035576605.1 Blastocatellia bacterium | reverse complement strand
GCGTCCGACGCTGATCCCGGCTTCCAGTATTAATTAACACCTCACTTGAGTGAGGTGTCTCGAGACTACGCCACGTCCCCCGTTGCACGTCCAGTAACACCTCACTGGTCGTCAATGAAATTATGGCGCCTTGATGAGTTGCTGCATCTCAGGCGTATCCAGATTCTCTTTAGTAAGCAGCTTCACGCCGGTGTCCAGGTGCCGCTGCGGCGTCTGGCCGTTCAGCTTGTCGACGATGGCTTTGACGCCTTCGTATCCCATCTTGAAAGGATTCTGCAGCACGAGCGAGTCAATCGCTCCGGCCTTGAGGTCGTCGAGCAAATTAGGGCTCGAGTCGAACCCGCCCAGCACCACCTTGCCAGCGAGCCCCTTCTGCTTTATCGCCTGCACCGCGCCGACCGTAGACGATTCGTTTGACGCAAACATACCGTTGAGGTCCGAGTGCGCCGTCAGGATATCGGTCGCGCGGTCGAGCGATTTGGCACGGTCAGCGTCACCGTATTGAAAAGCGACTATCGCGATGCCGGGATATTTCTGTCTGATCGTGTCCTGAAAGCCTTGCTCGCGTTCATCGGTTGAAACCGATCCGGCTTTGACGCCGAGTATCGCGACCTTGCCTTTGCCTCCAAGTTTCTCGGCGAGCCGCTCGGCGGCTACGACGCCGCCCTGCCGATTGTCGGTTGCAACATAAGAAAGATAACTTTCGGTGCTGATGCCCGAATCGAAAATCGTTACCGGAATCCCTTCCTTCTGCGCGCGTTCGACGATTGGAACAAGGGCGTCGCCGTGAGACGGCGCCAGAACTATCCCATCCACACGGCGATTGATCGCGTCCTCGACGATGTTTATCTGACCGCTGTAATCGGTCTCCTGGGCGGGGCCTTTCCACATCACCTCAACGCCAAACTCCTTTCCGGCGGCCTCAGCACCGGCGTGAACGCTCTGCCAGAAGAAGTGAGCGACGCCTTTGGGAATGACCGCAATCACCCGCTTGCCGCTGCCCCTGCGATTGCAGGCTGGCGCCGCGAGACAAAAAATGACCGTCATAAACAGCAACATCGAGAGCTTTAGTCTTTTCATGTTTCCTCGTGATTATTGGTCTAGATCGCTGGTGTCCAGGCGACCTTCGCGATGAAGTTCGGCGAATCGCTCGATCGTAGCGCGGATGCCTACGGCAAGCGGCGTCGCTGGAAGCTCCCCGAGCGCAGCGCGAATGGCCGAATCATCCATCTCTGGCGGTATCGTCAGCGGCTCGTTCGCATAAGTGATCGTGCCTCGCGCTTCCGGCCACGAGCGCTCGATCTCCGCGACGATGTCGGTGACGTGCACCGTTTCACCATGCAGGTTGAAGACGTGCGCGCCCGTCAGATTGGACATCGCCGCGCGAATGAAGATGTCGGCAGTGTCGGCGACGTACTGAAAATCGGTGCGTCCGCCGAAGCGCATGTGAAACGGGCGTCCGACGACCGTTGCTTTCATCGCCTTCGTTGGGTCCGACGTGAGTCCGAAGTCTCGCCCAACACCATAGATCGTCAGCGGCCGCAAGCCGATGCTGTTGACCCCGTTATCAAGAAAGTAAACTCGCGCGTTGTCTTCGTTGCAGCGCTTGAAGGCGCCGTAATGAGTCGCAGGCTCGGTTGCGTCGCGCTCGGTCAGCGGGCGCTCTTCTTCCATCGTGCCGAACACGGCGGCGGAGCTCGCATAGACAACTCTCTGAATCGAGTCTCCGGCGCGGCGGGCTGCTTCGAAGACGTTGATCGTGCCGATGACATTCACCGTCGCGCCCAGATACGGGTTGGCTTTGCAGATTGGAACCTGCACGCCGGCGAGGTGAATGATGTGAGTGACTCCGAACTTCTCGATGATCGGCGAGAGTACATCGGCTTCGGTGATGTCGCCGGTGATCACGGTTGTTCGAGCGATCTCGTCATCGTCCATGATCAGCCGCAAGCGTCGCGGGTCCGAACTTTGATCGAAAATGACAACACGAGCGTCGGCTGCGAGCAACCGCTTTACGATCCAGGCACCGATGAAGCCATGCGCCCCGGTGACGAGGAACGTCGCGCTCTCCGGGCCCGCACTTTTCTCCTGCTCTTCGCTCACAATCTCCGCCCTCCCGCAATCTCACCATCGCAGTTGGTGGATCGTACATATTCAGCCTACAAGAAAGGCTGCGCAACCGCGCGTCCGGAATCCCGCTGGAGTTTGGACATCTCGGTCGCCAAAGCTCAACAACGCAACGGATGGAAACCGCGTAGCGGTGTCCTATCGATAGCTCGCAGGAGTGCGATGCTCTGGGACCGCGTAGCGGTTACCTTGTGCGTTTTGGATTACGAGGACAGTGGGTAACCGCTACGCGGCCCAGGTTATCCCGCACATCGCTAACTATCGAGAGGTAACCGCCACGCGGTCACAACCACTGCGTGGTTGACCAGCAACGCAGTTGCTGGATGTTTCTTACCTAGCCTATTCCAGCGCGGCGCCGTTGTAGGCTGTGTATGAACAATCCACCACCAACTGCGTTGGTGGGATTCTGTCGTGCTCATTCTAGTCGCCTTCAACGATCTCCCTGATCTGCTCTCTCATCAGGCGCAAGCCTTCATCGACGCCGAGTTGGTTCACCATCACCCGCTGCACGGTGCGCCACAACACTTCTTCGACTTCCGGATACCTTGCGAACTTCGGCGGTATCAGAATGTGCTCGGCGATGACCTTGTCGAGCATCGCCAGGCGCGCTCGGTTCGCTGGATCAGCCTCGCTCTGCATTTTCTGCATGACGCTTTTGCGCACCGGCACGCACCCATTGCGAGCCTCAAGCAGTTGCTGATCAAACGAGGTGAGATGAAGCAGCAACGCGACAGCCTCCCGTTTGTTTGCGCCTCGCCGAGTCAGGGCGAACGTATGGCCGCCGCCGTAAGAAAGCGATTTGCCCGCCGGACCAATCGGGTAAGGGGATAGTCCGAGACGATCGTGAACCTTGGAAATGCTTGCGTCGCGATAGAGACCGTAATAGCCGGGCCAATCTCCTGCCATCGCCGCGCGCCCGTCGCGAAAGCATTCGTGTATCTTGTCGTAATGCCATTCGGGAAGCTCCGGCGGCACCAGTCCGTCGACATAAAACGTTCGCAGCAGCCCGAGCGCCCACCGGCCCGCTTCGTTTTCGATGTCAGGCACCAGGTCTTCGGGGAAGAGTCTTGCGCCGGCCATCTCAGCCAGCTCGAAGAACGTTCCGAACAACCCGGACTCTCGACCTGGAAACAAGAAACCATAATGCTCAGGCGGTGAGTTGACGCTTCTAGCCAGCTCCAGGAGCCCATTCCAGGTCGGGGGCGGCGATTCGATGAGATCTGTGCGGTAGTGTAGCAACCTGACATCGATGTTGCGCGGCAGCCCGTAGAGCGAATCACTGGCGCGCGCCATCTCAAGGGCCATCGGAACGAAATCCTGAAGCGAGGCCTCATCGATCAGCCCATCAATCGGGAAAAGAAAGCTGAATTGAGACGGCGCATACTTGGTGTGCGTTGAAACAAGATCGTAAGGGACTTGGGATAGCGAGGCTAGATGCCTGTTGAGATCCGGATGATCGCCTCGGAAGGCGACGTTCACCGTTACGCCCGTAGCCTCGGTGAACGCAGGCAAGCATTGATAGAGCGGGTCGTATGCCGGCCCTGCGATTAGTGCGACGTGTAGCTCTTTGATCATTTGCCTTCATTAACACCTCACTTCAGTGAGGTGTCCTGGAGTTTGGACATTTCGCCCAACTTCAACAAGGCAGAATAACCGCGTAGCGGTGTCCTCTCGATAGCTTGCGGGATTGGCGTTGCCTGTGGGCCGTGTAGCGGTTACCTATGTACCTGCGGAATCCATTTACAAAGTCAATAGGTAACCGCTACGCGGCCACAGGCAACGCCAATCCCGCAAGCTGTCGAGAGGACATCGCTACGCGGTTACCGCAGACACCTCACTGAAGTGAGGTGTCCCGCGGCCTAACTGCGACCCCGAACCGTTTTAACGGTTTGGGCTCCCAAACCGCATTCTCTAGCTCACCGGCTCAGCTTCGTCAGTCTCATCGTGTCATTCCAGTCCGTGAATCTTCGCAAAACCGTTGAAACGGTTATATTAGGCGGCCCGCCCCAACACCCAACTGAAGTTGGGTGTTAATTGGAACGCACACTCGGGTCAATCTCCTTCTCGAGCTGGCCACGCACCCACAACACCGGCTGACGGATAAAGAAATTGCGCACGATCTCTTCAACCCCGGAATCCGCTGGTAGCTTCTTCCACAGCTCGATGTAATCGGCGCGACCGAGAGCCAGTCCTGCAAACAGCAAGCTGCTCTGGCGCATCGGCCAGTACTCGTCATACATCACGTCGGGCTGATGGGGCCAGCTCTTCTTGTTGTGAATGTAGGGCGCCATGAAATCCATCGCCTTGCGCATGCCTCGGCCGTCCGCCAGTTCAAAGGTCCATAGATTGTCTTCCGGCGTAGACAACAACTGACAGATCGCGGCCATAGCTTCGAGGTTGAACAGCGAATAACCGTACGGCTTGGTGCGCCTCAACTCCTGGGGGAAACTTCCGTCTGCGGCCATCTGATTGGGCACGACAACCGTCCTGAATCGATCGCGGCAATACGCAAGCAGTTCACGATTGCCCGTCAGCCGCGCGAATGCCGCAACCTGCAGGATCCAGCAAGTGCCGTGATTGTTCTTAGCGTCGCGCTCATCCAGTCCGTACTTGTCGGTGATCATCCAGTGTAGATAGTCGGCGAACCATTGCTTGCTCGCTTTCAACTCCGTCGGTGATAAGGCGTTCGAGCCCTCGAGGACTTCAATGGATCGAACGACTTCGACGAGATGAAGCGTATCGATGATTCCGACCCCGCGTCCAGTCACCAGCCCGTGAATGGCCTGGGCATACTTCAAGTGCGGATTCATTCGCGTTCGTTCCTCGATAAACCACGCGCGAAGATGCTCAGCCGCGTGCTTCGCATACCGCGAGTCCTTCGTGAG
>DATLWF010000158.1:0-19974 GCA_035576605.1 Blastocatellia bacterium | reverse complement strand
CCATAAAGAATCACCCCGAATGGTACGCGGCTTATGCGGCGAAAAGTGTGTTCGGCCGATGGGCGAGCGCGGATGAGATGGTCGGTCCGATTATTTATTTGGCCTCGGACGCGTCGAGTTACGTCACCGGATCGGTGTTGTTTGTGGACGGCGGCTGGACGGCGGTGGATGGGCGATTCGATCCGCCGCTCTGAATGGTTTCTGGTTTCTAGTTTGTTGGTTTCTGGTTGCCCGGCGCATTCGAAGTTGAAGACGGCGAACGCGCAGAACTAGTGGCCTGTAACAGTGATTTCGATAGCACTCTCTCATTAACACCCAACTTCAGTTGGGTGTGTTGGGGATACAGATCGGTGACAACCGTTTTAACGGTTTGGCGGCCTCGTGAATGTGTTGAAACTGTTGAAACTCGCGCTCCACAACCACCCCTCTGAAGAGGGGGTGTTAATGATATGACAACGCATTAAGACAATCTTAAACGAGAGACTCTGCCGACCGCTGAGATACTACCGATCTCGATGTTACAGGTCACTAGAAACCAGAAACCACAAACCACGAACCCTAACCGATCCGCCCATCGACGATGTTGATAATCCGGTGTGCCAACGCGGAATTCTCAGGGTTGTGACTCACCATAAACACCGTCTGCCCCTGCGCGTTCATCTCCAGGAACACTTCCATTACTTCGCGTCCGGTTTTTGTGTCGAGCGATCCGGTCGGTTCATCAGCAAGAATCAACGGCGGCTCGTTGACTATCGCCCGAGCGATTGCCAGGCGGCCTTGCTCGCCGCCTGAAAGTTGATTTGGGAGCCTCGACTGTTTATCCGCGAGCCCAACTTTTTCTAACACGCTCATGGCGCGGTCTCGTTTCTCCCTCGCCCTCAAGTTCTTCGTTGCGAGAGGAAGCATCGCGTTCTCGAGCGTGTTCAGATAAGGCATCAGGTGATGCTGCTGAAAGACGAAACCGAGATACTCACGGCGAAAATCCGCCCGGCGTTCATCCGCGAGGCCGTACACGTCTATGTCGTCGACCAGTACGCGGCCTTCGGTGGGATGATTCATCGCGCCGACGATTGTGAGCAGCGTGCTCTTTCCCGAACCGGATGGACCCATCAAACAAACGAATTCGCCTTCTGCGATCTCAACGTTGATGTCCGATAGCACGCGAACAATCGGCGAGTGACCGTTGGCTTCGTAAGCCTTGCTGACATTTTCTATTGATAGAAAGGGCATGCGGGGTTCGGGCAAAGACGCAAAAAACGCAAAGACACAAAGAACGGAAAAGTTACACAGATCGCACCGCTTCCGAGGGGTCGAGCCGCGACGCGCGAACTATCGGGTAGAAGCTGCTGATAGTGCCGATGACCAACCCGGCGGCGATCGCGACCACGGCGAGCACGGGCTGGAACTCAAACACAACCCTGGTCTCCGCGAAATAGGGAAGCGTGAGCCAGCTTGCGAGAAGACCTGCAGCCCAACCCAACAAGCCGCCCAGCAGGCTGATCACCGCGACTTCGATCATCAGCCCTTTGATGATGTGCGCCCGTCGAAAACCGATCGCTCGAAGCACGCCGATCTCTTTGGTGCGCTCGATGACCGAGCCCATCATCGTGGTAAAGATCATCAACGCGCCGATCGCAAGCACGACCGCCGAGACGACGGCCGAGAACCGAGTCAGGCGGTCGACGGTTTCCGACCGTGCGCGAACCGATTGCTGAATCGCCGAGACTTTCGCGTGCGGAATCCGCTCGCTGATCTGCGAGACGATGTCGCCGATAGGGCAGTCCTTGCACAGCGCGCTCACTTCGATGAGGCTCAACTGGCCGGGCTTGTTCAACAGCGACTGAACGTGAGCCAGCGATCCGAAAATCATTCCATCCTCAGGCCCCCCGGTCTGTGAGATCACTCCCGCCACTTGATGATCCTGGCCGGCGAGCTTCACTCGGTCACGAACTATCTTGAATTGAAACTGATCTTCGCCGCTCTGGTGCGAGCCTCCGTGTGAAATGTGTTGTTGCGCGGCGCCCGAAGCCGGCTCGATTAGCGTAAGGGCGCGCGCGACTTCGTAACCGACCAGCAGCTCCTTTTCTGCTTCGGGTTTGCGCCCGGCGATGTGCCACCAGCGCTTCAGCGTCAGCTCGCTGTCGAAGTCGACGCCCGCGAGAAGGACCTCGCGGCCATCAACGCCCACTGCTCCGAGCAGTTTCGGCGAGACGTTGCTGATACGATTGCGATACGGAATGTCGAGCACATTCGCCGCGTCTTCATCCTTGAGTTGTTTGACGTCGAATGAAACGCTTGAGACTGAAAGCCCGCCATAATCGAGCGAGAGGCTGTTTGACTGAGGCACGACGACGATGTTGGCGCCGAACCGATCGAGTTGCGAGCCGATTTCTTCTTTGATCGAGCTGCTCAAGCTAAGCAGCGCGACAGCAGTGCCGATCCCGATTGCGATGCCGATGGTTAGAAAGATAGCTTTGCCTTTACGGCGCTTGAGATTTGCGAATGCGATGGTACTTATGCGCATGACCTTTAGAAGTACGACCCGCGGCTTTCAAGCTCGCTCGCTTTGATCACGAGCTGATTCCCCTCGATCGTTCGTGGAAGCCCCACCGGATTGCACCCGCCGTGCACTTCGTTGATCTGCGCCGAATGAAAGTGCAGCCCGCAGTTGTTGCAGATCATGTCATCGCCTTCCTGGTGATAACCTTTCTTCGCGTGATAGCAGGTATCGCAGGCATCGAGCGCCGCGCGATACACGCCGTCGGAACTCTTGATCACGAAGAATCGAATCGGTTTGTTGTCGGACAATTTGTAGTCGAAGAACTTCGCCGTACCACCGAGGTCCGATAGCGAGATTCTTATGTCGCGTGAGTCCGGCGCATTGGAAGGGGCGTTGGTCGCAACGGCGGTCGCCGCGGGGTGGGCGTTTGAAGCGCTGATTACCAAATAGACGCCGACTCCACCCAGCGCAAGCAGGACTGCGATCAGGATGACTGTGGATTTGCTCTTCCGGCGAGACGGTTCGGAAAACTCAGCCTTCTTTCTTTTTCTCTCCTGTGATTTGGTGTCCATCCAAAACTCCTCCGGTTACTCCCATCGAGCTGCGTTTTCTCCGACGAGAGCGCTCTAACGAAACGGCGCGTTATTATACCAACTCGGCAAAAGCGAGTACCAGAACGGGTATGCGCGAAAACCTGAGGCGCACCCGACCAGCACGCTCGCCGTTGGGGCAGGACCGCATAGCTGCTATATTGGTTAATCGCTTTTCAATGCGATTCGGACGCCTAATCACGTATGAATCTGGCGTTTGGCATTCCCGTTGAGCTCAAACGTCTGGAGATCGGTGCAGCTCGTGGGCTCAGCGCCGCCTGACGCAAGATCGGGAGACTGAGAGTTGATACTCCAAGACCAAGTTTCCGCTCCCGCGCCGGGAGAAACGCTGTTCGAGCGAATCATCAGGTATCTCAACTATCCGTTTATCAAGCAGGAGGGAGCGTTCAAGCTCTCGATCATTAGCCTTATTCTGCTTGTTCTGGTGATATGCATTGCAGCGCTAATATCGCGTTACACCCGCCGCTTCCTGCAGAACCGCGTTCTGCCGAGTTTTCACATAGACCTCGGACTCCAGTACACGCTGCTCAGGCTGGTGCACTATGTGATCATCACGCTCGGTGTGCTATACGCGTTGAAGATCGGCTTCAGCGTCGACCTCACCAGCGTAGCCGTGATTCTGGGGTTCCTTTCAGTCGGCATCGGCTTTGGGCTTCAGTACATTGCCGCGGACATGGCCTCGGGCTTCATTCTGCTGTTCGAGAGGCCGGTTCGAGTAAATGACCGCGTCAGGCTTGATGATGGCATCGAAGGTCGAGTCAATAATATCAGCATGCGTTCGACCGTAATCGTTACCAACGAAAACATGACAGTAATAATACCGAATTCGAAGCTCGTTCAGACCAAACTGGTGAACTATTCCCGCACGACGAATGTGCGGTTGAACGTCCCGGTCGGGGTCGCTTATGGGAGCGACCTCGAGAAAGTGTCAGAAGCCCTGCTCGAAGCGGCGAGTTCGGTCGAGGAAGTGTTGGCCGCGCCCGCGCCCCGAGTTCACTTCGGCGGGTTTGGAGATTCATCTCTCAACTTTGAAATACGCGTCTGGATAAACGAGCCTCACAAGCATCCCCAGATCCGCAGCAAGGTGAACTTTGCGATAGACCGGGTCTTCCGCGCCCAGGGCATCGAAATCCCGTTCCCGCAATACGATCTGCACTTGCGGTCCGACTCGCCTGGAATGTCGCCTGATGAATCCCCCGGTGCTTATCTCGAAACGCATCCCGGCGGTCGCAATAAATAGGCGCAAGTCTTTAGCCTGCCCGGAATGCTACATTCATTACCGACTGTTTGAGATTTCCAGGCGTCTTGCTTGACGTATAACTATGCGGCTCTTAAACTGGTGAATAACGTGTTGTCGGCGTGCGGGATCACAGTGGGAATCGACTGAATCACCGCGTGCGAACACATCTTTCGCGCCGCCAGGAACACGATGATTGAAAACCCTATGGCACACAGTCTCTTCAACTCACTCCAGAGCTTCGAGATCAAAGACGACCTGACCGGGCACTTCTACTCGCTGCCCGAGCTTGAACGACAAGGCGTCGGCCGCATCTCAAGGCTTCCAGTCAGCATTCGCATCGTGCTCGAATCAGTATTGCGCAACTATGACGGCAAGCGCATCACCGAGGACAACGTGCGAAGGCTCGCGAACTGGGAACCAAACCATCTGCGCACCGAAGAGATCCCGTTCGTGGTGGCACGCATACTGCTCCAGGACTTCACCGGCGTGCCGCTTCTCGTAGACCTCGCGGCGATGCGCTCGGCTGCGTCTCGAATGAGCAAGAGTTCGCAGATCATCGAGCCGCTTGTGCCTGTCGATCTGGTGATTGATCACTCCGTTCAGGTCGACTTCGCGAGCGTGCCCGCGGCACTGCGCCTGAACATGGAGATGGAGTTCAAACGCAACCGCGCGCGTTATCAGTTTCTGAAGTGGGGCATGCAGGCGTTCGACGGCTTCAAAGTCGTGCCGCCGGGGATCGGCATCTGTCATCAAGTCAATCTCGAGTACCTCGCCAAGGGTGTTCAAGAGAGGGATGGCGTCTTCTATCCTGACACGCTGGTCGGCACCGACTCTCACACCACGATGATCAACGGGTTGGGCGTCGTAGGCTGGGGCGTCGGCGGCATCGAAGCCGAAGCCGGAATGCTCGGCCAGCCCGTGTACTTCCTGACACCCGACGTCGCCGGCGTGCATATGACCGGCAGCCTGCGCGAAGGCGTGACCGCGACCGACCTGGTGTTGACCATTACAGAGATGCTTCGCAAGGCCAAGGTTGTGGGCAAGTTCGTCGAGTACCACGGCGAGGGCACAGCGAGTTTATCGCTCACCGACCGCGCGACGATTGCCAACATGTCACCCGAATACGGTGCGACCATGGGCTTCTTCCCGGTTGACGAACAGACCTGCGGTTACTACAAGGCGACTGGCCGCACGGACGAACAGGTCGACCTGATCCGAAACTACTTCACGGCGCAGGGAATTTTTGGGATTCCGCGCAAGGGCGAATGCGACTACAGCACCGTGCTCGAACTCGATCTGTCGTCGGTGGAACCAAGCGTCTCAGGACCGAAGCGACCGCAAGACCGCATCGCACTTCCGGAACTTAAAAGCAAGTTCGAAGAACTTCTTCAAAAGCCCATCGGCGAGAACGGCTACAACAAACCGAAAGACCAGATCGGGAAACGCTTCCCGGCGATTGTCGGCGCGCGACGCAACGGAGCGCAATCGGGCGGCGGGGAGCAGGGGACTGAGACCGCTCCCGTCGCCGTGCACGACGCGACCAGCGCGAAGGATACGAGCGTAGCAAGCGAAACCGAGATGATGAACAACCGGCCCACACCCGACCGCGTTGAAGGCGGCGAAGCCGCCAGCTATCAGGGCGCCCGCGTAGACGTGGGTCACGGCGACGTGCTGATTGCCGCGATCACCTCGTGCACCAACACATCGAACCCAAGCGTGATGCTCGCGGCGGGACTGTTGGCCAAGAAAGCGGTCGAGCAAGGGCTGACGATTCGGCCAGTGGTTAAGGCTTCGCTCGCGCCCGGCTCCAGAGTCGTGACTGATTATCTCGAGAAAGCGGGGCTTCAGCGTTATCTGAACGAACTCGGTTTCAACCTGGTCGGCTACGGCTGCACGACGTGCATCGGCAACTCGGGGCCGCTCGATCCGGGCATCGAAGAGGCGATCAGCCGGAACGATCTCGTCGGCGCAAGCGTGCTGAGCGGCAATCGCAACTTCGAAGCGCGCGTGCATCAGAGCGTGAAGGCGAATTTCCTGATGAGCCCGCCCCTGGTCGTCGCGTTTGCGCTTGCCGGGCGCGTCGATATCAATCTCACCGAAGAGCCGATCGGGAAGGGAACTGAAGGCCGTGATGTTTATCTCCGAGACATCTGGCCGACCGCCGAAGAAGTACGCGAGCACCTCCAGGCGGCGTTCGACCCTGAGACCTACCGGCGCCGCTACAGCAACTTTGTCGAAGGGAACCCGCTGTGGAATGAGATTCCATCAATCGCCGGCGACGTGTACCAGTGGGATCGGGAATCGACTTACATACAGGAACCGCCTTATTTCGAAGGCTTCTCGATGGAACACGGCGGCGTTAGTGAGATCAAGGGCGCCCGAGCGCTTGCGATCTTTGGCGACTCGGTCACTACCGATCACATTTCGCCGGCCGGAGCGATCAAGCCGACGTCGCCCGCCGGGTTGTACCTTCAAGCGAACGGCGTGGCGATCGCGGACTTCAACAGCTATGGCGCGCGCCGCGGCAACGACCGAGTGATGACCCGTGGGACCTTCGCCAATGTGCGAATAAAGAACCTGATGGTGCCGGGCACAGAAGGCGGCGTAACGGTTCATCAACCGGACGGCGAGCGAATGAGCATCTACGACGCGGCGATGAAGTATCAATCGGGAGGCGTCCCACTGATGGTGTTCGCGGGCCACGAGTACGGAACAGGAAGCTCGCGCGACTGGGCGGCGAAGGGAACTCGCTTGCTGGGCGTGGGCGCGGTGATCGCTCAGAGCTTCGAGCGAATACATCGGTCGAACCTTGTGGGGATGGGAGTGCTGCCGTGTCAGTTCAACGACGGCACGAACGCGCATTCGTTGAAACTCGATGGAACCGAGACCTTCGATCTGACCGGGTTTAAGACGGGAATCACGCCGCGTCAGGATTTGACGCTGACGATTCACCGGGCGAGGCGGGGGATCGAGCAAGTTCCGGTGACGCTTCGCATCGACACGCCGATTGAAGTGGACTACTACCTTCACGGCGGGATATTGCCTTATGTGTTGAGGCAATTGATCTCGCAAAGTTAAGACCTTCGGAGTCTCGACGAGTTACAATGCTCGCGAGAGGATGGGCAATGACAACAACCATAGAGGCCGTCTATGAAGGGGGCGTACTTCGGCTGAAAGAACCAGTAGCGCTCGCGGATGGGACTATCGTCGAAGTCACGATCACGACAAGTGAGCCCTCTGGCGAGAAAAAGACCCCGGCCGAAATACTCTCCTCGATAGCGTCGCTGCCCACAGAGGGGGACGGCCAGGGCGTCTCTGGAAGGGATCACGATAAGATTCTGTATGGCGAGAAGCCTACGCCATGATCTTTGTGGATACGGGTGCGTGGTTCGCGAGCGTCGTGCCGTCAGATATCGACCATGCTTCACCCTCACAATGGCTGAATCAAAACGCCGAGCCGCTCTTAACGACCGACTACATCGTTGACGAAACACTTACTTTGCTTAGGGCGCGCGGCGAAGCGACGCGTGCAATTCGTCTTGGCGAACAATTCTTCAGCGGAGCGCTCGCTAAGGTCTACGTTCTGACCGAAGATGACATACGCAACACATGGGAGGTCTTCCGCAAGTTTTCTGACAAAGACTGGAGTTTCACTGACTGCTCCAGCAGAGTAGTAATGGAGAAGCTCGGAATCACTCGTGCGTTCTGCTTCGATCACCATTTCGTGCAGTTCGGATCGACTGTAGTCGTGCCCTAAGAAACGGAACGACGCCAGGTTGCCGCGACTGCCCAGAATAGGCAACAGCTAAGCCGGCATTACGAAACGTTGCGATCTGATGACTTTCCCTCTACCTGGTTCGTACCACGCGACATACTCCCATGCTTGGATAGCGGAAGCCGCGGTTCATTCCGCGGCGACTGCCTCCGGCTCGTCCTCGTCCCCGATCAACTCAGCCAGTCGTTGACGGTAACGCTGATACAGAAACGACACTGCCAGAAGAATCAAGCCCAGCACGATGAACGAAATGATCCGATAAAGCTTCTCCAGCGAAGAGAGATCAAATAGAAACACCTTGAAGATCGTGAGCCCCAACAGCAACAACGCCATCACCCGGGGCAACTTGCTGCGGCGCGCGATTCCAACCGTCAGCATCGCCCCGCCATAGATAGTCCACACAACGGAAATCGAAAGCTGCTGCGCCAGCTTTAGATTCGCCAGGTACTCTGGTTGCAAACCGGGGGCTCTCATCAAAACGGTGTAGTGCCCGAGCGCCTCCAGGCTCAACGCGACGATGGCAAGCAGATTGGCCACCGTCACAAGAATCGGGAACATGTTAGACCGCTCCTCGGCATCCACATTCTCGGCTCTGGAGTAAAACCAGACGCCGCACGCCAGGGCTCCGATCAACAGAGCGAACGCGCCAAGAGTCTGATTGAAGACCAGCGTGTGCCACGACGCGTCATAGAAGTGCGAATCCACGGCGGCCACCTTTAGCGTCGCGATCGTTAACAGCATCAGCGCACCCCATCTGAGGGACTTCCGCCCGCGCCTTGTGGCGATCCCTAATGCAGCAGCGCCGTAGACCGTCCACAGCGCCGTAAGGACAAACTGCTCGTTGTTGTTCAGCCGGGATATTTCTTCCCAGAGCTGGGCGCCGACGTGCGTCTTGGCCTGCTCGAAGTACCCGATGCCCTCTGCGCTCAACGCGACTATCGCGAGCAGGTTGGCCGCGCCGAGAAGAATCGGGACTATGGCGGCCCGCTCTTTGTCCGCGATGCCTTCGGCACGCGCATAAAACCAGACGCAGACCGCGAAGGAAAGAATGAGCAGGGCAAACGCCGCAAACGTCGGATTGAGCAGCAGCTTGTGCCATCCGGCGTCGTAATACCACAAGTCGACTGCGGCCGCTTTGGCCGTCGCAAGCGCAAGCAACATCAACGCGCCAATACGCACGAACGTTGAACGGCGACGGATGCCGACTATCAAAGCCGTTGCGCCAAAGATCGTCCACACCGCCGACAGCGCGAGCTGTTTTGTGTTTTCGAGCCGAGCTATTGCCTCTCCGCTTGCAAGCGCCTGCGCCCGGTCGAAGTAGCCGAGCGCCTCGGCGCTGAGCGCAAAGACCGCCAGCAAGTTGGCCATGCCGACAAGAATCGGGATGACGGTCGCGCGTTCTTTTTCGGCGATGCCTTCGGCGCGCGCATAGAACCAAGCGCCGGCGACGACGGAGACAACGAGCAGGGCGAAAGCGGCAAAGGTCGGATTGAAGAGCAGCGTGTGCCACCCCGCGTTGTAATACTGCAAGTCGATTGCCGCTGCCTTGGCGGTCGCAAGCCCAAGCAGCATCAACGAGCCCATACGCACAGCCTCAGAGCGGCGAAGGATGCCGATTATCAAGGCCGTTGCGCCAAAGATGGTCCACACCGCTGACAATGCAAGTTGTTTGGCGTTTTCAAGGTGAGCTATGACCTCTCCGCTGGCAATCGCCTGCGCGCGGTCAAAGTGGCCGAGCGCTTCGGCGCTGAGCGCGATGATAGCCAGCAGGTTTGCCGCGCCAATCAAAGCGCCGAGTGCGAGCTTTCGTTCCTCGTCATCGATCCCTTTAGCTTTGGTGTAGAACCAGGCGCCGCTCGCCAGCGCTCCGATGAGCAGAGCGAAAGCGCCAAACGTCTGGTTGAACGCAAGCGTGTGCCACGGCGCGTTGTAGTAGGAGAGATCCAACAACAATACAAGGACGATCGCCGCGGCGAGCAAAGCCAGCGCAGCGGCTCGTATCAACTTCAGCCTGCGTTTAATGCCGACAATCAACGCCGCCGCTCCGTAAATCGCCCACAAAGCCGACAGCGTGAAATAATGCGCATTGTCGAGGCGAGCCTTGTCGGTGCCGGCTTGTTGCACACCGGTTTTCTTCTGGCTGAAGTAGTCGTTTGCGTCGAGGCTCAAAAGAATCACCGCCATGGTGTTGGCCGCGAGCATATAGAGCCCGACGAACATCGATCGCTCGTCGTCTTCGACATTGGACTTCGTTCGTTTGTAGATCACGACGGCCGCCGCGAGCGCAGCAACAAGCACGGCGCACGAAAGCCCTCGACGATTCAGCAGCGGAAGAAAGGTCTCGGTCGCATGGTAGGCGAACTCCCGCATATCTACGTAAAACCAGTGCGCCACGGCGACTCCAAACACGACAAGCGCCGCGTACCTCGACGTCCGGTCGTTCGCGCGCAGACCGATCCAGCTCATCACCGCTCCTTCGATCGCCCACCCCATGGTCACCCAGTGCTGATCGAATTGAATCGGCACCGCGAGCACCGCGAACAGAAAGGCGAGTCCGAGAAACGTGAAGATCAGCAGACGGTCCTCACGGTCACGGTTGTAGGTGAAGTAGCCCAGGCCCATGTAGAAAACCGACACCAACAATGCAAACAGCCCTAGAATCCCGTGATGGTTGCCGTCGAGAAGTTCGTAGCTCGTGCCGAAATACAGAAGCGCGTTCGAGAACACCATTGCCAGATCGAGCCAGCCGGTTGGACGCCGATTGACAACGTTGTACAGCACTGCGAGCAGCGCGAAGATCGCGAACAACACAGTGAGGAAAAAAACCGTTGTCCAAAGCTTATCGGGCGAATACCACTCAACCATCCACGCAGCGAACATCAACACGGTTGAAATGAAAGCCATGTAATTCAGGCTGCGCCACCGCTTCGAGTAGGCGAGCGCGAGCACGCCCAGGTCCAATACGGCGATGTAGCTGAACAACCCGGCTTCGTTGTCGACTCCAGTTGAAAGAAGTATCGGCGTCAGGAATCCACCTATCAGTCCGAGCACTGCGATGGGCAATGCGTTGTATCTGGCGGCTAACAGCGACGCGGTCGCGGTCACGACGGCCATGAATGCGAATGCCACCGGCTGAGAGAGCAGGTCGTACTTCTTACCAGACGCAAACCATATCGCCGCGTATAGCACCGCGACGCCTCCGCCGGTCAGACCATAGGCGTAGCTTGGGTAACGCTTGCGCAGACGCTCGCCAAGGATCAGGAACCCGAGGCCGACTGCAATACCAATCGACACCCGCCCGGCGGGGCCGATCCACTCTTTGTCGACCGCATACTTCAGGAAGAAGGTGACGCCCAGAAAGATTGCGACGACGCCGATGCGATTGAACCAGTTTCCTCCGATGCGCGCTTCCAGATCGCCGCGCCGCGAAAACGAGCCTGACGCGCTGGCCGTCGCTGTGGGACGGGCTCGAGGAATCGCAGGTGGAGGACCTTGCGGAACGGGCACGCCGAGCACACTGCGATCGCGAGGGGGCGTCGTAGGCGCGCCTTTCTCGCGCGGTCGATCCGGAGTTGATGGAGCGGAGGGTGGGACTCGGCCTGACGGCGCTTCGTCGGCGGGCGGCCTGGATACCGGTACGCCCGGTTGTGTCATATCGCCGGCGGGCAGGCTAGATACCGGTGATGCGGGTTGCCCGGTTTCTGTGGCGACCGGCTTAGATACCTGGGGGCCTGGTTGAACGGCTTCGCGAGAGGGTGGCTCTTGTTGTGCTGCCGGTTGACTTGAAGGCGCGGGGGTCTTCAGGGCTTCTTCGACGGCGCGAAGGCGAGTAAGCTGGGCGTCGCGGTCGATTTGAGGCTGCGGGTCCAGTTCGCGCGGAACTGCTCCGAAGACAAGGCCGAGATGCTTCTCCATCGCATAGAGTCGCGCGACTGTTTCACGCGCTACGGACTCAAGGTAGTTCAAACGTGCGTCGAGCTGCTTGATCTTATCCTGTGAGGAACTGTCTTCAGCCATGAAGGCCTCCGTTTCGGGCCGCCATCCTCACGACCCGTTCGATTCCTTCGGCCGGTCTACAGCGCGCGTGCGGCCATAGATGACGCGAAGGCTGCTCCGGTTGCAAGGGCTTATGCTCCGTTGTTGATGATGTACTGACGAATTCTTTCCATTGCTTGAATTACCGCTCTTTTTTGCGGGTCGCTGAGCGCGTTCATCATTTTGTCGACTTCGGTGAAGTACGACTCCTCGATTTTCAACTCCAGTTTTCGCCCTTTGAGCGTGAGCACAATTTGATTGAAACGTCTGTCCGAAGGATGCGACATTCGCTTGACGTACCCGCTGCGTTCCAGCCTGTCTATCAATCCCACGACGTTTGATTTGGTGACAATCAGGTGTTCGCTCAGCTCCTGCTGGCTCAGTCCTGCGCTGCCGTGCTCTTTCAGGATCATCAGTATGTTGAACTGCACGTCGGTCAGACCGAACCGGGAAAAGAATCGATCGGACAGTTTTTGCATCAGCGAGGAAGTACGGACGAGGCTCAACAGCACCTCGTGGTTGACGCTCGCGAGTGGTTGTTTGAGTTTGAGCTCGTGTTGCAGTCTCATCGGTCCATCCCCGTCAATCGAGCTATAGTTTATATATGAACTATTGCTATGTCAACCACTTTCTTTTGCACCGCTGCCGATCCCTGTTTTAGGATTTGAAAGTTATGGCTCGCGGGTCTATCTTGATTGCCTTATGCAGACTCGAAACGATGCGTGGGACTTGCTGTGCGAGTACACCAAGGGTGAATCGTTGCGGAAGCACGCCCTTGCGGTGGAAGCGGTGATGAGGGCGTATGCCAGACGTATGGAGGAAGACGAGGACAAATGGGGATTGGTGGGAATGCTGCACGACTTTGATTATGAGATGTACCCGAACCCTCCCGATCACCCGATGAAGGGTTCCGAGATTCTTCAGGAGCGGGGCTACAGCGATGAGATCCGGCGCGCAATTCTCGGCCACGCAAACTATACCGGTGTGGCTCGCGACACTTTGCTTGCGCGTGGGCTGTACGCCTGCGATGAACTGACCGGATTTGTGGTCGCGTGCGCATTGGTGCGGCCCAACGGCATCTGGGATCTTGAATCGAAGTCTGTGAAGAAGAAGCTCAAGGACAAAGCGTTTGCGCGCACCGTCAATCGTGATGAGGTTTACGAAGGCGCCGAGGAACTGGCTGTTGATCTTGGCCAGCACATCGACTTCATCATCGCCGCCCTGCGCGAGGTCGCCGCCGAGGTCGGTCTGAAGCTGCGTGCCGGCGAGTCGAACCTGGAGAGTGCTCAGCAGCAAATTTGAAATAGCCGCAGGGTTCGCGGTTTTATGATCGACAATTGTCAGAAAATGGGACATCCCCTCTTCAGCGCGATCCTTGGCATCACCCTGCTATTGCATGCCGGGGCATTACCAATAACTCACGCGCGGCCTTACCGGGCACGGGGCGAATCGCCGGCCGAGCTGGCAAATGAGGCGGTGCGACGCGGCGAAGAGTTGCGCCGCAAGTGGAACCTCGAAGGTGCTGAAGCTGCGTTCAATGAAGCTGCAACCCTGGAACCCGCGAGTCTCGAAGCTGCGCTGGGGCTGGCGCGGGTCGCGCGGGTGCGGATCGAATACGCTCATGCGATAAGCCTGCTCGACAAAGCGGCCAGGGAGCATCCGAACTCCGTAGCCGTGCTTAATGAATACGGCTCGATCTACATCGCGGCTGAAGAACCGGAGCGAGCGCGGCGCGAGTTTGAGAGCGCGCTGCGGATTTCGGCGTCGGACACCCCCGCGATCGTTGGGCTCGCAGCCGTGGATTTACTCGAACGTAATTACGAACGAGCTATCACACGCCTCCGGCAATGTCTGGCCGGGGAACCACAAAACAGTCCTGCTCACGCGTTGCTTGCCCGCGCGCTGCTGGAGAGCAACAGGGAATCTGCAGCGGCCGAGGAAGCGGGGCGCGCCATTTCCCTCGACGCTTACAATGTTGAAGCTCTCTATACACTGGCTTGTGTGAAGTCGAGTGAGCGCAAGGGAGACGAATCCCGGTCGCTTGCGCGGCGCGCAGTCTCGCTTGATCCGTTTAACTTCGGCGCGAGGCGCGTGTTGTCGCAGTACCTCGACGGTCAGGCGGGCTACGAGCAAAGAGTTTCCGAGCAGGCGCGCATCCGTTGCGCAAATGGGCGGTCGCTGAAGCAGGAAGGACAACTCACAAGGGCGGTCACTGAACTGGAGGCCGCGCTGAGCATCGAGCCGCGTTACTACCGCGCGCTCATCGCGCTCGCAGACATCTGGTTGAGGCAGGGCGAGTACGAGCGCGCCGCCGGCGCGGCGAAGGTTGCCACGGCATTTGATCCCGACGGCGCGATCGCTCATTTCGAATTGAGCTGCGCCTATCGCGGAATGAACGAGCGCGCACGGATCGAGATCGGCGGGGTCGATTTTGGAGCCTTGTTTTACGGACGGCCCGCGCCGGCTGCATACGCGCTGACTCGGGAGATCTTTCCGAACTACGGCTCGCTGACCAGGCGCCAACAGTCAGTGATTGACGTGGTGGTCGGGCCGCTCGCGATCTTTCTTCCGAAGCTCGCGCGTCACCGGGCCCAACACTATTTGCTTGCGTTCGATCAGCGGCCGAGCGATCTTCACAACTTTGCGGACATTGCCGACGAGAAGACTTTCGATGGCCGCTACTACGCGAGCATTCGAGGCGTCGGAGGCCGGGTTACTGTCTCCGGCATTGAGTATCTGGACCAGGCCGCCCGTGGAGGGTTCAACACGATCGCGCACGAGTTCGCGCATCAGGTTCACATCGCTGCCATGGGAAAGAGTGAGGTCAGAGAGATCCGCAGTCTCTACGAACGGGCGCGGCACGAAGGGCGAATGCTGGACAACTATGCGGCAGCAAACGAGTACGAATACTTCGCTCAGGGTTACGAAGCCTTCATCTCAGACCGCAAACGGCCTTCGCAGGGAGGCACGGCGCGGCACACCAATCGTGAACTGTTTACCAGTGACCCTGAGTTGTACAAGTTTATCGTGAAACTGACCGCCAGATCACACGCGATAAGCCGTTCTCGAGGCGAGATTAAATCTGATTGCTTGACAAGAATAATACTGCGTGCGACTATGCAGGCTGCGCTTTTCCCGTGAGTGGTAGTCAGCAACTCCGACTGCTTCGCACGCATCCCAGAGTTGCACTAAATTTCAGCACAACACAACGGTATTGGCGAAATTCTTTTTCGAGAATGCATGGAGTAGAAGATTTCAGGAGGAGTATCGTCTGATGAAAAAGTCACTAATAATGATGGCGGCGCTCATTTTTTCACTCGCGCTGTTTCTGCCCCTGGCGTCGGCTAAGACGATCGTCGCCGGACCCGCTGCGCAGGACCCCACACCTGAAGAAGCTGCGGCCTACAAGTTGTGGTTTGACGCCAACGGCGCCAAGGATTATCCCAAAGCGATGGAGCTGGCTAAGGCGTATTTGGAAAAGTTTCCGAGCGGCAAGTACGCAGATTATCTGAAGAACACATGGATCCCATCGTTGTACCCGACCTTTTTCAACCAGGCCGTGCAGGCTAAGAACGTTCCAGAGATAATTCGGATCGGGAAAGACGTACTCGCACGGGACGCGGATAACCTCGACTATCTATCCGCGCTTGTGGTTCAGATCCGCACGCTCGAGTTGTTTGCCAGCCCGCCCAATTTCGCTCACGCCGCGGAGGCGGCTGAATTTGCAGAGCGCGCGATTCGGCTTATCGAGGCGGGCAAGATGCCGACGGGCGCCGATCCGCAGAAATTCAACAAGCCCGTGACGCTTGGTTATATGCATCAGACGTTGGCCGTGATATACGAGCACGACAAGAATATTGATAAGGCGCTCGCCGAATACGAGAAAGCTGCGGGGTTTGACCCTGCTAACATCACGTACTTCTTCCACTCCGGCCGGATTCACAATGACAAGTATAACGCTGCCGCTCAAAAGTATGAGGCGGCGCAGAAGAAGGTCGACGCCATACCGGAGGCTGATCGTAATGCGGCCGAACCCAAGCCCGAAGTAAAGGCAGCGGTAGACGAGGCGAAAGCTGCGCTGGCCGAGGTGAAGAGTCAAGCCGCAGCGGTTATTAACTACTGGGCGCGATATTTAGGTCTGACCACAGACAAGCCGAGTGAGGCTCGCACGACGGTGATGGGCGTGGTCACTGGGCTTTACAAGTTCCTCAACAACAAAGAGGACGGACTGCAGAAGCTAATAGACGACAATAAGGCTAGCCCGACTCCTGTGAAAATGACTGCTCCGCCGGAGACGCCGGCCCAGCCGAAACCGGCGACCGAGTCGAACGCAGCGGCTAAGCCGAACGGTAAGAAGCCCAGGTAATAAAGGGCAGAATAAGATTGCTCACAGGAAGCCAGCTCCCTATTTGGAGCTGGCTTTTTGACTGCTAGGGCGGCGGTCTCCATGACCCTCAATTTGTGAGGATACATCAAAGGTCGATGCTGCCTCCGTTAACGGCTTAGGCCGGGGTGTGATATATTGTTGAAGGTGCGCAGGGTCGAACCCGTATGATTCTACTCGAACGCGAAAAACTTCTCTCTGAGCTCGAACAGAAGATCGGATACTCGTTTCGGTCGCGTGCCCTGCTGGATCGCGCTCTCACTCACCGGTCGTTTGCAAACGAACGCGTTGGAGAAAACTGCCAGCACAATGAGGCGCTGGAATTCCTCGGCGATTCGGTGCTCGGCTTTGTCGTAAGCGCATGGCTGCTCGAGCGCTTCCCGGAACTGTCGGAGGGGAAGCTGTCGAAGATGAAGGCCTACCTGGTGAGCGAGTCCAGGCTTGTGGAGATCGCTGAGGCGCTGGACCTTGGCAGCTACATTCTCCTCAACAGGGGCGAAGAGAAGACCGGTGGCCGCCGAAAGCGGGCGCTTCTCGCGGATGCTTACGAGGCTCTGATTGGAGTCATGTACATCGATGGCGGGATCGCCATCGCCGAACGATTCTTGCGCCGGGAACTGCGTCAGAAGCTGATGAGCATCGATCCGGCGTCGATGATCGGAGCGGATTACAAGTCAGCATTACAAGAGAAGTTGCAAGCGGCGGGCGGTCCCGGGCCCGATTACGCCGTGGTTGAAGTGCTGGGCCCGGACCACCGCAGGACCTTTCGTATCGAGCTTCGAATCGGCGGCCGTTCGGTGGCGACGGGCGAAGGACACACCATAAAGCTCGCCCAACAGGAAGCGGCGCGCGTTGCGCTGGAATCGCCCGATGATCTCATCGGCGTAGCGGTTGTCCAAAGGCGGAATGTAGCTGTTGATTACGCAAACGACGTCGATCGAGCAGTGGCCAGCAAAGCTCCGGCGTCTGAGTCATTCGAGGGGGCCTCGGAATCTTCACCTGAGGTCTACGGCGACGGCCAGGTCGAGGATGCCCGCGACTATTCCTCGGGGTTCGTCACACAGGGCGTGACCAGTTCGCCCGTCGGGCCTCGAGACACTCCGCGCGATCCGGAACTCGGACGCGAGACGAGCGCGGACCTTTCGGCTGAAGCGGAGAGCGAGTTTGAAGCGCGGAGCGTCACCAATGACGTTTGATTGTGAACCGTAGCGGGCTTTGGGATAATCAAGTTTATGAGCGACCAGTTCGACTTAAAGACACAGGAAGAGACGACTGAGGGTATCGAAAGAGAGACGCAAGCCGGGAGTAGCCGGCTGCCGCTGCCCGAGGTGAGAACCGTTGAAGTGAGGAATAGAGACTCGCGCCCAAGGACTTTCAAAAAGAGCTTGCCGCGCGAGTATTTCGAGTCGGCGGTGGTGACCCTGGTGATGGCTCTGTTCGGAATGACCTTCATCGTTCAAGCAGTGAAGGTGCCAACCGGGTCGATGAAAAACACCATATGGATCCAGGACCACCTTTTGGTCAACAAGTTTATTTTTGGGCCCGACCGGTGGAATATCCCAATCCTCCCTGAGCGCCAAATCAGACGCGGAGACATCGTAGTCTTCAAATTCCCGAGGACTCCCGAGACGAACTTCGTAAAACGGGTGATCGGGCTCCCCGGCGATATGGTTGAGTACGATTCCCGCACTAACACTGTGTACATCAATGGCCAGCAATTGCCCGAACGACGGGTCTTTGTCGAGCCTCAGTACAACAACGACGACGCGTCTCCGCTTGAGCCCGTCCAGAACGACCCCGACGTGCAAGGCGCTCAGTGGGCGGTTTACTATTACCAGAACGCTCACGACAGCGTCGCATCGAGCTTCAACGATGACAGCGCCAAGTACGGCACCCGGCAGCCATTCAAAGTGCCCGTAAAGGGTGAACCGGTCCCGGATGAAATCCGAGGCGACCCGCAGCTTCAGCGCATCTACGATGCGGATAACGATGGGCGATACGACAGCGACCAGTACTTCTGCATGGGAGATAACCGCGATAACAGCCTCGATAGCCGATTCTGGGGCACGGTTCCTCGCAGCAGCATCGTCGGCCGCGCCATGTTTGTATACTGGTCGATCGACCGCAACAATAATGGCGAAGGCGGTTCCAATCCGGTGGTGGATTTCTTCACTAAGTCCCGTTGGTCGCGGACCGGCAAGTTTATTAAGTAGAACGAATTTTCAGCCCGTTTGAACTGACGCATACTAAGGTCTACGGTGCTTCAGTCTATGCCCGATCCCGATAACGTCGAGTTCCTCGAAGCTCAACTCAAGAAAATGCGTTCAAGCATAATCGACTTGGGTTACCAGGTTGACTCTTACAAAGCCAAGACCGGCGCGGCGCTTGGGGGAGGTGTGTTTCTGCTGCTATTGGCGGCGGGAGCAGCTTATGATCTGGTTGCGGGAAAAGTCGGGATGTGGCTGACGCTCGGTGCGACGCGTGAAACCCTGGTTTGGATTACCTGCGGGCTTGGAGCCGGCGCGACCATCCTGCTGGTGTTCGGGTTTCGCCGTGTGAGACGGTCTGAGATCAGCGCTAAAGCAAGGCTGGAGAAGATGGAACAGGAATACGCGGACCTTCTCGAGCGCAGCGACGCCGGTGCGCGAAGCGGGTCTTGATCAACCTGACCTTCCATGCGCGGCCACCAGAGTGATCATGAGGCTTAGCCTCTCGTGCTGATTGTCCTTTAGCCTCTTGTGCTGATGCCCGTCGCTTACTCGATCTCCGAATCGTGCTACGACTTTAGCTTCTCTTCGAGCATCTTATCGGCGGCTTCCTTACCGGCGGTTTTGTGGACGCCGACGATGTCGCGGCTTGTCTCCGCGACTCCATCATGGATAACTGCGCAGATTTGATAAGGGCTATAGCCTCGTCCCATGAACTCGAGGAACAATGGGATGAGTGCCTGGTCGGCGCGTTCCTTTAGTTCGAGCCCGTCCTGAGTATAGTGATATGGTGATTGTCTCTCTACGAGCACTCTTTCATCTGTACTGTTCATACTGGCCTCCGACTGGTTTTTGAAAGATCGGCGATTCGCACGGGGGTGCTTTCCGCGCAGCCCATATTGTGCCAGATAAAGCCGGCGGATGCTGTCCCGCGAAGAGGGGCAAGGCAGTCAGACGAGAAGCCGAGTGCGTCGGTTTCAGTTCATCTACGGCCGGAGTTCTTGATATATCGAGGAGGGGTCTGTTCCTTCTCGTTAAACATTGGCGCACCAGCGTCGAAGGCCGCCGCCGCTGAGCTTCCCCAGCGCATCTCTGCGAACGCGCAACGAACTTGAAAACAGATGCGAACCAGTTCGGAACTCGCCTGCCCGTAGTCGAGCTGACAATCATTAATGCACACTGCCAACGGACCGCCGTCACATACCTCAGGCTCTCGGTGGTT
>DATLWF010000157.1:0-2190 GCA_035576605.1 Blastocatellia bacterium | reverse complement strand
GGCAAGGTCACCGATCAAATACCCGACTCCGACGGCCACGAAGTGCCGGTGATCAAGCCGGCCCTTGAACGCGCTGCCACGGATTGGAATCCGCAGTTCGACGAAGTCTCGCTCTCCCCGACCGAGCACGTCCGAATAATCACCTGGCCGGCGCGGGATGAAGACGGCGAGTTGTTCTTCGTTGTCGTAGGACAATCTCTCAGAGACGTTCAACGCGCGCAAAAGCAACTTATTCTTCTGCTCGCCATCGCAAACCCGCTCGCCCTTCTGCTCGCAAGCCTGGGCGGCCTGTGGCTCGCCAGCCGGGCGTTGAGCCCGGTTGATCGGCTTACCCGCGCCGCCGAGCGTATCGGCCGGGGAAACCTGAGCGAGCGGGTCGAGGAGCATCGGTCTCAAGACGAAATCGGCCGGCTCGCCGGGACCTTCAACCAGATGATCAGCCGGCTCGAACAAGCCTTCGAACGCGAACGCCGCTTCACCGCGGATGCTTCTCACGAGCTCAAAACTCCGCTTGCCATACTTCGCGGCGACATAGAGGTAGCCCTTCGCCGCGAGCGCACGCCGGACGAGTATCGGCGAGTTCTACAGTCGAGCCTGGAAGAAATCGCGCGGCTCACCAAGCTCACCGAAGACCTGCTGACCCTCGCACGCTCGGACGCGGGCGAATCAGTGCTCGAGCTCGAGCAGGTGCAACTCGACCAGCTCGCGTCTGAAGCTCGCGCATACATCGCGCCCCTCGCTGACTCCGCAGGTGTCGCGCTTAGCTATGACGCGCCCCCCTCTCCGGTCGTCGTTGAAGGGGATCAGAAGCGGCTCAAACAATTACTGGTCAACCTTCTGGATAATGCGATCAAATACACGCCGGCTGGAGGGAGCGCGCGGTTGGCGCTCGCGGTGGAAGATGCCAATGCCGTGATCGAGGTGACTGACACTGGCAGGGGTATTCCGTCCGCCGCGTTGCCTCACATCTTCGAGAGATTTTATCGACAAACCGATCCTCGCGACTCACGGGTGACAGGATTCGGGTTGGGCCTTGCGATATCAAAGTGGATCGTCGATGCCCACGGCGGCTCGATAGAAGCCGAGAGCCAGGAAGGCCGCGGTTCGACATTCACCGTTCAGCTGCCGCTCTCGGCTTCTACGGCTGGGTAAGGATAAGAGAACTTACTCGTCGTAGAATTCTGAATAATGATGTGCTTACCTTACGTCATAATTTGTACGAGCGAGAGTGCAGAATGGCGGAGGAGAATATCTTATGAAAACGAGGAGAACCGTTCTTGCTGTCGCCTTGCTGGCGCTATCTGTTTTCGCGGTAAGCTGTACAGACCAGCTAGTCATCAAGGGATTCAAAACGGACTGTATCGGCACAAAAGAGAAGCCGATAAAGGCAACGTTGAACATCGATCAGGAGGGTGCGGATGGTGCAGTGGCTTCGGGCTTGATTAGAGAAAACGGAGAAGTTGATTTTGCGATAGGCGCCCGTAATCAGCCTCACCCGCTGCTTAATTCAGGTCACGCCCCGACTCCGCCAGCGAAACGGGACCCAAACACTGTTTACACTGGCGACCCTGTTACGATTACTCTAAAAGTCCAGCCACCTTGTACGTTTGGCACGAAGAAGTTTACAGGTGTGCTTGAGGATCTTCCGCATGAAAAGCCTTTCGGCGGCAAAGCAAAATACATTTTGTCGCTAGACAAATTCCACTGAGGGCTTCGACAAGAAAAAGAATTTGCACAGGCCCATAGGCAAAGCGCTGATATGAGAACCGTTGGAGGCAAGTCATGAAAAAAGGCAAAGGTCGGAAGGTATCTAAGCAACCGGTTAGGGCAGCCGCTGGGCGAACGAGGGCAAAGAAGAAGCGGCCCAAAATGATGAACCTGAGCGCGGCGCTGGCAGCGGGCGATTTGGCAATTGGGGTAAGGGTTTTCAAGCCTGAAGAACTCGAATCGCATGGAAATCCGGTTGAAAAAACTTTTCACAACATAAGAGTTGTTCCCCCACTGCCAGGATGGCTTTTGGTTTCGTCGAGGCATTGCGTCACGGGTACTGTGCATCGAGCGGACGGACCAGCCGCAGGCGATGGCGATACAAACTTCGAGCTGTGCTTTCCGAAGACAGACCCGGTAACGGGCGAACTCGGCGGTCAAGCCAAAGCAATTGACGCAAAGATTGACCGGCAAAACGCGGAA
>DATLWF010000156.1:0-12711 GCA_035576605.1 Blastocatellia bacterium | reverse complement strand
ACGCGTGATCTTCGCATCGGATCGCGACTCGGCGCCTCACGCGCACTTTCGGTTATGGTCGATCGACCAGCAGGGCGGAATGTCTGAGCCGCTGCCAATGCCGCGCGCTTACACTGGCGTCTATTCTCCCGATGGAAAGCGATTCGCTTACGAAGAATTCTCAGTCGCGATGTTTCCCGGATGGTCCGAGAACCAGGCAAGTCAATGGCGTCACTATCGCGGTGGCCGAACGCATCCGATTCGTGTGATGAATCTCTCGGACTATTCAGTCGGGGCTTTGCCGTGGACCAGCAGCAATGACACCGATCCGATGTGGGTTGGCAACACAGTCTACTTTCTGTCAGACCGCGCACACACCGTAAATCTTTATGCTTATCAAGTAGACACAAAGGCAATCGCTCAATTGACTCGGTACGATGACTTCGACATCAAGAGCGCGTCGGGTGGACCGGACGCTGTCGTCTACGAGCAGGCCGGATACATTTATCTGGTCGAGGGAAAAGCCGGCCAGCCTAAACGCCTGTCCATCGAAGTCACCGGTGATTTTCCGTGGGCGCGTCCGCAGTTCAAGAAGGTGGCGGCGATGATTCGCAATGCGGCGCTGTCGCCAACCGGTGTGCGCGTGGCATTCGAGGCGCGGGGCGAGATCTTAACTGTGGCCGCCGAGAAGGGCGACATGCGTAACCTGACTCAAAGTTCAGGCGCTCACGATCGTGAGCCGGCCTGGTCGCCGGATGGCTCTCAACTCGCGTGGTTTTCAGACGCGAGCGGCGAATATCAACTAGTGTTCGGCGATCCAACTGGGATCGCGAAACCTCGAGCCGTGCAGTTGCCATCGGCAGCCTTCTTCTCATCGCTCGCATGGTCGCCCGATGGAAAACAGCTGCTGTTTCAGGACAACCATTTGAATCTCTGGACGCTCGAGGCCGCAAGCGGACGCACAACAAAAATAGATACCGATGCGTTCTACGATCCGCCGCATCAACCCGACGCGGTGTGGTCGCCGGATTCAAAGTGGATCGCTTATTCGAAGGTGCTCGACAGCCATATGCGCGCGGTGTTCATTTACTCGGTAGCCGAAGGCAAGGCGTCTCAACTCACAGATGGTTTGTCGGACGCTATTTCGCCCGCGTTCGATGCAGGCGGCAAGTATCTCTACTTTCTAGCGAGCACTGATTATGGGCCTCGAAGTGGCTGGCTCGAGATGAGTTCTATTGACCGGCCGGTTCGTCGAGCAGTTTACATTACCGTTCTGAACGCCAGCGAGCCCTCGCCTCTCTTGCCCGAGACCGGAGACGAACCGCATCGCGATGAGGCGGCGCCTCCGCGAAAGCCGGAAGCGCCCGCAGCGGTTTCGGTGCGTATCGATTTTACGGGAATCAGCCAGCGAATCCTCGCCCTCAAAGTTCCGCCCGGGGACTACGCAAGCCTGTCAGCGGGTGCGGCAGGAGTAGTTTTTTATGCCGAAGCGATCACCGGAGTCCCGGGCTTGCGGCTGCATAAATATCAACTCAAGGAACGTACCGCGGCGCCGTTTCTTGAAGGCATCCGCTCGTACACCCTGTCTGAGGACAGGAAGAAGCTGCTGTATCAAGCCCCGGGGAACCGATGGGGAATCGTTCCACTCGATCGCCCAGTCCCTGCCAAGGTTGGTGATGGACCAGTCAACGTCGCCCAACTCGAAACGCTGGTCGATCCGCGAGCCGAGTGGGCGCAGATCTTCCGCGAGACCTGGCGCATCGAGCGCGACTATTTCTACGACGCGAAGATGCACGGAAACGATTGGCAGGCGATCTATGAAAAGTACAAACCGCTCCTGCCTTATGTTCAGCATCGCTCCGACCTCTCTTATTTGATCGCCACCGTCGGGGGCGAGCTTACTGTCGGTCATTCGTACCTGACCGGTCCCGGAGATGTGCCCGGTGAGGATCCGGTTCCAGTCGGGTTGTTGGGCGCGGACTTCGCGGTTGAAAACGGTCACTATCGAATTCGAAAAATCTACACCGGTGAGAACTGGAATCCCGAACTCCAAGCGCCCCTGAGCGCGCCCGGTATTCAGGTTTCCGAAGGCGACTATCTGCTCGAGGTCAACGGCCGGCCCATCGCGCCTCCGGCGAATCTCTACAGTTTCTTTGAAGGCACCGCAGGGCGGCAGACTATCATTCGCGTCAACAAGCAGCCGACGATGGAAGGCTCGCGGGTGATAACCGTCGTGCCGGTCCCAACCGATCAGGGACTTCGCACGCGCGACTGGATCGAGGCCAACCGCAGAAGAGTGGATGAATTATCGGGAGGCCGACTCGCGTATGTTTGGTTACCAAATACTGGAGGTGCCGGATACAGTTACTTTACCCGGTATTATTACTCACAGCAGCAGAAGGACGGCGCGATCATCGACGAGCGCTACAATCAGGGCGGGCAAGTAGCCGACTACATCGTGAACGAGCTTGATCGAAAGGTTATGGGTTATTTCGCGCTGCGCGACGGCAAGCCGTCGACTTCGCCGACCGCTGGAATCTACGGTCCAAAAGTAATGATCATCAACGAGTCTGCCGGCTCGGGCGGCGACGCGCTGCCGTACTATTTCAGGCTGCGCAAGATTGGTCCGCTGGTAGGCACGCGGACGTGGGGAGGGCTTGTCGGGACGCTCGGCACTCCAACGACGATCGATGGAGGGGGCATCACTGCGCCAAGCCTCGCGTTCTATGATCTCGCCGGCAAGTGGGCGGTTGAAAATGAAGGCGTCGCTCCTGATATCGAGGTCGAGTACACGCCCGCCGAAGTGATTAAAGGTCGTGATCCTCAGCTCGAACGCGCGGTGCAGGAAGCGATGAAACTACTTGAGAAGAATCCCGTGCATCGCGTGCCGCGGCCGGCGCCAATCGATCGAGTGTCGAAGGATCGGGGGAACTAGAGATGAGGCTCATACTGGATAGTCGGCCAGGGAAGATGCAGTGCGCCGGGACAGTCTCAAACGCGTCAGCAAGAATGTTTTTGCCCTTGCTCGTCACCCTGTCTTGCCTCGCGATACTTGCGCCCGTGCAAGCGCAGCAACCGGATGCGATTTTTACCCGAACAGAACCGATGATCCCAATGCGCGACGGCGTGCGTCTTAACACTCATGTTTATGCGCCGAATCGAGCCAGCGAAGGGCTTCCGTTCTTGCTGCTAAGGACTCCTTACGGGATCGGCGACTTAAACTCGGCGCAGCTTGCGGCCGCGCTCCCGGATATCGAGGCGGAGGGCTACATCATCGTTCAACAGGACATCCGCGGACGGTTCAAGTCGGAAGGCCAGTTTGTCATGCTTCGACAGCCGCGAGATCCCAAAGACAAGAAGGCGATCGACGAAAGCACCGACACCTATGACACGATCGAGTGGTTGCTCAAGAACGTGGCCAACAACAACGGGCGAGTTGGGATCGCCGGCACCAGCTACGGCGCCTGGCTGAGCGTGATGGGCATGCTCGAACCGCATCCGGCGCTCAAAGCCGTCGTCACTCAGGCCTCTCCGGCGGACATGTGGATCGGCGACGACTTTCACCACAACGGCGCCTTCCGGCTGAGCTATGGGTTCGAGTATGTGTACATGATGGAATCGTCGAAAGAGATCTCCAACGTTGGGGCGGTCATCGATAGTTATGACGCTTATGAGTGGTATCTGCGTCTCGGGGCCCTGTCGAATGCAGATGCGAAGTACTTCCACAACAAGCTTCCCAGCTGGAACGACTTCGTAAACCATCCCGACTACGATGCGTTCTGGAAGCGGCAAGGGTTCGCGCCGTGGCTGAACCGAGTGACGGTTCCGACGTTGAATGTGGCGGGGTGGTGGGACCAGGAAGATTTCTACGGCCCACTGAAGATCTATGAACTGCTCGAGCGGCACGATTCGGCGAACAAGAACTTCCTTGTAGTTGGCCCCTGGAATCATGGCGGCTGGTCCAGAGGCGACGGGCAGAAGCTTGGTCCCGTCGATTTTGGAAGCAAGACTGCCGAGTATTATCGAAAGAATGTACTGGCGCGTTTCCTTGGATATCATCTTAAGGGGAAAGGCGCCCTCGATCTGCCTGAGGCGCTGACATTCAGGACCGGCGCGAACGAGTGGGTGCGTCACGACGAGTGGCCGCCAAAACGCAATGCCGTTGCGCGGCAGCTCTACTTTCAGGCGGATGGGAAGCTGTCGTTTGACGCGCCACCCAAGGCCACTCCGGAGGCATTCGATAGTTACGTCTCGGATCCCGCGAACCCTGTTCCATATCGTCGCCGACCCGTTGAGCTGCGCTCGGGATGGACGACCTGGTTGGTCGAGGACCAGCGGTTCGTGGATCATAGGCCGGACGTACTCACATGGACAACAGAACCGCTCAAGGAAGATGTCGTGGTATCGGGGAAAGTTGCGGCCCACCTCTTTGCGTCGACCTCTGGCACTGACAGCGACTGGATCGTGAAAGTCATCGACGTTTATCCTGAACATTATCAGCCCGATCCCAAGATGGGTGGCTACGAACTGATGATCGCGGGCGACGTGTTCCGAGGACGCTATCGAAACAGTTTCGAAAAGCCCGAACCGGTTGCGCCTGATGCAGTAAACCATTACACGATCGATTTCCCGGCAAACGATCACGTCTTTCTGAAGGGTCACCGGATCATGGTGCAGGTGCAAAGCACCTGGTTTCCGGTTATCGATCGCAATCCCCAGCGCTTCGTGCCGAACATCTTCCTCGCAAAAGAGTCGGATTTTCAGCGAGCGACCCAGCGAGTGTTCCGCTCGGGCCAGCACGCGTCATACATCGCAATGCCGGTGGTAGGGTCGGAGCGGTAGGTATGATTGAACAGCAATGTTCTTGTTCATTTGGGATCATCGGGTTGCCGCCGATCGATGACAATCTCAAATGAAGGACGAAGAATCGACGTCCTGATCGGAAAAATACAGGACCCAGCATGATGAGAAAAATAACGGCTTTGTTGGTGCTTAACTTGATTCTCGCCTCGTCCGGGTGGGGACAGGTTCCGAATTTGCCAAAGGCTCGCAGTAAGGAAGGAGCTGAGCCCCTGCCGGCTGAGAAAACTCCTGCCGGCGTACACGAATTGACTGCTCAGGATCTGGAGACTTTTCTCGACGGCATTATGCCCCTGCAACTGGAAAGCGATGACATTGCTGGCGCCACGGTTGCGGTCGTCAAAAATGGGAAGCTGCTGTTCGCTAAAGGGTACGGTTACTCCGATTACGAAAATAGAAAGCCCGTCTCGGCTGAGGAGACATTGTTTCGACCCGGTTCGGTCTCCAAGCTGTTCACCTGGACGGCAGTGATGCAGCAGTTCGAACAGGGCAAGCTCGATCTCGACCGCGATGTAAACGATTACATTGATTTCAAGATTCCGGAGGCATTCGGAAAGCCGATCACACTCAAGAACATATTGACGCACACTCCCGGATTTGAGGAGCAGATTAAGGACCTGATTAGAACCGGGTCTGAAAGCCCTAACCTTGGCGAGTACTTGAAGACCCACATCCCGGCGCGAATATATCCTCCTGGAACCGTGCCGGCCTACTCAAACTACGGGGCATCATTGGCCGGATATATCGTAGAGCGCGTGTCGGGTCTTCCTTTCAATCAATATATCGAAGAGAACATTTTCAAGCCGTTGGGCATGACTCATTCCACTTTTGCTCAACCCTTACCACCGGATCTGGCTCCACTCATGTCCAACGGGTACCGCCTGGCTTCCGAGGGGCCGAAGCCGTTTGAAGTCGTGGTCCCCGCGCCGGCCGGAAGCCTGAGCAGCACTGCCGCCGATATGGCTCGATTCATGATGGCGCAGCTTCAGGACGGACAACTGGGCGACGCGCGAATACTTCGCCCGGAGACGGCGCGTCTCATGCACAGCAGGCTGTTCGCTCTGGACGATGCGGCCAACGGGATGTGTTATGGCTTCTACGAAGAGTCCCGTAACGGACACCGGATCATCGGCCACGGTGGGGACACCGTCTATTTCCATAGCGACCTGCACCTGATCCCAGACGCGAGCGTTGGATTTTTTGTGTCACATAACAGCCAGGGCCGCGGAAACCCGCTGCCTCGAACGACACTCTGGCAAGCTGTCCTGGCTCGTTACTTTCCTTACACCCCTCCTTCTGAAGCTGCGATGGCGAGCGCGAAAGAAGATGCCAGAGCGGTCAGTGGCGCATATAAGCTCAGCCGCCGGAGTGACGCTTCGTTCTTGAAGGCGACGACGCTGATCGGAGAATTTACCGTCTCGCCGGCTGAAGGCGGAACGATAGAGATTCCTCAGCTAACGGGCCCGAACGGGAAGCCCCAACGATGGCGGGAAGCGGCTCCCATGACATTTCTCCAGGAAAACGGGCAGGACAAGCTTGTCTTCAAACCGGACCAGAATGGCCGCATGCAGCTGATCCTGCCCTACCCGTTTTTTGTCGGCCAACGCGTTGACCTATTCGAGAACAACAAGATTCTCATACCGGTGATTGGGATCTCGCTTTTTATCATGCTTCTGACACTCGTGTTGTGGCCGGTCGCGTGGTGTGTGAGGAGACACTACGGACACAAGCTGGAGCAGACACGATGGGAGCGGCGTCTGCGATTGGCGGTGCGGCTCGTATTTGCGGCGGATATGGTCTTCGTGACGGCGATGATTGGTTTTTTGGTTTACGGGATGACGCATCTCGAGGTCTTCAGTAATCGCGGTGATTTGTGGTTCCATCTCATCCAGGTGATTGGCGTTCTCGGGGCGATTGGAACGCTGGCGGTGCTCTCTAGCGCAATCCAGACCTGGCGGAATCGCGAGAAAAGAATCTGGGGCAAGCTCCGAGCCACCCTCTTTGTCCTGGCTTGCCTCGGCTTCCTGTGGTTCACGTTTGCGGGAAATCTACTGGATTTCAACTCGCACTATTGAGCCGATTTTATCACAGCTTGACGCAGAATTATGGTGCGTGATCTTGATTCTTCCAAACTGATGGCGGTGCGCGGCTTCTTTGCGCGTCGACAAGATGAGATCGTAGGTTCGATCTGTCGTCTCGTAGAGATAGAGTCTCCGTCGGGCGATCTTCCAGGCAGTCGGGCGGTCGTTGCCGTGCTGGAGAAAGCGGCGCGTACGATCCCGTCGGTAAGCTCGATTGAGAGAGTCAACAGCCCGGACTCTGGCGAGCACCTTCGGATTCGCGCCTTCTGCGACGACGGCAAAAGCGATGACACGACGTTGATACTCGGTCATACGGATACGGTCCATCCGCGCGGCTCCTTGAATGCGCAGCGGGGACTTCGCGCAGAAGGAGACCGGTTATATGGGCCGGGCATCTTCGATATGAAGGCTTCTTGCGTGATCGCCCTGGAAGTCTTGCGCTGCCTGGCTGCGCTGGCTCTCGCTCCTCAACGCCCGTTGACGCTGCTCCTGACTTGCGATGAGGAGGTTGGAAGCGCGACGGGTCGCTCTCTGGTCGAACACGAGGCGCGTCGTGCGGCGCAGGTCCTGGTGCTTGAGCCTCCGGCGCCCGGCGGGTGTGTGAAAACGGCGCGCAAAGGAGTTGGAGTATGGACGGTGTCGGCTCAAGGCGTGGCCTCGCACGCGGGTCTGAATCCAGAGGAAGGAGCCAGCGCCATTCTCGAGCTGGCGCGACAGACAGAGCGGTTACACTCGCTGAACGATCCGGCGTCCGGTACGAGCTTTAATGTCGGCCTTTTTCGTGGGGGGACGCACGGTAATGTCGTCGCGGCGCAAGCGGAGATGGAAGTAGACGTCCGCTTCGGCGCAATGGAGGAAGCGCGTCGCGTCGAGCAACTGATGAATACTCTCGAACCGTTTGATGGGCGTGTTCGCCTTGCAACCAAAGGCGGCATCAATCGTGCGCCGCTCGAACGCACGGCCGCGGTGGTAAAACTGTTTCATCACGCGCGGGAGATCGCCGCACGACTCGGCTTTGCACTCGGAGAGAAGGCGGTGGGCGGAGCATCCGACGGGAACTTTGCCGCGGCTCTTGAGGTGCCGGTGCTCGACGGACTTGGCGTAGATGGCGACGGCGCGCACGCAGCGCATGAGCATATTCTGGTCAGCGACATCGTACCTCGCGCAGCACTCCTCGCAGGTTTAGTCGCTTCGCTTTAGCTCGATGTATTCAATTTAGACAGTCAGCGAATGGTCAGGACTTTGTGATGAAATTAAAGCTGGAACGATTAGAGCTCAGAGAAATAGAGTTGCCCCTAAAGTCACCGTTTGAGACAAGTTTCGGGCGCACCACCCGGCGGCGCATTTTGATCCTCAGAGCGTTCGATAAGGACGGGGCTTCAGGCTATGGCGAGTGCGTCGCGGCCGAGAACCCCTTTTTCAATCACGAAACCATCGACACCGCGTGGTTAATTACGACCAGGCATGTCGCCCCTCTCTTAGCGGCGGCCGGGGTCGGGAGTGCCGCGCAGGTGAGCCAGGCGCTTGGCCCTATTCGGGAAAATCGCATGGCTAAGGCCGGCGTGGAAGCGGCCATCTGGGATCTGGAAGCAAAGACCGCTCAGACGCCGCTCTGGCGACACATCAACGGAACGAGGGCTGAAATTACCTGCGGAGTTTCAATCGGCTTACAGAGTTCTGACGAAGCACTGCTCGACAAAGTCAGCCGAGAAGTTGAGAGCGGTTATCAACGGATCAAAATCAAAATAAAACCGGGGAACGATATTCAATTAGTTGAGGCCATCCGCAAACAGTTTCCTGACATCACGCTCTCGGTTGACGCAAACTCCGCTTATGAGCTCGAGACTGATACCCCGATGCTTAAGCGGCTTGATGATTACAATCTGTTGATGATCGAGCAACCGCTTGCGCCGGGCGATCTTGTCGATCACAGCAAGCTGCAGCGCGAGCTGCGAACGCCTATCTGTCTGGATGAGTCAATCGTCTGTCTCGCGAACGCGCGCCACGCTCACGAGTTGGGGGCGTGTCGGATTATCAACATCAAGCTTGGGCGCGTGGGCGGCTACAACGAAGCAAGAGCCATCCAATCTTTCGCGCAAAACCATGGCCTGCCGGTATGGTGCGGGGGGATGCTTGAAGCAGGTATCGGGCGAGCGCACAATATTGCGCTGTCAACGCTGCCCGGCTTTACCCTGCCCGGCGATGTCTCCGCCTCGGAAAGATATTGGGAGGCGGACATTATCGAGCCACCTGTCACAGTGAGTCGAGAAGGCACGATCAAAGCACCGGCGGGTCACGGCATCGGCTATGAAGTCAATGAAGCTCGCATCGAGGCCCTGACGGTTCGGAGGGAGACCGTTCAACTGACTCAATAGGCAACTGCTTCAAGTTTACGCAAATGGCACGAGTGTTTAACGGGCTGAAAGGCGGTTCGATATGGAGCCGACCGAAAATCCCACCGGATCAACGGTATCGAGGTTGACCCGAGGAGCACGCCGCGTGAGTTATTAATTACACCCGGCGCGACATGGGGCCTGATTGCTATCGATAACTTAGTCGTCTGGTCGACTGCGGCGGAAAGCAAATACCAGCCCCTCTCTCTCAAGAGATCTTCCCGCAGGGGGTGCGCGTCAGGTTTTCGCGCATACCCACTCGTCACGAGATAGTGCGGAAAAATCCGGCTAACCGCGTAGCGGTGACCTCTTGATAGCACGCGGAGGTTGGAATGCGCGGCCGCGTAGCGGTCACCTATTACTCATAAGAGTGCTGCAATGAAACAGGTGACCGCTACGCGGCCCGCCGTTGTTAATGCGCGCGTGCTATCGAAAGGTCACCGCTACGCGGTTAGCCGGATTTTTTCGCTATCTCGTGACGAGGTGGGTATGCGCGAAAATCTGACGCGCACCCTCCCGCAGGCGCTTGTTTGCGTGGCCCTCGTGTTTTAATCCGGATTCAGCCGAGCACTAACCGACTGCGGCAACTTTGCGGGCCAGACCTTCAGCGCATGAAATTGCGCAGGACAAAGTTCGTTTGCATCGCTTCGAGCTGGAAACCTTTGAATGTATACTACATCCCGCGCAATTCCGTAGATTCGTATTCATTATCAAACAACAAGACGCGTAGAGGAATCGGAATGTCCGTAGTTCAGCATCGCTTCAAACTTTTTGTTGGTATTTTCTTTCTCAGTCTATCAATACTTGCCGTCTGGGTTGACTCGAAACCTGTGTCAGCAGACTCCGATGACTCCACAGAGTTTTTCGAGAAACAAATCAGACCGATTCTGATTACCAATTGCTCTCCCTGTCATAATCCGCAGGCTTACGTGGCAAAACTTGATCTGACCACCGCCGAAGGCTTCGCCAGAGGTGGCGAAAGCGGCGCGCTCATCAATCCAGCTGACCCTGAAACGAGCCGTTTGCTCAAGGTCATAGGCTACTCAGAAACGTTGAAGATGCCGCCCAAGGGCAAACTGGGGGCGGGCGAAATTGCCGCACTGACCGAATGGGTGAAGATGGGCGCGCCTTGGACGAATACGACCGCCGTGCAGCCGCAAGGCAAGTGGACAGCCAGCAAATCCACACGCGAATTCACTGATGAAGAGAAAGCCTTCTGGGCCTATCAACCGTTAGCTCAAGTCGCGCCGCCAAAAGTGAAAAATCGCAACTGGGTGAAATCGCCAATTGATGCCTTTGTTTTGCAGAAACTCGAAGAAAAGGGCATCTTCCCGGCACCGCCCGCAGACAAGTTGACGTTGTTGCGCCGCGCCACTTATGACTTGACTGGACTACCACCAACTGAACAAGAGATGCAGCAGTTTCTTGCGGACGAGTCGCCGCAGGCTTTTGCCAGGGTCGTCGAGCGCCTGCTGGCAAGTCCGCGTTATGGAGAGAAGTGGGGGCGGCACTGGCTGGATGTGGCGCGGTATGCCGATTCGACAGGCAACGACGAAGACCACCGATACCCGCACGCCTGGAAGTATCGCGATTATGTGATTGAAGCGTTCAATAAGGACTTGCCTTATGACCAGTTCGTTCGCGAACAGCTTGCCGGTGATCTGCTACCTGCCGCAGATGGCGGGGAAGTGAATCGGCGCGGCATCGTGGCAACAGGATTTCTCGCGCTTGGCGCAAAAGCCATTGCTCAGCAAGACAAGCAGAAGATGCTTTACGATGTATGGGACGAACAGGTAGATGTGACCTCAAAGGCTTTCCTGGGGCTCACCATGTCCTGTGCGCGTTGTCACAATCACAAGTTCGATCCGATTCTCACTAAAGATTACTACTCGTTGATTGGCATATTCGCCGGCACCCGTAGTTTCAGCAATCCGGAATCGCACGTTTCTGTGGTGCTCGAAAAACCTCTGGTTCCGAAAGCCGAGTGGCAGCACTATCTGGCCGCGAGAAAAACCTATAACGAAAAGCAGAAGCGTGTTCGGCTGGCGCTGGAAGTGATAAAAGACGAGGCTCAGACGCGCTTTGTAAAAGCGTCGGCCAACCGGCTGGCGAATATCTTCTTGGCGGCGCGCCGAGTCTACGAAGATGGCGCGAAGGCCGAAGCGCTAGCCGCACAACTCGGTCTTGATTCGATGTTGCTGCAAAAGTGGGTGGATTTTCTGAAGCCTGGGGCGGAGAGCGTGCACGGCTATTTGAACGAATGGAATGCTGCGTCAGCTGAAAATCGCGCCAGTGTGGCAGACGAGTATCAAAAGCGCTTTATGAAGCGTCTCGAGGCTTGGCAAGCGCTCATTGCCGAGTGGCGCGCGAAATATCAAAAAGCGCTGGACGAAAATCAGGACTTGCCTGACAAGCCGGGATTTGAAGAAGGCGAAGATCGCTTTTTCTTTGAAGTCTACTTCGGCGGCGGTCCCCTGGCGATTTCCGATAAAGAGAAAAAGCATTTCACCGCAGAACAATGGGCGAAGATTGAACAGTTGCATAAAGAACAGGAAGAATTGAAAAAGCTGGAACCGCGGGAGCCCGAACTCGCCTGCGCGATTGAAGAGGGCGAGCCGGTAAAGCAAAAGGTTCTGGTACGCGGCGACTACAACAATCCCGGCGAAGACGCGCCGCCCGCTTTTCCTGCTATCTTAGCGCGCTATGATGCCAGGTTACAGTTTTCCGGCAGCGGACGTTTGCAACTGGCGGACTGGTTGACAGGCGCTGAAAACCCGCTGCCGAAACGCGTGCTGGTCAATCGCATATGGCAATGGCATTTTGGCGAAGGTCTGGTGCGCACGCCTGATAATTTCGGGAAAATGGGTGAGCGTCCTTCGCATCCTGAATTGCTTGATTTTCTCGCAAGGGAGTTCATCAAACACGGCTATTCGATCAAGTCGCTGCATCGGTTGCTGATGCTATCGAGCACCTATCAGATGGCTTCGGAAAATCCGTCAGCTTCCGGTACGGACACGGATAATCGCCTGTTTTCGCGCTTCAATCGGAGACGGTTGACTATTGAAGAGCTGCGCGATGGAATGCTCGCGATTGATGGCACGCTTGATGTGACGATGGGAGGGACGCTGCAAACCGGCCGCGGCACCGATGGCGAAAACAATCAAGGGCGTTTGAGTTTGAATCCCGAAAAGCTGAAACGCCGGACGGTTTATTTGCCTTTGCGTAGAGCCAATCTGCCGACCTTGCTAAACCTTTTTGATTTTGGCGATGCGACAACCATGAGCGGTAAACGGCAATTGACAAACGTGGCTACGCAGGCGCTGTTCTGGCTCAACAGCGAGTTCTTGTTTGACCGCTCCGTGCACCTCACACAAACCTTGCTCGCTGACAGCACAACC
>DATLWF010000155.1:0-24889 GCA_035576605.1 Blastocatellia bacterium | reverse complement strand
GTACTTGCGGCAAACACCAGCAAAGACATTGTGCTCCAACTCGATGTCGGCACATGCCTGCACGCTGGGGCCGACCCGGTTGCATGGATCAAAGCGAACCCTGGTCGCATTATCTCGATGCACTGCAAAGACTGGTCTCCTGAGCCGGCCAAGGGTTATTCGGTTCTGTTCGGCGAGGGCACAGCCCCATGGAAGAAGATCTTTGAAGCCGCGGAAAAGAATGGGGGCATTCAATACTACTTGATCGAGCAGGAAGGAAGCGCTTTCCCACCATTAGAAACGGTAAGGCGTTGCCTCGCCGCGTTTCATCAATTGCATGCGTCCTGATGCATGCATCCTAAGCGGCATCCTCCAGGAAATGGTGGCACATGTTTTAAGCACAACGAAAATGAGAAGTGCGTAGCACAGACACGACCTGCCAAAGATGATATTGAAAGTAATATTGAGGGCTTCCAACGGATGAATTGGTGCCAGGCCTGCGATTCTGCGATTCTTAATGCCTCAGGATTTGACAGACCTTGATGAATTGGTGCCAGGCCTGCGATTCTGCGATTCTTAATGCCTCAGGATTTGACGGAACTTGTGTCATTGCGAACGGCGCCCTGATCATACGGTGCCCTGATCATGAGGAGACGATGCGCAAGAGCGCTGTTGTGTCGCTTGGTAGACCTCGTTTTTGGTATCGCTATGTTGAATCAAATATAAAAAGAAATTGCACTTGGGTTTCTCGCTGGCTGGCTTCTTGTTCTCGTAGCCAACATCTATAGCTATAACTTCGACTGGCACCGTATTCGACGAATCGCAAAATTGCAGGCCTGGCACCAATATCGAATCGCAAAATTGCAGGCCTGGCACCCGCATTCGACTACAGAAGATTAAGCAGCTACGAAGAATGCCTTTAGCGCAAACTGCTGGCTTGGCACCCGTATTCGACTGGCACTGTATTCGACGAATCGCAATTTGCAGGCCTGGCACCAATATCGAATCGCAAAACCGCAGGCCTGGCACCCGCATTCGACTAGACCTGCCAAAGATGATATTCAAAGTAATATTGAGGGCTTCCAATGAGAAGAGCGGCAACCTATGCAATCAGTCTCGTGTTTGCCGGCGTGGCGGCGATTTCTCTCGTGCACGTTCCGGCGCAGCAAACGGCTTCAGGACAATCGGGCTCAAGGCAGCAAGCCGACAGAAGTAGCGGCCAGCCGCCGATGCCGCCGGGTCCGAGCCCCAATTCTCAATACCGGCTGGGACCCGACTCGCTCCCGCAGGACGGCGTCCCGAAGGGCGAGATCCGCGGGCCCTACACGCTTCCCAGCAATGTTTATCCCGGGACTCAGCACACGTATTGGGTTTATGTCCCAACGCAGTATGACCCGGCGATTCCGGCAGCGCTGATGGTCTATCAGGACGGACAGGCGTTCAAAGATGAAAACGGAGATGTTCGAGCGCAGAACGTCATGGACAATCTGATCTACCGGCGCGAGATTCCAGTGATGATTGGCGTGTTCATCAATCCGGGACGCACACCGGCGCAGCCCGAGCCCACACCGCAGAACTGGGGTGATAGCACGACGAACCGCCCAGCCGAATACAACACCCTGGACGACAAGTACGCGCGGGTGATCACTGAAGAACTAATGCCGGTGCTATATAAGGAGTACAACATTTCAAGAGACCCGGAGATGCACGGGATCGGCGGCTCGAGTTCCGGAGCGATCGCAGCTTTCACGGTGGCCTGGGAGCGTCCAAACCATTTCCGAAAGGTGTTGAGCAACGTCGGCAGTTTCGTGAATCTGCGGGGCGGGTACGTATATCCGGAACGCGTGCTGGCGAGCGAGAAGAAGCCGATCCGAGTCTTTTTGTGCGACGGCCGAAACGACAATCGCGGCATCCGCGATGGCGCTTACGACGAAAAGCGCGACTGGTTCTATCAGAATGTGCGGCTCATGAAAGCTCTGACGCAGAAGGGATATGATGTGAACTACTCGTGGGGGATGAATCTGCACGGGCAAAAATTCGGTGGGGCGATCATGCCGGAGATGATGCGCTGGTTATGGCGGGATGGACCGGTATCCACCGATCCGAACGACATGGTGGAGCGAGCATTTCGCCAACCGGCCGCCAGGAAGAATTAGGAAGGCGAAGAAGGCAGAGTCTTGGGGGTCAGGCGTGCAAATCGCCATTTATACTCTGGTCTGGAGCAGTGATAGCAACCTGGAGATTCAATACCATTCATAGACCGGATGAGAGCCACAGAGTCTTTAGTAAGAATGAAGCTTGGAATAACATCACAATCAGCTATGTGGGCCTGAGTACTGAGACACAGAACTAGGAGAGCCCTAATCCGAGAAAAAACGTCGCTCGCGGCTGACGTCATCGGTCGGCTACGAGGTTTAAAAGATGCAGATCTTCAATGGCGCGATAAATACTCAGGTGAAACGGTGGATGACCTTATTCGCACTCGAGGGAACCTTCCGAATCGGGTGATCGCTAACCATTAGGTTTCCGCCCTTTTTGAACTTTGGGGTAGGTGTTTCGTAATTGATTTGTGCCCACGCCAACTCTAGCCACTAAACTTTATATCCCTCCACCTCGCCCTAAAGTTGTCCCTCGTCCCCGCCTGATCGAGCAGTTGAACGAGGGTCTGCACCGCAAACTGACCCTCATTTCTGCACCCGCCGGCTTTGGTAAAACCACGCTGCTCAGCGAATGGGTCTCCGGTTGCGAGCGGCCGGTCGCCTGGCTGTCGCTGGACGAAGGGGATAACGACCCCACACGCTTTTTGACTTACCTCGTCGCTGCTCTGCAGACGATTGCGGCGAATATTGGAAAAGGGGTGTCGGGTGTGCTCCAATCCCCCCAATCGCCGCCAACCGAATCGATTCTGACTGCGCTGTTGAATGAAATCGCCACCGTCCCCGAGAATTTCGTGCTGGTCCTTGACGACTACCACGTTATTGATTCCAAACCGATCGACAATGCTCTCACCTTTCTGATCGAGCACTTGCCACCACAGATGCGCCTGATCATAGCCACCCGCGAGGACCCGGATCTACCTCTGGCACGGTTGCGCGCCGGGGACCAGTTGACCGAACTCCGAGTGACGGACTTGCGTTTTACCCCCTCCGAAGCCGCGGAATTTCTCAATCAGTTGATGGCTCTAAATCTCTCGGCGGACGACATCGCAGCACTGGAAACCCGCACCGAAGGCTGGGTTGCCGGCCTGCAATTAGCAGCGATTTCAATGCAGGGGCATACAGATGCCTCCAGCTTCATCAAATCGTTCACTGGCAGCCACCATTTCGTGATGGACTATCTGGTCGAAGAAGTCCTGCTACAGCAGTCGGCAAGCGTTCAGACTTTCCTGCTGCGCACGTCTATCCTCGACCGAATGTGCGGCCCCTTGTGTGACGCCGTTGTGCTCGACCCATCTGCTTCCGGGCAGGAAACGCTGGAATATCTCGAACACGTCAACCTGTTCATCGTCCCCCTGGACAACGAGCGGCGTTGGTACCGCTATCATCATCTCTTTGCCGATTTGCTGCGACAGCGATTGCACCAGAGCGCTGCCTCGTCCCCCGGGGAGGAGAGGATGGGAGTGGACGAATTACACAAACGCGCCAGCGCGTGGTACGAAGACAACGGCCTGGAAATCGAAGCCTTTCACCATGCCGCTGCCGCTAATGATTATGAACGCGCCGAGCGCCTGATTGAAGGAAAGGGTATGCCTCTCCACTTTCGCGGGGCGGTGGCACCCGTACTGAACTGGCTGGCTTCACTGCCGACGATGGTCCTGGACGCGTGGCCCTCGTTGTGGACGTCATATGCCTCGGTGTTGTTAGTTACTGGCCAAACGACAGTCGTCGAACAGAAACTACAAGCTGCTGAAGCAGCCCTGCAAGACGCCGCGCCAGACGACAAAAACAAAGACCTGGTAGGACGGATTGCCGCGATACGGGCCACGGCTGCAATCAATCAGACCCAGCCAGAAACTATAATCGCTCAGTCGCGCCGCGCCCTGGAGTATCTGCACCCCAACAACCTGGCTTTCCGCACTTCCACTATCTGGAAACTGGGTTATGCCTATCACCTTCAGGGAGACCGTTCTGCAGCAAGCAAGGCATATAGCGAGGTCATATCCATCGGCAAGGCGTCTGGAAATGTCGTCTTCACCCTCATGGCTACCATCGGACTGGGAGGTTTACAGGAATCAGACAACCAGCTACGTGTGGCGGAACAGACATACCGGAGTGTCCTGAAATTATTTGGCGATCAGCCGCTGCCGTTTGCCAGCGAAGCGCATCTTGGCCTGGCCCGGATACTCTACGAATGGAATGACCTGGATACTGCCCAACGGCACGCGCAACAGAGTATCGAACTGGCGCGGCAAATAGAAAATACTGACAGAGTCATTGTCAGTGAGGTGTTTCTCGCCCGCGTGAAGCTTGCGCAGGGAGATGCGGCCGGCGCGGCCTCTATTTTAGCGAAGGCCAGTCAGTCCGCGCGCCAGCACAACTTCGTGAATCGTATATCCGAGGTTTCTGCCTTACATGTGCTGACGTTGCTTCGCCAGGGTAATCAGGCGGCAGCCGCTCAGCTGGCTCAGACGCACAAACTCCCCATCAGCCAGGCCCGGGTACACCTCGCTCAGGGAGACGCGTCGACAGCTCTGGCGGTGCTGGAGCCATTGCGCCGGCAGGCTGAGGCAAAGGGTTGGGAAGATGAACGGCTCAAGGTATTGGTTCTCCAGGCGGTCGCTCTACGCGCACATGGCGAAAAGGACGAGGCTGTGCAAATGCTCGGTGACGCGCTGGCACTGGCTGAGCCGGGCGGCTTCATCCGTTTGTTTGTAGACGAAGGTGCCCCGATGGCTCACCTCTTGTCCGAAGCAGCGGCTCAGCGAAGTATGCCGGACTATACGAGTAAGTTGCTCGCTGTATTTGAAGCTGAGAATCAGAAGAGCGAAGACAGATCTTATCTCTCTAAAACCCAGCCTCTTATCGAGCCATTGAGCCAACGCGAGTTAGAAGTATTACAACTCATTGCCCAGGGTCTCTCGAATCGTGAGATTGGCGAGCGGCTTTTCCTCGCCTTGAGTTCTGTTAAAGGGCACAATCTGAACATCTTTGGCAAACTACAAGTACAAAGACGCACGGAAGCCGTCGCGCGCGCCCGCGAGTTGGGTCTGTTGTAGCCAGCTGAAGTAGAATCTACCGTCTAAGCAGCCAAACATCTGTCCTCTTCCCTTCTGCGTCTTTGCGAGTCTTAGCTTCTTCGCGCGAAACTGGTCTTGAGGATCAGGTTTCGCGCGAAGACGCAAAGACTCGCAAAGACGCAAAAAACAATACCCCCGAACAGTACTTTAGTATCTATACGCAATTCCGTATTGAAGATATGCTACCTATGCATTGAGCTAGCGGCGCGGACTATTATGACCGGCTAACAAAAAGGCGCAAGGTAATGTCATACACACTCGACACAAACACTGATCCACGTCAGCCAACGATCTATCAAATCAGGGTCAAGGGTCATCTGGGTTCTCAATGGACAGACTGGTTTGGGGGCCTGACGGTCACGCTGGAAGACAACGGCGAGACTCTCTTAACCGGGCCGGTGGTCGACCAGGCCGCGCTGCATGGATTGATCAAAAAAGTGCGCGATTTAGGAATGCCCCTGGTCTCGGTCGTTAGTGTAGTTCAATAGCCAGAAGGAGAATACAGTGAAGTCACGATTACTAACTACGATTGCAGCACTCTGTTTGTGCTTCTCAGCCGTGTCAGTCACCGGGTCTGCGAACATGAGTTCTTCGAATTCCGACTGGCCTCAGTGGCGAGGTCCGGAACGTAACGGGATATCGCGGGAGAAAGGGCTCCTTAAACAATGGCCGGCGGAGGGGCCCAAGCTGCTCTGGCAAGTGAACGACATAGGAGACGGCTATTCAACGCCGTCAGTTGTCGGAACACGGATCTACCTGATGAGCAACCGCGGCTTCGAGAATGAGTTTGTTCAGGCTCTCTCAACTCAGGACGGAAAACCTATCTGGACAACGCGCGTCGGAAACGTAGGCAACGCTAAAGACTTTCTTTACTCAAAGGCCCGGTCCACGCCGACCGTTGATGGAGATTCTATCTACGCCTTGGGCTCGGACGGTGACCTCGCTTGCCTCGAAACCAGTAGCGGCAAGGTCCGATGGCAGAAAAACATCAAGAAAGAGTTCGACGGCAAGCCGGGCTTTTGGGCTTATGCAGAGTCTCCCCTGGTTGATGGTGACGTCGTTGTCGTGACCCCGGGCGGCACGGAGGCCACGATGGTGGCGCTTAACAAAAAGACGGGCGCGGTCATCTGGAAATCGGCGGTCCCGGGCGGCGACCCCGCGGGTTATGCATCGGCGATCGTCGTTCAAGCGGGCGGGCGAAAACAATACGTTCAGTTTTTGAGCAAGGGCGTAGTCGGAGTCGATGCGAAGACGGGCCAGTTTCTCTGGCGCTACGCCGAGGTCGCCAAGGGTATGGCGCAAATGGTGACTCCGGTCGCGCGTGACGGATACGTGTACGGCGGGGCTCAGGGCATCGGAGGCGGAGCCGTCCATCTAAAGGCAGACGCCGACGGAGTGGCTGCGGAGAAGGTCTATTTCGCGCGCGGCCTGCCAAACGACATCGGGGGATCGGTGTTGGTTGGTGAATATCTTTACGGCACGACGGACGCGGGGCTGGTCGCGGCTGAGTTCACTACGGGGAAGGTGAAATGGCAGGGTGAAGGTATCGGCAGCGGTTCGGTGGCCTACGCCGATGGTCAGCTATACCTTCACGGTCAGAATGGAAACGTTGCGCTGATAGAAGCGACCCCGGAAGCTTATCGGGAGAAGGGCCGATTCACTCCGCCGGTTCAGCCGAAGCGTAAACGCCTGGGGCCGTATCCGGAGAAGGCGTGGACGTATCCGGTGATTGCTAATGGGAGGCTCTACATTCGGGATATCGGGACATTGTGGGCCTACGACATCAAGGCAAGCCGCTAGCTACCTATGAAAGCAATTGTCTATCACAAATATGGCTCACCCGATGTTCTTAGATGTGAAGAGATTGAAAAGCCGACCGCTGCGGACAATGAAGTCTTGATAAGAGTTCGTGCGGCTTCCGTCAATCCACTTGACTGGCACCTCATGAGAGGCGAGCCGTACATCGTTCGCGCAATGAGCGGGCTGCGCAAACCAAAGACCGCACGCCCGGGAATTGATGTGGCCGGGCAGATTGAAGCGGTCGGGAGGAACGTAACGCAGTTTCAACCAGGTGAGGACGTATTCGGCGGGAGCAGCGGCGCCTTCTCTGAATATGTATGTGCTGACGAAAATAAGCTGGTGCTGAAACCGGCCAGTCTCACATTCCAACAGGCGGCGACCCTGCCTGTGGCCGCAATAAGCGCGCTGCAGGGTCTCCGCGATAAAGGACGGATTCAGCCAGGGCAGAAGGTCTTGATCAACGGCGCGGCGGGAGGTGTAGGCACGTTCGCGGTGCAGATCGCCAAGTCGTTCGGCGCTCACGTGACCGGCGTGTGCAGCACGAGGAATGTGGACCTGGCCCGGTCAATCGGCGCAGACCGTGTTGTTGATTACACGCAGGAGGATTTCACTCAGAGCGGGCAGCGATACGACCTTATATTAGATTGCGTGGGTAACCGTTCGTTGTCAGATTACAGGCGCGCTATGAGCCCCAGGGGGAACTATGTCATGGTCGGCGGACCTGCCGGTCGATGGATCGGACCGTTGGACCGTGCGCTCAAAGCGCTCTTGTTGTCAGCGTTCGTGAGTCAGAACCTTCTTATGTTTGTGGCATCGATAAACAAAGAGGACCTGGCCGTTTTGAAAGAGCTAATTGAAGCCAAGAAGTTAACACCAGTCATCGACCGGCGTTACACCTTGAGTGAGGTCCCTGAAGCTATCCGATATAGTGAGCAAGGACACGCTCGAGGAAAAGTAGTAATAACTTTGGAAGATGAGGTAAATGACAATGAGCACCACCATCGACGAGTCACAACTTAAAGCTGCACTGACAACCAATAGCGCCGACGCACCTGCTCCCCGGAAGCCTTTCCGGCTGTGGCCCGGTGTGGTCGCCGTAGTGCTGCAGTGGCTGGTCTGGTTTGGCATCCCAATCGTCGCTCCTGACACAATGATGTTCGGGATGATTGGCGGACTCGTCTGCGGGCTGGCTGTCCTCGTGTGGTGGCTGTTCTTCAGCCGGGCGCCCTGGTCCGAACGCATAGGCGCCATCGCGCTGATGATAGTCGCGGTGTTCGCGACAAAGCCTCTCGTCCACCCGTCCATCGCGAATGCGGGGATGGGCATGATGATGTACATCTTTTCCATCCCGGTTATGAGCCTCGCCCTGGTGTGCTGGGCAGTCGCCACCCGTCGCTTCTCTAGCGGACTTCGGCGCGCCTCGTTGGTCGCCGCAATACTGCTTGCGTGCGGAGTGTTCACACTCCTGCGCACTGGTGGGATAACCGGCGACGCCCATTCGGACCTCCATTGGCGGTGGACGCAGACTCCCGAGGAACGACTCCTGGCCCAGGCCGCGGACGAGCCGGCGGCGCCCACGTCTGCTCCGGCGACGGAGACGTCTGAAAAGCCGTTCGCGGCGCCAGCTCCCGCCGAGTCGCCGGCGGCGGCGTCAGCTCCGACAGCCGCGGCTACTCCTGAGAAGCAGCCAGTTCCGGCGGCAGCGGAGAAACGAGCCATCTGGCCCGGTTTTCGCGGGCCCAATCGCGACGACGTTATTCATGGCGTACAGATCGAGACCGACTGGTCGAAGTCTCCGCCGGTCGAGTTATGGCGCCGGAAGATCGGGCCGGGCTGGTCGTCCTTCGCGGTTGCCGGTAATCTCTGCTACACCCAGGAACAGCGTGGTAGTGACGAAGTGGTCTCCTGCTACAACCTGAGCACCGGCAACCCGGTGTGGCGACACCGCGACGCGGCGCGATTCTGGGAGTCAAATGGCGGCGCCGGGCCGCGCGCGACGCCCACTCTCAGCAACGGTCGCGTCTACACATTTGGCGCCACTGGACTCCTCAACGCGCTCGACGCGAAGAACGGCGCGGTCGTTTGGTCGCGCAACGCGGCGTCGGACACCGGCGCAAAGACCCCGGGTTGGGGATTCGCGAGCTCGCCCCTTGTGGTAAACGACCTGGTCATCGTCGCCGCCTCCGGCCGGCTCGCCGCCTATGATGCCGCCACCGGCAATCAGCGATGGTCCGCCGCGGCCCGCGCTGGAAGCTACAGCTCGCCGCAACTGATGACGATCGGCGGCATCGCACAAGTCCTGCTGCTGACCGGTACTGGCGTGACCAGCGTCGCGCCGGCTGACGGGAAACTGCTCTGGGAGCACGGATGGCCAGGCACGCCTATACTGCAGCCGGCCCGGACTGCTGACGGCGACGTGCTGATCACCACCGGCGACATGTCCGGGGGCGTGGGCACGCGGCGCATCGCCATCGCGCATGGCTCCGGCGGGTGGACCGTCGAAGAGCGTTGGACGTCACCAGGGCTGAAGCCGTACTTCAACGATTTCGTCGTTCACAAGGGTCATGCCTTTGGCTTTGACGGCAGCATCCTCGCGTGCATCGATCTAGCCGACGGCGCTCGCAAGTGGAAGGGCGGACGCTACGGCCACGGCCAGCTCGTCCTGTTGTCCGACCAGGACCTGCTACTGGTGCTGTCGGAAGAGGGTGAGCTTGCGCTGGTCGCGGCGACTCCCGACCAGTTCACGGAGCTCGCGAAGCTCCCGGCGATCGAGGGCAAGACCTGGAACCACCCGGTGCTGGCCGGCGATGTCCTGCTGGTTCGCAACGGCGAGGAGATGGCCGCGTTCCGCCTGTCCCTCGCGGGCCACTGAGTAGTTGGCGAATCGCCTCTCCCGTGGGGGTTGTCTTTTAATGGGTGTACCAACCAGCGATCCATAAGCTTCGTACTGCGGCGTATTGGCTACCGAGGTTTCGCAGAAGGTGGTATAAACCCTAGCGTCGATGATCGGCGAAAGGCTCTCTCACTACGAGATCATTGCAAAGCTCGGGACGGGCGGGATGGGTGAAGTATACCTGGCCCAGGATACAAAGCTCGATCGCAAAGTTGCGTTGAAGATTCTGCCTGCTGATGTTGCTTCGAGTCGCGATCGCATGGACCGTTTCGTCCGAGAAGCGAAGTCTGCGGCGGCGCTCAATCACCCAAACATCGCTCACATCTACGAGATTGGCGAGTCCCAGTCGACGTGCTTCATCGCGATGGAGTTTATCGATGGTGTCACGCTGCGCGAGAAGATTCATCGCGAGCCTACTGAACTCAAAAAGCTGTTGAAGTATTTGCAGCAAGTGGCCGAAGGATTGTCGAAGGCTCACGCCGCGGGAATCGTTCATCGCGACCTGAAGCCTGACAACATCATGATCACGCGTGACTTATACGCGAAGATTCTTGATTTTGGTCTCGCGAAACTCACCCTGCAGACGCACCCGCCGCCATCGAGTGGCGAGGCAGTAGACAACGACGCTCCAACCGCAGTGATGCCCCGCCAACTATCAACGCCCGGCGTCATCATGGGCACGGTCGGCTATATGTCGCCGGAACAAGCTCAAGGCAAGAAGGTGGACCAGCGGTCGGATATCTTTTCGTTCGGCTGCATTCTTTACGAAACCGCTACCGGTCTTCGTCCTTTCGAAAGTGATTCAGTCATCGACACCCTGCACAAGATCGTTCATACACCGGCTGCGCCGATCAAGGATGCGAACCCCTCAGCGCCAATCGATCTACAACGAATCGTGCGCCGTTGTCTGGCGAAAGACCCTGATGAGCGCTATCAATCAATCAGGGAAGTCGCGATCGAGTTAAGAGATCTGAGGCGCGAACTGGAAGACGCGGCAGAGTCGGACACGACGGCGCCGCCAGGCACTATTGGCTCGACGGCCAGCGCCGCCGCAGGCGCTCAAATAACCGCATCAAGCCCGGGTCTCTCAACAGCGCCACCATCGTCAAGCGCCGAGTACATCGTCTCAGGGATCAAACGTCATAAAATCGCCGCGCTTCTGGCCTTGCTCGTGCTCACGCTCGCGATTGTCGGTCTCGCGGCGTACTTGCACGCCAGAAACACTGAGATTGCAATTGAATCAATCGCGGTGTTGCCGTTCGCCAATCAGAATAATGATCCGGACACCGAGTACTTATCGGACGGTTTGACCGAAAGCATAATCAACAGTCTCTCGCAGCTTTCCAACCTACGCGTCATTCCGCGCAATTCAGTGTTTCGCTACAAGGGCAAGGAAAGCGATCCGCTCGCGGCCGGCAAGGAGCTGGGCGTGCGCGCGGTGCTGACCGGCCGAATAGTCCAACGTGGCGATAATCTCGTCGTGGGCGCGGAACTGGTCGACGTGCGTGATAACAAACAACTCTGGGGCGAACAATACAACCGCGAAACTGCTGATGCGCTCGCGGTGCAGCAAGAGATCGCCCAGGAAATTTCCGCGAAGCTGCGACCAAGGTTGAGCGGAGACGAGCAGAGGCAAGTGGCGAAGCGTGAGACGACGAATCCGGAAGCCTACCAGCTCTATCTGAAGGGTCGCTATTACCTCGAGAAGCGAACGAGGGAGGGAACAAACAAAGCCATCGACTACTTCCAGCAGGCAATTGACAAAGACCCGAACTACGCGCGCGCCTTTGCCGGATTGGCTGACTACTATATGTTGCGTAGTGTTGCCATTCCCCGTAGTTCGCTTCCGCCAAAGGAGACTTTCCCTAAAGCAAAGGCCGCCGCGATGCGGGCTTTACAGATTGACGACAAGCTTGCCGAAGCTCACACCTCATTGGCGCACATCAAGTTTTTGTATGAGTGGGATTGGCCAGGCGCGGAACGAGAATTCAAGCGAGCCATCGAACTGGACCCTAACTATGCGACGGCTCACCACTGGTATGGCTTCGATTTAGCCGCGGTAGGGCGGTTTGATGAAGCCATCAAAGAGATCAGAAAAGCTCAGGAAATCGATCCGCTTTCTCTTGTCATTAATGCAACTGCAGGATGGATTTTCTACTACGCCCACCAGTACGATCAGGCAATAGAAGAAGAGAGCAAAACACTTGAGATAGATCCGAACTTCGCCATCGCACATGGCCGTCTCGCGGCCGCTTACGAACAGAGGGGGATGAACAACGAGGCGGTCGAAGAATATCTAAAGGCCGAGACGCTTTTAGGAGAAACCCAGGAAGAGATAGTGGCGCTCAGGCAAGCCTATACTGTCTCGGGTACGAGAGGCTTCTGGCGGAAACAGCTTGACTTGGCGATGGAAAGATCAAAGCGCCAGTATGTTTCGGCCTCCGCTATAGCCCTGTACTATGCCCGTCTTGGGGAGCGAGAGCACGCGATTCAATGGCTCGAAAAAGCTTACGAGGAGCGGGATGCGCTGCTTTGGCTTAAAGGCGATCCACGTTGGGATGGCCTTCGCTCAGATCCACGCTTCACGGACCTCATACGACGTGTTGGACTCTAACAGGGGCAGGGATCGCGGCGACTTGTTCCCGGTGTTTCAACTAGTGTAATAGCCAAAGCGGCGAGAGGCCGCGCAGTCCAAATCAATGACACTTGCTTCTGGCGTCCGTCTTGGCCCATACGAGATTCTCGCTCCGCTTGGCGCGGGCGGGATGGGTGAAGTGTATCGAGCTAGAGATACTCGCCTGGATCGTGCAGTAGCTATCAAGGTATTGCCCGCACACCTTTCAGATAATCCGGAACTTCGACAGAGATTTGAGCGCGAGGCGCGAGCAGTATCGAGCTTGCAACATCCACACATCTGCACGCTTCACGACGTAGGTCGGCAAGACGGCATTGATTACCTCGTGATGGAATACATCGACGGCCAGTCGCTTGCCGATCGCTTAATCAAAGGCTCGCTTCCTACTCAACAAGTTCTTCGATATGCAATAGAGATCGCAGACGCTTTAGACAGAGCTCATCGCATGGGCATCACTCACCGAGACCTGAAGCCCGGCAACGTCATGCTGACCAGGTCGGGCGCTAAACTACTCGACTTCGGACTGGCAAAGTTTCGCGGCCCGGATGACAGCTTGAATTTGAGTCTAACTTCTCTTCCCACCGAGCGTCGCGAGATTACAGCAGAGGGCGCCATATTGGGCACATTCCAGTATATGGCTCCTGAGCAGTTAGAAGGCCGTGAGGCTGATGCTCGCACAGATATCTTTGCATTCGGAGCTGTGGTCTATGAGATGGCCACTGGCAAGAAAGCATTCACGGGCCAGAGCCAGGCGAGCTTGATCGGAGCTATTCTGCACAAGGAGCCGCAGCCGATTTCAACCATTCAGCCGATGACTCCGCCCGCGCTTGATCGAGTAGTGAAGCAATGTCTTGCGAAAGACCCTGATGAGCGATGGCAGAGTGCGCACGACTTGATGAACGAGTTGAAGTGGATTAGCGATTCAGGCTCGGAGGTCAGCCTGCCTGAGTCTGTGGTAGCGCATCGCAAGAGTCGTGAGCGGATGGCATGGATCGCGGCGATCGTCCTTCTTCTTGCGCTTCTGGCTGCGCTACCTTTTGTCATAGCTTATTTCTCTCGACCGACCACACGCCCGAACGTCGTCCGCGCGACGATCCCTCCCCCAGAGAACGCGCACCTGCTATCCTTCAATAACATGGCGGTCTCGCCCGACGGTCTGCGGCTCGCGTTAGTGGCCATCGGCGCGAATGGTGTGCAATCCCTCTGGCTCCGCCCGCTCGGGGCGCTCTCGGCGCAACCGTTGGCCGGGACTGAAGGGGCAATTTCGCCTTTCTGGTCGCCCGACAGCCGCTTCATAGGATTTTTCGCAAACGGCAAGCTCAAGAAGATTGACGCCACCGGGGGTTCCCCGCAGACGCTTTGCCCCGCGCCGAATGGCCGCGGCGGGACCTGGAATCGCGACGGCGTGATCGTCTTCGCGCCAGACATCTTGAGCCCGCTCTACCGCGTTCCGCAGAGCGGCGGCGCACCCGCACCCCTGCCTCTGGATCAGTCGCGCAATGAGAAGGTATACCACTTCCCTTACTTCCTGCCCGATGGCCGCCACTTCCTCTATCGCGCCGGAGTTACGACTGCTTACGCACGGGACAAGGGCAACGGCATTTACGCCGGCTCGCTCGATTCGAGCGAGTACAAGTTGATTCTGAACGACGATACTTACGCGATTTATGCGTCGGGTCATCTGCTCTTCTGGCGCGACGGGGCGCTTATGGCTCAGCCGTTCGACGTGGAGAGCCTGCAACTGTCGGGCGAGGCCGTGCCCATCGCCGAACAGGTGCAGATGAATTTGTCCGAGGTCAGAGCATCCTTCTCAGTCTCGGAGAACGGAGTCCTGGTCTTCCAGAGGGGCACTTCGGTAGGCGCCGTGACCCAACTCACCTGGTTCGAACGCGACGGCAAACAGGCGGGCAAGCTTGGCGAGCCGGCTTTCGGCGCGAGCCCGAATATTTCACCTGACGGACAACGGGTCGCCGCCATGCTTTTCGACATACAGGTCGGGAGTACCGATCTCTGGCTCTACGACTCCACCCTGGCGCGTAAGTCGCGATTCACTTTCGATCCCGCCTTCGACACCAGTCCCATCTGGTCGCCTGACGGCCGCTCGATCGCCTTTTGCTCAGACCGGAAGGCTCGCCTGAAGTACAACCTTTATCTGAAGGATGCGAGCGGCGCGCGCGACGAGGATCTGCTCTTCGAGTCTGACGAGTATAAGCGTCCCACCTCGTGGTCTGCAGACGGGCACTTCCTGGCATATACCAGTTCGGAGGGGCCGAGTGGTAAAGGCGACATCTGGGTCTTCCCGTTCTCAGGCGAGCGAAAGCCCTTCCCGTTTACACATACAGCACAATTTGACGAGCAGCGCGCCCGGTTCTCCCCCAACAGTCGCTTTGTCGCCTACGACTCGGACGAGTCGGGGAGCAGACAAGTCTATGTCACGTCCTTCCCGGGGCCGGGCGGCAAGTTGCAGGTCTCGACGAACGGAGGCGAGGACCCCGTCTGGCGCAGGGACGGTAAAGAGCTTTTCTTCCTCTTCGAGGGCAAGCTGATGGCGGCGGAGGTGAAAGCCAACGGCTCCGGCCTGGACATCGGCAACGCCCAACTCCTGTTTGACGCACACTCGGGGTTCGGGCCGTACGCTCACTACGACGTCACCCCCGACGGCAAACGCTTCCTCGTCGCCACGGTGGGCGAAGGAGGCTCTGCGCCCATGAACCTCGTCGTTAACTGGACGGCGGACTTGAAGCGATGACTCTGGCTACAGCGAGGGGCTGGCTTGAAATATCAGAATTCGCACCGTTTAATAATATTTCACAACTCCAGACGTGACCCCTTTAGTGGTTGATTTGCCGGTATGCAAGGGAGACTTATGTCGACACGACAACCCACCGACGACACTCCGATCGAATCCACCAGAATCGGCCCAGACGATCCGCGGTATCTCGCGGTGGTCGATAAGCGTTTCAATAAGCGATTCAGGGCGAGCCCGTATTACGTCCGGTTGGTCAGCTCGACCGATCACGTCGTATCGGCGGTACAGGACGCGGTGAGCGAAGGACGCCGTCTCGTTGTGACGAGCGGCGGGCACTGTCTCGAGGGATTCGTATCGAATCCCGAGGCGCGGGTGATCATCGACGTCTCGCCCATGAAGCGGGTGTACTACGATGCGGAACGGGGCGCCATCGCCGTCGAGTGCGGCGCCACGGTGGGCGAGACGTTCCGGGCGCTGTTCGAAACGTGGGGAGTAGTAATACCGCTCGGCGAGCATCCGGATATCGGCATGGGCGGCCATGTGGCCGGTGGCGCGTTTGGCTTCCTCTGCCGCCAGCTCGGCCTCGCAGCGGATTATCTGTACGCCGTCGAAGTGGTCACCGTGGACGAGGGTGGCCGGGCGAGCAGCGTGGTCGCGACCCGGGAGACTTCCGACCCAAATCGCGACCTCTGGTGGGCGCACACCGGCGGGGGCGCCGGCAACTTCGGCGTGGTCACTCAGTACTGGTTTCGATCGCCAAACGCATCCGGCGATGATCCCGCCCGGCTGTTGCCTCGCGCGCCGGAATCGATTACGACCTTCAGGGCGGAATGGAACTGGAGCGACATCGACCATGGGTCCTTCGTGCAACTCCTCCGGAACCACGGGATGTGGAGCGAGCAAAACAGTGGCGCCGATTCCCCCTACACCTCTCTCTTTACTCTCCTGGAGATCCACCGCAATCAATTTGGGAAGATCATTACTAGAGGTCTGAGCACGGCCGGCGCCGCCGCCGAGCAGCAGGTTGCGGACTATCTGTTCGCGGTGTGCGAAGGTATCGGCGCGCCGAACGGCCAGGAGTTGGCACGAATGTCCTGGCTCGATTTCGCCCTGAACCCGTTTCCCGACCTCTTCGCTACACCGCCGGGCGGAGTGAGTATCAAGGTGAAGGACGCGTTACTCAAGAGACGGTTCACTGATCGCCAGATTGAAGTGGCGTACGACTACCTGACCCGCAGCGACCACGATGTGATGGGCGGGATGCTGGGGCTCGCAACCTACGGCGGGCGGATCAATACGGTCGCGCCGGATGCGACCGCCTCAGCACAACGCGCTTCGATTCTCGACATCGCATGCACCACAGGCTGGCTGGATCCGGGGGAAGAAGAAAAGAATCTGACATGGGTTCGGGCGTTCTATCAGGACCTGTTTGCGGAGAGCGGAGGCGTACCGGTACCGGGTGCGGCGTACGATGGGGCATTCATCAATCATCCCGACACCGATCTCGCGGACCCGCTGCTGAATACCTCGCGCGTGCCCTGGCACACGCTGTACTACAAGGCGAACTATCCGCGTCTTCAGCGGATCAAGGCGCGGTGGGACCCGGGGAATGTGTTCCGGCATGCGTTGTCCATTCGGGCGGATGATTCGGAGAGGTGAGATGGACAGATTGCGCAGATGACGGCGATGGCGTCAAGCTCCGCTGTGGGAGACGCAACTTATGGCTAGAAATTGGGGCCAGGCCTGCGATTCTGCGATCTTGGTTGACGAGCCGACAGAACGGCCGTCATCGCAGTAAATGGTATCTTTTGTTACTTAGGTTCCGCGACCTGGAACATCTGACATAACACTTTTCTGCGCGGTACGGCAAAGACACAAAGACAGGAAGCCGCACTGGAAGGCAAACATTTCTCTGCTAAGGGAGCGTTGAATCCTTAATAACCGCACTCTATAAAACATTGCCCTCCTAACGGAGGGGCAGATCTGCCCAAGTCTGCGCAAACGCCACTTTTAGATCACGTCCCAAACCGTAACGGATAACTCTCAATTCTGAGCCGTAAGAAACGATGTCCGTTTCAGACCTCCAAGCCATCAATGCGCGACGTCGCAAATTCGCTGCTTAAGCTCTCTCTCTGGTGTAAAATCTCGCCCTATGAAACCCAGAGAACTCACGATACGCGGCTTGATTCTCGGAGCGTTGATCACCACGGTCTTCACGGCGGCTAACATCTATCTCGGTCTCAAGGTCGGCCTCACCTTCGCTTCGTCGATCCCCGCCGCGGTAATCTCGATGGCCATCCTGAGCGTCGTCAAGGATTCGTCGATTCTCGAAAACAACATCGTCCAGACCGTCGCGTCCGCGGCCGGCACTCTCTCGGCGATCATCTTTGTGCTGCCGGGTCTGGTGATCGTCGGCTGGTGGACCGAATTCCCTTTCTGGCAATCGTTTCTCATCTGCCTGAGCGGAGGCGTGCTCGGTGTGGTGTTCACTATACCGCTCCGGCGCGCGCTGGTAACGAACTCGGACCTTCCCTACCCCGAAGGCGTCGCGGCGGCCGAGGTGCTCAAAGTTGGAGCGGGCACTCGCGGCGACGCAAAAGACGAAACGGGGGACGACACGGGCGAAGCGAGAGAAGGGCTAGTCGCGGTGATCTTCGGTTCCGTCGCCTCGGCGGGGCTGGCCATCGTGGCGGCGACGCGGATCGCCGCCGCTCAAGTTGGAGGCTTTTTCCGCGTCGGGGCATTAGCTTCTACCGGATACGACTTCGCGTGGTCACTCGCGCTTCTGGGCGCGGGACACCTGGTAGGGTTATCCGTCGGAATGGCGATGCTGACCGGGCTGGTGATCGCATGGGTGATAGCCGTGCCGATACTGACGTCGATGCAGCCAGACGCAGCCGGCGTAGGGCTCGCGGCCCACACGCTGTCGATATGGCGCACGCAAGTCCGGTTCATCGGCGCGGGCGCGATCGCCGTAGCCGCGATCTACACGCTGGCCAAGTTAGCGAAGCCCGTCGTCGGCGGGTTGGTGAGCACACTCGCGGCGTCCAGGTCTACGGTAACGGGCGACGACAGCGACCGTGATCTCTCGCCTCCGTGGATTCTCGCGCTGACCGCCGGGTGCCTGATCATCGCCGCGTGGCTGGCTTTCACATTCGCTCGCTCGACGGTGCTCGGTTCAAGTGCGATAAAGCTCACGTTGATCGCAGTGCCGTTCGTGCTGATAGCGGGCTTTCTGATCGCAGGAATCTGCGGGTACATGGCCGGATTGATCGGCGCCTCGAACAGCCCGATTTCAGGCGTAGGCATTCTGTCGATCGTACTGTGCGCCTCGACGCTCATCCTCGCGGTGTCGCCGACGCCGGAGACGCGGCCGGCGCTCGTGGCCTTCGCGCTATTCGTGACCGCGATAGTCTTCGCCTGCGCGACGATCTCGAACGACAACTTGCAGGATCTGAAGACCGGGCAGCTTGTCGGCGCCTCACCGATGCGTCAACAGATTGCGCTCATTGTCGGCGTTGCCGCCGGTGCGTCGGTAATCCCGTGGGTGCTCAACCTGCTAACAAAGGCGTATGGGTTCGCGGGAGCCGCGAACATCGGCGTTGTCGCGCCAAATCCGCTGCCGGCGCCACAAGCGACGCTCATCTCGAGCCTGGCGCAGGGAGTGATTGGCGGCAACCTCGAATGGAAGATGATCGGCATCGGCGCCGCCGTTGGCGTCGGCCTCATTCTGCTGGACGCGGCGCTCGGAGCCATGAAGAAAATGCGCATTCCGCCGCTTGCCGTAGGCATTGGAATCTATCTTCCAATGTCTGCAACTTTCGCAGTGGTGATCGGCGCGGTGGTCGGTCATTGGTACGATAAGCGCGCCCGGTTGGCGCGGAACCCGGAGCGAGCCGAGCGACTGGGAACGTTGGTAGCGTCGGGACTGATTGTCGGTGAGAGCTTGTGGGGTGTGATCAACGCGGGTCTCATAGTCAGCTTGTCGAAGGATGCGCCGATAGGAATCGTACCCGAGGACTTTGCGCTCGCGCCGTGGCTCGGAGTGCTCGGCTTCGTGGGCTTGATCGTGTTGTTGTACGGGTGGATGCTACGACGGTAGGCAGCGGCGCGGTAACGCCTGTAAATCAATCGCGATTGATAGTTTTCTCGAGCCGAACTAAAGTGTGGCCTGCCTTCAGGATGTCAGGGTTGACTTTGGATCAGGCGACTGTCTCTCACTATTAGGTTCTCGGGAAAGCTTGCCGCTAGTGGGTGGCAGCCACCGACCCTGTGTCGGTGGACCCGCGACTGAGAGGCTACGCGAGCAACGGATCCGCAGGGCCGCCACCGACCCTGTGTCAGTGGACCCACGACTAGGAGAGGCTAGACGCGAACAAAGCCTCCGGGCCGCCACCGACCCTGTGTCGGTGGACCCACGACTGGGTGAGCTATGAAGCCGCTATATACTAGCTCCAACTGCAAAGCTGCTTATCACCTGCGCTGGTCGCTAGCCTTATTCAGTACAACTGACCTACCGCCATCCGCTACCTGGGCAGACGCACTGGGCGAAGGCGTCGTAAGGGACGGGGTGCGCCTACTAGAACAGCAGCAGTCCAGGCTCTTGCTTTTCTTTTTGAGCACGAAACCCTCGGTGACACCGCCGGACATTGTCAAATCGGTCAAAGGCCGCCTACAGCATCTCTTGAAGAGTTCCGTGCCAAAGGCGTTCCGTCGCAACTTTTCTCTCACCTCGGTCGGCGAAGCGCGCCGCGAGGTTGTCGAGTCTTACGTTGCTTCGCAGCTCAGTCACCACAGGATGGCCGACCAGCGCGTTGAGGCACGCTTCAAGGATTTTCAGTTCGTGTTCCCTTACGTCGATCCGGCGGCTGAACAGTTCAGCTCGCACGGCCGTTATGTGTACGGCCTGCATTTGGTGCTGGTGCACGAATCGCGGTGGCGGGAGATTCGTGACGAACAACTTAGCGCCACGCGCGATATGTTCTTCAAGGCCGCTCGATAGAAGGGCCACCGAATCTCTCGATTAGCCCTGCTTCCCGATCATCTGTACGCCACACTCGGTTGCGGCTTTGAGGATTCTCCGGAGGAGGTTGCCTTGGGGTATATGAACAACCTGGCATTTGCTCACGGGATGAAGCCCATATTCTGCGCAAGCTATTGTCGGCACGTTCGGGGAATACGACGCAGGAGCGATTCGGCGGCTGCTATAGTGCTGAACATTAGGCCCACTGCGTAGCTATAGAGTCGCATCTCCGTTTGTAGCTTTCCAGTCGTAGCTCCACCGACGCAGGGTCGGTGGAGGCTTTTAGCCGGCGAGGGTAGCTGCATCGTAGCTTTCCAGTCGCAGCTCCACCGACACAGGGTCGGCGGAGGCTTTTAGCCCGATTTTAGCCGAAGGGTAGTCTGCACAATCTGAGCTCCACCGACGCAGGGTCGGTGGAGGCTTCTGGAACAGACTTTCTTCCCCGCCGCGCTGTCAACTGGATAGGGCACTTGAAGAAATGACGATCGATCTGAAGGACACGGAGGTCAAAACTATGTCTCGTCGTATGCGACGAAAACAGTTTTTGGTCGAAAGCGCTCGAGCCGCGCTTGGTTTATCTCTTCTCCCACTTCTCACACAAGCACAAGGAAATCAGAAATCCGCCGAACTAAAGAACGGCGCCCCTTCCGAAACCCTGATTGCCGATTTCGAGAGACTGATTTCAAAGCTGATGGAAGAAGCCATCGTTCCGGGGCTCTCGATCGCCCTTATCAAAGACGCGAAATTGTTTTGGCGGCGAGGGTTTGGTGTTAAAGACAGCGCGTCCAAAGAACCTGTTGACAACGACACCGTGTTTGAAGCCGCGTCCGTGAGTAAGACGGTATTTGCCTACGCAGTAATGAAACTGTGTGAAAAGGGGGTAATCGGGCTCGATACGCCGCTGACGAAGTATTCGCCTAAGCCGTTCCTCGAGGGCGATCCGCGGATCGAACTCATCACCGCCCGCCACGTGCTTTCTCATACCAGTGGTTTTCAGAACTGGCGGTCAGATAAAGAACCATTGAAGATTCACTTCACGCCGGGAGAAAGGCATATGTATTCCGGCGAGGGGTACAGCTACTTACAATCCGTCGTCACGCATATGACCGGTCAACCGATCGAACCATACCTGAAAGCGAATCTCCTTGTGCCGTTTGGAATGGCTGCCAGCGGTTACGCCTGGAACGACACATTTGAGAAGCTCATGGCGCGTCCGCATGATCAGAAGGGAAAACCATTTGATAACAACAAACCGACGGCAACACATATAGCCAGGTATGCAGCCGCAGGCGAGCTGCGCACGACGCCGACAGACTACGCGAAGTTTCTTATTGAGGTCATCGACCCAAAGACGAGCGATGCGTTTCGGCTCAATAAAGAGAGTCGTAAAGAAATGCTTCGTCCACAGGTGAAAGTCGCTGATTCGACTTCCTGGGCGTTGGGGTGGCAGATACAACACACGGAAAAGCGCGACCTCATCATGCATGGCGGCGACAATAAGGGGTTTCACGCCTTTGTCGCAGCATCGGTAGAACGGAAATATGGCTTTGTGATAATGACCAACGGCGAGAACGGAACTCAGGTGATCAACAAACTGATATTGGGCGACGCCATGCAACGGTTGCTCGTCGGCTAGACGGTAACGAACTTCGCTCTTCACTTTCGGTGAGACTGACGTATATGCACTCAGTTCATCAGCGACAGGGCGCGTTTGCCCTCCGCCAGGAGGGCGCTGTTTATAGGGGACCGCAGGAGCCGACTGCCCACCGTCAGGTGCCATGTCTACGTCCAATCTGTGCCTGGGTCCCGCAAGTAAGACATGGACCTCCTGACGGAGGTCGAAGGCACATCGAATCTACCTATAAACATATCCCTCCTGACGGAGGGCATCATCTACTCAATTACTACTCTTAGCGGATCCTACTGAAGCAGTCCGAATTACTAAATTGCAGGTCCAGTCACCAATGGCGTACTCTTTCTCATCCCAGGTCCAGACTTCGGGAGGTGTTTATGCGCGTCGGCACCATTCGTCTTTGCATTCTGACTGCCTTCATCACGTTTGGTCTCATTATCGTTTGTTCCAATAGCGGGGCACAGAAATCTGAAGCGCGGTTTTCTCCAACGATCCCAAAGACCTGGGACGAGGCAGCGCTCGCTGATTGGGCAACACCGCTCGCTGGATTGAACCTGAGACCCACGCATATTTCGTCCAAAGAATACTACTCGCTACCGGTAGAAAATCTGCGAACCTATCCCGTTTATTTTCAAGGGCGGGAACCGGACGGCTACTGGGAGATGCTTCAGCGCGTCGGACCGCAGCCGCTGATTGAGCCCGAGAAGCTGAAGACCGAGGCCGATTGGATCGAGGCAGGACGGAGAGTCTTCAAAGAAGCCGATGATCTGCACTTGCGAACATTAGCCCCGGAGTTGGTGGCCGCCGCCCGAAATCCCAAGACTTTCGAAGGTCGGCAGCCATTGTCGGATGGCACCGTATCGGACTTGCGTTGGGTCCCAACAAAAAACGGAGTTGCTCTTTCGCTTGCGAACTGCACGAATTGTCACCTGGAGCGGTTGCAGGATGACACTCTGATCATTGGCGCCCCCACGTTTGGCAGACCTGATCCCAATGGCAGAAGCGGCCTTGTCCGTCCGCTGCAAACTGCTATGCGCTCGGTAACTGGAGCCCCGCCATTTCTCATGGGTTCCGAGAGCTTTGGAATATGGCTCTACCAGGCGTACGGAGTTCCCTGGAGGAAGGATGACATCCACGAGCGTGTGAAGTCGATGTCGGAAGCGGAGTACAACTCGTGGATTAATTCCGCGGTTCGCGGCGGCGGCGTGCCTCGATGGAATGGCAGTCCGTATTACCCAGCCAAAATACCGGACCTGATCGGCATAAAGGACCGAAAATATATCGACCACACAGCTACACACTTGCATCGCGGGATCGGCGACCTGATGCGGTACGTAGCCCTGATTAGCTTCGCCGAATCGGCGGACTTTGGCCCGCATCACATGTTGTCGCCTGAAACAAGGAGGGCAAAAGCCAGATTGTCGGATGAAGCGCTTTACGCGCTTGGGTTGTACATCTACTCTCTACGTCCTCCTTCCAATCCGAATCCATTCGACGAACAGGCGAAAGCTGGAGAGAAGATCTTCGCGCGTGAGGGATGCACGATGTGTCACACGCCTCCGCTGTACACGAGCAACAAACTCACTCTTGCACAGGGATTCAGTCCACCGAAGGACGCACCTGCGACACTCGACATTCTGCCGCTATCAGTCGGCACCGATCCGGGTTTGGCGTTGATGACCCGGAAAGGTACCGGTTATTACAAGGTACCGTCACTAAAGGGTGTGTGGTATCGGGGACATTATCTTCACGATGGGGCGGCGGCAAGCCTGGAGGAGATGTTCGACCCGGACCGCCTAAAAGAGAGTCATGTAGCTGGAGGATGGTGCCCACCGGGCACAACGACTCGCGCGATCAAGGGGCACAAGTTCGGCTTGGGTCTTTCGGACGTTGAGCGCAAAGAGTTGATTGCTTTCCTGAAGACGCTCTGACAGTGGGCGCGTACTAAACGGCGAGGAATAGAATGCATGATTGAACGACTGGGATTGCTTAGTATGTTGTTGTTGACGCCGTTAATAGGTGCGGTTCGGGCGCCCGATGTCACGGGAACCTGGCGCGTCACAATTTCGACATCCGATGGCGCGATAACCGGTAAGGCATCGTTAAAGCAGACTGGTGACAACGTAACGGGCTGGGTGGGACCTGACGAAAACGACCCAATTCCAGTCACTGGAATTCTCAAAGGAAACAAGCTCACCCTTAAGACCTTTCCTCAACCCGGACGGACAGCGGCCTTCGATAAATGCGACTTGACCGTCAATGGCGCCAAGATGGTCGGCACCATCGATACCGACAAGGGAAAAATCGAGTGTGTAAAAAGTACGCCGTGATCGTAGCAAACAGGTCACACTTCATAAGGGAGACCTATGAAAATCGCAACAGCTTTTCTTCTGTTGGTTGGTATCGCAGTCGGCTCGTTCGCCCAGGGCCCCACTGCTGAACGGCAACAATTTATTCGAGTTGAAGCTCCGGTGGTTGTCTTGACCCACGTGCGAATAATCGACGGCACGGGCGCCGCAGCTCGTGATGATCAGACGATCGTTATTGCAGACGGCAAGATCCAATCGATCGGGACAACCGGGGCGGGTGCACCACCGAATCTGCCGGCGAACGCACAGACCCTTGATCTCCGAGGGTTCACTGCCCTGCCCGGCCTTGTGGGTATGCACAATCACATGTTTTTTCCTATGGGCGGATCGCCGCCGATGTATTCAAACATGGGCATCAGCTTTCCTCGTCTGTATCTGGCCCTGGGCGTCACCACGATTCGCACTGCCGGCAGCGTTGTGCCCTTCACAGATCTTGAAATCAAGCGGCTGATTGACGCAGGCCGCATGATCGGACCCAAGATGCATATCACCGCTCCATATCTCGAGGGGCGCGGGTCGTTCACACCGGTGATGCACGAGCTCAGTGGCGCGGAAGATGCGCGGAAGATGGT
>DATLWF010000154.1:0-10717 GCA_035576605.1 Blastocatellia bacterium | reverse complement strand
CGTTGTCGATTCAGAAAGACATCATTCCAGTGACGAACATCACCCGCCGTGAAATGTTGAACCTCGCGCTGGCATCGCCCTTGCTGGCCGCGCTGCCGCCTGTGAGCCTACCTCTGCCCGAAAAGTCGAACGGTTTAGACCTCCGATTAATCAAGAATGCGCCGAGCGCAGTAGTGCCCGTTGCCGACACTGACACCGCCAAACAAGTGAAGCTGGTCCGCGAGTGGCGCGGTCCGTTGTGCCGATCGCGATTGATCAACAACGGAAGGCACCCCGCGCGAGTCAAAGAAGTGGTGCTCTTCGATCTGCCTCTGCCGTTGCCGCCAGCGACCAGCCTGTACGGTGAGGGCTTTCAGATGCTAAGCCAGACGGGCGGAACGCTCGGTCAGGCGATTGACCTTGGGAACTACACCGATGGCAAACATTACAAGATGCCGATGCCGGCGGACGCTCGTTGTTTCTACGGTATGATGAGTCTCTCTCCGCCTGCAGGCGAGCATTACCTGCTGGCGTTCACGTCGTGCCGCCGCTTCATCGGGCAATTCTATCTGCGCGCCTCGACGTTGCAAATCGTCGTCGATACCGAGGGTCTGGATCTCAAGGCGGGTGAGACTTTGGAGCTCGAAGAGTTCATGTTCACGTCCGGAGCGCATCGCGGACAGTTGCTCGATCAGTTGGCCGGACGCTTAATCGAGAATCATCATCCGCTTCGCTCTAAGACGCCGCCGGCCGGTTGGTGTTCCTGGTACTGTTTCGGTCCGAGCGTCACAGCCACGCAGGTGCTCGATAATCTGGACTTTATCGCTAAAACCTCTCCCGGGTTGAAGTACATTCAAATCGATGACGGATATCAACCCGCGATGGGCGATTGGCTCGAGACCGGCGCAGCTTTCGGCGGCAACGTGCAAGGTGTGCTCAAGGAGATTCGGAAGCGAGGCTTCGAGCCCGCGATCTGGGTAGCGCCATTCATCGCAGAAGCAAAATCACATGTCTTCGAACAGCATCCGGACTGGTTTGTGAAAGACGCCGCGGGCAAACCGCTGCGCTCGGACCTGGTAACCTTCGGCGGCTGGCGGCGAGGGCCGTGGTACGCTCTCGACGGCACACACCCTGAAGCGCAAGAGCACCTCGAGGTGGTCTTTCGCACGATGCGCCGGGAGTGGGGCTGTACTTACTTCAAACTCGACGGGAACTTCTGGGGCGCGATACACGGGGGTCGTTTCAATGATCCGCGCGCTACTCGCATCGAGGCATACCGGCGCGGGATGGAGGCGATACTTCGCGGCGCGGGAGACAGCTTTGTGCTTGGTTGCAATCATCCGATCTGGCCTTCGCTTGGGTTGATTCACGGCTCGCGCAGCTCAAACGACATCAAGCGAAGCTGGGATCGCTTCGAGACGACGGCAAGGCAGAATCTGAGTCGCAACTGGCAGAACGGACGACTGTGGTGGAACGACCCGGACGCGGTAGTGCTCACCGGCGATTTGAGCGACGACGAGTTTCGATTTCATGCAACTGCCATATACGCGAGCGGTGGCATGGTCCTATCGGGCGACGATCTTACTCAGATATCTCCGCAGCGGCTCGCCATGCTGAAGCGCCTGCTTCCGCCGACGGGCGTTGCCGCCAGCTTTGAAGATGATTCAATGCGCGTTGGCGTGGTCAAGCTCGCGGATGCTCGGATGGTCGCCTTGTTCAATTGGAAGGATGAGCCGCAAACGCTTCCCTTCTCTTTGCCTGAGGCTAGCTACATCACCGATTATTGGACGGGCGAATCGCTTGGCCGGCATAAAGGCGGTTTCACGATTAAGGATATGCCCGCGCATTCAGCGAGGTTGCTGGTCTGTAAGCGATAGCTGAGCGAGATAAAAAAGACTGGGCTTCAGAACCGGCTGCGACGCAGAGTAACAGGTTGGGAAGGGTGGCTCGCCCCGCTTCGTCGATTACCTATGCCTGCAAAAAGAGCGGGGGCAAGCCGCCCTTCCCAACCTGTTACTCTGCGTCGCACTCAGGATGAGGCTCGCTGAGGGTGGCGGGTGGGCTGCAAGAACCACCCCGTGTGATGTGTCAAGAGGCGCCCTTCGACGATCTTTTTCGTTTACGACCATTGACCCGAGCCCGGAAACCACCGTTCTTACCTCCGTGACTTCCGTCTTTCTCAGCAGCTTCTTCCGATGCAAAGTCTCTTTGAGCAAGTTCAAGATGCGCCGTCATAGCCGTCATCGCCGCATCAGCCTTCCTTGCGCGGATGGCCTGATAGATCTTGCGATGCATTGCCGCTGATTCTTCCAGATGCGTCGCGTGCTCGATCGTCTGAACCTTCATTTCGTACAGCGCCGCGGTCACCATATCCATAAGCGTAGCCACTATCGGATTGCCTGAGGCCACCGCCACCGCCCGGTGAAATTGCATATCGTATACCAGGTAGGACTTTGGATCATCGAGGGAGGCATAGGTATCCGCCACCGCCTCGGCCATCATCGCCAGGTGCTCGTCGGTGGCTCGTTCAGCCGCAAGACCTGCCAGGCTTACCTCAAGAATACGCCGAGCCTCGAACATAGCGTCGGCCGAGAATCCATGGAGCGCCGCGAGCAACCGCAGCAACTGACTCTCTGCAGGCGGCCCGCTCGACATGAACGTACCGGATCCGTGCCGGGATTGAAGCACCCCCATAGCTGACAGGATGCGCAAACCGGTCCGCACGCTGGGGCGGCTGATGCCTAGCCTGTCCGCCAGGGTTCGCTCAGATGGCAGCCTGTCGCCCGGTCTCAATTCCCCGCTCTCGATCAATTCCCTGATCTGCTTGACTACTTGATCAGTGGTGACGCCCTCGCCGAGTCGCTTGAACATCTTGGTCGATACTGATTTTGCGTTCGGAGCATTTCGCATTGCGAGCCCGATATTAATCATCGTGCTCCAGCGTGTCAAGCGAGAGTCCTTCGCAGCCGAGCAAAACTTGGTTGAGTGGTCCTACCACAATTACCGCATATTCAGATGCGCCTCTTCTATTCCTACACACTCTTACTGTACGACGCTAACGTGGAAAGAGTGACACTGAGCGATAGTGGTCATACCACTCCGCAATAGGCGAGCAAACTTGAAGCAACCGAACGCGAGGCCGGAGCGCCACCTGAACAACCTCGACGATAAGTTCTATTCACGGTTACAACCCGCAACGCGGAACACCGGCAACGCAGCTCCGACGTGCAAAACAATAATGAAAAACAGTATCGTCACGCATAGTCGGTGTTCCCTGTTCTGCGTACCGAGCCCCTCGAATGCTCACGCCGGAGGCAGCAAAAAACTTCTTGACCCTTATCGCCTTTCATGATAAAACCGTGCAGCTTCTAAGAAGTGGTCAAACCACTGATCCTCGACTCTGAACAATGGCAACGGTGAGTTGAGCGATGAAGGGCCTGATTCGTTCAGTCGTCCAGGACCAAGTCGTCGTAGGCGCCGCAACGGCTCGCGGCAGCGCTAAAGAGCCGCTGAATCAAGTGGTAAGTCCACTTCATCTTTAGCACCGGTTAGACGCCCAAGACATTGCAGCCGCGCTCTCAACAACTTATCTCAATGTTGCTGGAAGAGCGCGGTCGGATGTCCACAGTTCGAAGCCGAGTCGGCTCAAGCCATGCTCACTGAAAGGAGAATTGACCATGAGAGTTCGGGAAAAGAACATCAGGGGGGCTGTTTCTTATCTCTCCGCCAGTCTCATCTCTTTGCATCTGGCGCTGTCGTGCCTGTTTATTCTTGCCGGCGCGGTCCACGCACAAGGTTTCGGCAGCATCGTGGGCACGATAACGGATCCGTCAGGAGCCGTAATCGTCAACGCAAAGGTCACGGCGACCGAAGTGGGCCGGGGCTTCTCGCGGACCGCCACCTCCGACGCGCAGGGGCGCTACGTTCTCACTTCCCTTCGCCCGGCGGGATACGATCTGGTAGTCGAGGCCACGGGTTTTAACAAGTTTACACAGAAGGGAGTCACGTTGCTGGCGGACCAGTCGCTGACAGTGAATGTGAATGTGCAGGTTAGCGGTACGACGGAGGCTATCAGCGTGACGGTCGCCGATGTACAAGTCGATACGACTACGTCGACATTGCGGCAGGTTGTCGAAATGGGCCGCGTCGTCGAGCTGCCTTTGAACGGCCGCAACGCAGCCACGCTTACATTGGGGGTGCCCGGCACGGTGACTGCGCCAAGCGGCGGGGCGGATCAGGGAACGACCAAGACCTTTCCGGGCGCGGTAACGATTGCCGCTAACGGAGCGCGGCAGAATCAGATCAGCTATCAGCTGGACGGGGGCAATTACCTGGACGAGTACACCAACGTGAACCAGCCTTTCCCCATGCCGGATGCTCTTCAGGAATTCAGCGTGCAGACGAGCAATTACAGCGCGGAATACGGGCAGAACGCCGGGGCAGTGGTGAACGTTGTCACCAGGACTGGGACCAACGGTTTTCATGGCAATGCATTCGAATTCGTGCGCAATGCCGTTTTTAACGCGCGACAGTGGCAAGCGCCCACTCGGGACCAGCTTAAGCGGAACCAGTTTGGCGGCACCTTTGGCGGCCCGATTATTCGGGATCGCACGTTCTTTTTTGGCGAATACCAGGGCACCCGTCTTCGCAATCTCGGGTCATCCACCACGCAGACCGTGCCGAGCGCGGCGTTACGGGCAACTGCGACAGATCCGGCGATTGTCAACCTTCTGAAAGGCATCCCCGTCGGCGACTCCAGCAACAAGGTTAGTTTCCAGCGCCCGGACGTGCAGAATTTCAACGAGGTGCTCGGGAAGGTCGATCATTCGCTAAGCCAGAGTGACCGGATATCGGCTCGCTACTTCTACAACCGCTTTTCGAGAAATGCGGTTTTTGATTCTTCAAATTTCTTGAGATATTCCGACGGGTCCACCATCGTCGCTCAAAACATGTTGCTCAGCCACACCCATATTTTCACCACGAACCGGCTGAACACCTTCCGTTTCAGCTACTCACGCGAGAAAGCAGGCCGCGGTCCTGCGCCCGACGCGATCAGCGTAGCGGATTTGGGCGTGGCTCTTCCGTTCCAATCAGACCCGAAGGCAATCCAGCAGATCAGGGTAAACGGCGCGTTCAATTTTGGAGATAACCCCTCGGCAACATTCGTGCGAAACAATTTCACCTGGAGCGACGATTACAGTTGGGTTATCGCAAAACACGATCTGCGCATGGGCGGGGTCATCGAACGCAGTCGCGTAGACCTCGACAACAAGTTTTTCCAACCGGCCGAGTTCAGCTTTGACGGTCTGACTAAGTTTTTAGCCGGCACGCTCAGCGACTACAGCGGCAACCTGGCGTTCCGCCAGGGCGCGGGCGAATTCAAGAACAACCGCGACACCTTCTTCGGTCTTTACATCCAGGACAATTATCACGTGAGTCGGCGCGTGACGCTGAATCTAGGACTGCGTTATGAACCCTCACTTCCGTGGCGCGAAACCCAGGGGCGTGTGGAGCAGTTCCGTCTTCCCGACCTCATTGCCAAGACGCATTCCACTCAATTCCCAAACGCTCCTGCAGGGGTATTCTTCCCCGGCGATCCGGGCGTTCCAAAGAACGGCATCGATGCGAGCCTGAACAATTTTGCTCCGCGCCTTGGTTTTGCCTGGGATGTGTTCGGTGACGGCAAGACCAGCTTGCGGGGCGGGGCTGGCGTCTTCTACGACTCGCGCATCGTCGGCATCATCAACAATCGGTTTGTTGACCTGACTCCCTTTAGCCCTCAATTCGTACTGAGCACCTTGACCGGCGGAGTCAAGCCCGGATCGTTCAGTGATCCGCTCTGCACCAGGCCGGCCACCCAGGCTGCACTCGGTTGCGTCAACCAGGCCACCAACGCGGCCAACCCCTATCCGTTTCCAGGCACATTCCCACCGCCCAAGAACTCTATTTTCGGCCAGGGCGTTTTCGTCCTGAGCTGGGACCCGATAAACAAGTACCAGGTGCCGACACTCTATAACTGGAACCTGGCCCTCGAGCACCAGTTGCCTTCCAACATTCTGGTGCGTGGCGCGTACGTTGCCTCGCGCAGTACCCACCTTACTGAAACGTTGAATCTGAACCCGTCCCCGGTCAGGGGCGGCACTCTCAGACTTAACGCGATCGCGGGCGGGCCGGTGTTCAGCACCGTTCAGCAGGATCTGCAGGACATCAATGCGACGTACCATTCACTCCAGTTGTCCGCCGAAAAGCGGGCCAGTCACGGTCTGACAGTCTTTGCCAATTACACCTGGTCGAAGAGCATCGACGATCTTCCGCCGGGCGCGGGCGTCACCGGCTTTGATACTTCCTCGGCAAGGCCCTGGGATGATCCGCTGCGGCATGATTTTGACCAGGGTCCGTCGGAATTTGATCACACGCATCGCTTTGGGGGAGCCTTCGTCTGGCAGCTTCCAGCTCTCGCGAAGGCAAACAGGTTTGTGCGCAGCGTGGCCGGCCATTGGCAGCTCAGCGGCGTGGTTTCGGCCCAGACCGGGCGACCGATCACGATCTTGTCGGGAGTGAATAATTCCGGCACGGGAATCGGACAAGACCGAGCAAATATCGTCGCCGCTGCGTACGGCTCCGGAGCCTGCGCGGGCAACACTAAGGCGTGCAAGTCCTGGCTTATCCCGGCCTCATTTGTGTCCAACCCGACCGGCACGTTCGGCAACCTGGGCAAGGGGAGCTTGCGTTTTCCAGGCCTCTACAGTTGGGATATGGCGATTGCCAAGGATTTCTCGTTCACAGAGAGCATCAGGCTCCAGTTCCGCGCCGAGTTTTTCAATATCTTTAACCGGGTGAACTTCGACGAGACCACCGCCACCGGCAACTTCGCCAAGCTCAGCTCGAAAGGCAATTTCGGTGCGCTTCAGCAGGCTGGCGACCCGCGAATAGGACAACTGGCCGTGAAGCTCTTTTTCTAACCAGGTCGTAGACTAAGCGGAACGATTGTTGTGCGCTCCGCAGGGAGCGCACAACATCGATCACGAATCCGGACACGTTGCGGACCGAAGATTGCCTCAATTCCAGTAGTTGCGAAGATTACACAAGGACACACTGCAGATACGCGTAAAAGGGTTCAACCGTCCGTTGCATTGATGTGCCCGAAGTATCTAAGGTAAAACTTGTTCTGAGCATTTGCGAGAAAGTGTTAGTCTATGGCAAGAGAGATTCAAAGCGTTATGACGATTATCAGTGAGTATGCTGTCATCGTTAGCCCGAAGGACAATCTCGCGGTGGTGAAAGACGCGATTTCGTCCGGCACAAGGCTGAAGTTGCCGGATGGCCGCCTGGTCCGCATAACCGACAGCATCGAGCCTGGCCATCGTTTCGCAACGCGAGCAATTCCCGCGGGCGAGTTTGTGTTGCAGTATGGCCAGCCTATTGGCACATCGCTCGGGATTGGCGAAGGCGATTCGATCTCGCACGCTAACATGTCGGACGCCGTTCCGGTTGTGCGCGATCTGCCGGAGGACCTGCACACGCCGCCGCCCGCTTACATACCTGCGGATGAACGCGCGACCTTTCGTGGCTTCCGCCGCGCGGATGGCCGCGTTGGCACGCGCAACTACGTCCTGATAGTACCGACGAGCATGTGCGCGAGCACCGAATCGCAGCAGATTTCGATGATCGCCGAGTACACTCTGTTCAATCGAGAAAAGTACCCCAATGTCGATGGCGTGGTGGCGCTCGCGCATAACAAAGGCTGCGGGTGTTCGGACGGATCCAACATCGAGGTAATGTTGCGCACGCTGGCAAACTATGCCGATCATCCCAACGTTGGCGGCGTGATCATGATCGAGCTCGGCTGCGAGAAGACCAACCTGTCGATAGTCGAGCAGTATCTGCACAGGAAAGACCGACAGTTGAACAAGCCGTTTGTGAGGTTCGGAATTCAGGAAGCAGGCGGCACCCAGGGGACAATCGCGCGAGGCTTGAAGGAAGTCGAGACGATGCTGCCCGAAGTCAATCGCGCCCAACGAGTGGAGGTGCCTATAAGCGAGCTCGTGTTAGGGGTGAAGTGCGGCGGGTCGGATGCGTTCTCCGGGATTTCGGCCAATCCGAGCCTGGGCCGGGCTTCCGATTTGTTGGTCCGTTCGGGTGGGACCGTATTGATCACCGAAGTCCCGGAGTTTTGCGGCGCGGAACATCTCATCGCCAACCGGGCAAAGGACGTGGCGACCGGCCGCGCCGTATACGCAGCAGTCGATTGGTACAAGGGCTTCGCGGCACACCGCGGCGTTCGGCTCGACGAGAACCCGAGCCCTGGTAACGTGCGCGGAGGTCTTCTCAACATCACCATCAAGTCGCTGGGCGCAATTGCTAAGGCCGGCACGACGCGGGTTGAAGGCGTCACCGACTATGCTGAACCAGCAAAGGGCCGCGGCCTCTGGCTGATGCAGGGACCGGGCTACGACCAGGAGTCGACCCCGGGGCTTGTCGGCGCCGGAGCAACTATCATAGTCTTCACAACCGGCCGAGGAACGACAATCGGTAATGCGATTGCGCCGGTCATCAAGCTCGCCTCAAATACGCCGGTGTTTGAGCGAATGAGCCGCGATATAGACCTGTCGGCGGGCGGGGTCATTGACGGGACTGAGACCATCGATGAAGTGGGCGTGCGAGTCTTCGAGCATCTGCAGGCAGTCGCAAGCGGAGATAGCCCGGCCAGAGCCGAAGAGAACCATCATCGCGAGTTTGAAATCTGGGCCGAGCAAGCCGTTCCGCTGTGAAATTGTGAGCGCGCGCCGGGATCATTGGATCCGTTTTATTTCTATTGTCCATTTGTCATTTGTCATTTGTCATCTCCGTTTTGTTCTTGGTTAAGCGCTCAGCCGCCTCAATGACAAATGACAAATGGAAAATGGAAAATGAAAAGGCTTCACTACAACAAAATGAAACCGACAACACACATTTCTGAAGAACCAACCAAGATCGGCCGGCGCGCCTTCATTGCTGGGGCCGCGGCCGCCGCAGCCGTCACGGCGTCCGCGCAGGAACGCAACTACGGACGCGATGCGCCGCCGGTGCGCTACCCCGATCCCGATATATTGGTTCTTGACAAACGCTTTGCCCGATACAAAATCGGCAACACCCCCATTCAACGACTACATACCGGCATGTTATGGGCGGAAGGTCCTGCGTGGAACGGTGTCGGACGTTACCTGGTGTGGAGTGACATCCCCAACAACATTCAATGTCGCTGGCTCGCCGAAGACGGGCACGTGAGCGTCTTTCGCAACCCCTCCAACAACAGCAATGGCAACACCTTCGATTTCGAGGGCCGTCAGGTTTCCTGCGAGCACGCCACGCGCCGCGTGGTGCGTTATGAGCACAACGGCGCGGTCACGGTGCTCGCAGAGAAATGGCAAGGCAAGCCGTTCAACGCGCCCAACGATGTGGTTGTGCATCCCGACGGGGGAATATGGTTTACCGATCCGGGCTACGGCAGCCTGATGGGCTACGAAGGCAACAAGGGTGAGCTCTACATCAAGGAAGCAGTTTACCGAATTGATCCTCAGACCGCGAAAACGGATCTCGTGACTGACGAGATCTTCAAACCTAACGGGCTTTGTTTCTCGCAAGACTACAAGAAGCTCTACGTGGTAGACACCGGAGCGTCGCATTATCCGCAAGCGCCGCGAAACATTAAAGTCTGGGACGTAGCCGATGCCAGGAGGTTGAGCAAGGGTGTCGAATTCACTTCGATGAAGCTCAAGACGAAAGACGGGGAAATGATTGGAGGTTCGGATGGAATCCGGGCGGATGTCGATGGCAATATCTGGTCTGCCGCCGGTTGGGCTGGCACAGGCTATGATGGCGTTCACATCTTCGCGCGGGACGGACAGCGGATTGGGCAGATCCTTCTGCCGGAGACGTGCAGCAATATTTGCTTCGGCGGCCCGAAACGAAATCGGTTATTCATGACCGCCAGCCAATCACTTTACGCGGTGTACGTGGAAACTCAGGGCGCGCATATCGCGTGAGTCGAAGAGCATTTTATTTTCCATTTTCCATTTGTCATTTTTCATTTGTCATTGTTCAGAGTACCGACTTTAGTCGGCGGTTTTGTTTGACCAATTTCAACGAAGCCGACTAAAGTCGGTACTCTGAACGTCGACAAATGGAAAATGAAAGCACTAGAGATGAACTCCCCTACAAGCTCAGCTACGGTTGCGGATCGAGCAAGACGGCGCGTCATGCTCCGTATAATGCCCTATATGTTCTTGCTGTACATCATTGCATATCTGGACCGCGTGAACCTCAGCTATGCCTGGCTGGCAATGAAAGATGATCTGCGATTCGGAGATGATGTCTACGGTCTGGGGGCGGGTATATTTTTCATTGGTTATTTCTTGTTGGAGATACCAGGCACTATCCTGGTCGAGAAGTGGAGCGCGCGCGGTTGGATAGCCCGGATCATGGTTACGTGGGGTATTGTAGCGATCCTGATGGGCTTTATTCACACCAAGCCTCAGTTCTATTCGGCTCGCTTTCTGCTTGGAGCCGCCGAGGCGGGCTTCTTTCCCGGAATCATCGTCTACTTCAGTCACTGGTTTCGCTATGAAGATCGAGCCAAGGCGGTGGCCCTGTTTATGGCGGCAATCCCGGTCGCCAATATCATCGGTTCGCCGGTCTCAGGCTTACTGCTGGGCGTGAATTGGCTCGGGCTGGCCGGCTGGCGCTGGCTGTTCATCAT
>DATLWF010000153.1:0-25020 GCA_035576605.1 Blastocatellia bacterium | reverse complement strand
AAGTGGAGGATGAACGCGACCACGAGACCTGAAGTGAGAGCGCCGAGGATATCAACCGGGTTTGCCCAAAGCGCAATCAGCGCCAGCGCTATCGCCGCTTCGACGTACATCGCCGTGCACGCCAGCAGTTTCCAGTCCAGCGCCTTTTCCGCTCCCGTGAACGCGGTGGAAGGCGCGGCTGCCGCGAGCGACATGGCTGCCTTGCTATGTCCGACCAGGAGGAAGGTGCCAGCAGCGATGATGAGCAGCGCCATCAATATCGCGCCCCACTCCGATAGCGTCGGAACGGAGCCACCTGGAGGCGGAGGCGGAGGCGGAGGAGGAGGCCCAGCCGGGAGCTGGAGCGTAAACGCTCGGCTGCCGGGACAGCCGTTCGCGTCGGTGGCTGTGATCGTGAAATTGAAGATGCCATTAGTGGTCGGCGTCCCGGAGATGACGGCGGTCGTCGGGCTCGCGGGGATTAAAGTCAGACCGGGGGGCAGCGCCCCGCTCGAAATCGTGAAGGTGTACGGCGGGGTTCCGCCGCTGGCGAAGATCGTCTGGCTGTAGAAGACGCCGAGGACAGCGTTGGGAAGTGTGGCCGGGCTCACCGTGATGACGGGGCAGCCGGGCACCGGAATCCCGATTGAGTAAGTCCGGCTGCCCGGGCAGCCGTTCGCATCGGTGGCTGTGATCGTAAAGTTGAACTGGCCGGCGGTGGTCGGCGTCCCAGAGATGACGCCGGTCGTCGAGTTAAGGGTCAGGCCGGGCGGCAGCGCCCCGCCCGAAACCGTGAAGATGTATGGCGGGGTTCCGCCGGTGGCCGTGATCGTCTGGCTGTAGAAGGTCCCGACGACAGCGGCAGGCAGCGTTGCCGGGTTGACCGTGATGAAAGGGCAGATGGGCACGACCGGGATTACGATGGAGTAGGGCCGGCTGCCTGGGCAGCTGGCCGCGTCCGTGGCTGTGATCGTGAAGTTGAATTGGCCGGCCGTGGTCGGCGTCCCCGAAAGGATGCCGGTTGTCGGATTAAGCGTCAGCCCGGGTGGCAGTGTACCGCTTGTAACCGTGAAGGTGTATGGCGGGGTTCCGCCGACGGCAGTGATCGTCTGGCTGTAGGGAGTCCCGATGACACCGGGGGGCAGCGTTGCCGGGTTGACTGTGATGACCGGGCAGACCGAGGAGCCCGCCATCGCAATGGAGTACGGCCGGCTGCCGGGGCAGCCGTTCGAATCGGTGGCGGTGACTGTGAAGTTGAAGGTACCCGCCAGGGTCGGCGTCCCGGCGATGACGCCGGTCGTTGCGTTGAGCGTCAGGCCCGGCGGCAGCGCCCCGCTCGAGACCGTGAAGGTGTATGGCGCTGTTCCGCCGACGGCTGAGATCGTCTGGCTGTAAGCGGTCCCGACAATACCGTTCGGCAGAGTAGCCGGATTCACCGTGATGAACGGACAGGTGAAGTTAGGTCCGCACACTGAGACGTTGTTGGTATCCATCGTCACAGCGCCGTTTCGCGCCAGGACTCTACCGGAGACGTTTGCGCCGGTAGTCAGGGTAATGCTCGTGAGCGCCAGAATGTTCCCTACAAAACTGGTGCCTGTGCCGAGCGTCGCAGAGCTGCCGACCTGCCAAAACACGTTGCAATTAGTACCGGGATTGATCACCTGAACAGACGAGCTGCTCGCGGTCGTGAGCGTGCTCCCGATCTTGAAGATGAAGAGCGCATTGGCATTGCCCAGGGCATTGAGTGTGAGTGTTCCAGTCAATTGGGCCGACGACGAAAAACAATAAACCCCGGGCGTCAGCGTGAGGCCTCCGAGATTCTGACCGGTCAAGTCGACGGTGCACGCTGTGCCAACTATGGCATTGTACGCAGTGGTGACATCACTCTGAGCCTGAGCTGCGACTGCATCGTTCGAGTGTATCGTTCCGCCGGTCACTACTCCCGGAGGAAACCCCGTGACTGCGGTGCCTGGGCTGACGCCAAGGTTTCCGTTAACACTGGTCGCGCCAGTATTGGTTACAGTCGAACCGGCCAGGACCCCGAAACTCTCCGCCGTACCAAGTGATATTTGAGCCGCGGCAGGTGAGGCGCCCAAGAAGAACAATACGAATGCAACGGTTGCCCAGAGACTCAAATACTTGCGGTTGAAGTTCATGGATCTTCCCCTCCTTACATCATTGACCGCTTTTGAGAAGCGTAATATGGCCCGGAACGAAAACCGTCAAAGAAATCAGCCATCAATAACCAAAATGGGCATGTTCTCACTAAACACTAACGCTGCGGTTTTGGTTCGATTCTGCGTTGGCGACCGGCTTTAGTTCGTCGCTTGTCGAGAGTTGCGTGGTCAGGGCTACACAGTGTGAGCGCTGATCGTTGCATCGGCACGGACGAGCCCGAGACGAAGTGAACGACATCAGATCAGGGGGAGGGACACACTGCCAGCGCGCGTGCCTATCAGGTTTCCTCGAGCACCTGTCTAAAAAACCATGCCTCGGTGTCCGCGCGCAGTCTATATCGAAGGCTTATGGTGCACAATCAGGGAAAACCCTAAGACTTCCAAGCTGGTCTGGATTCTCCGCTACTTACTTTCGAATTGTATTGAGGTAAATCACGGCACCCTCTCCAACGCCACCGCGCCGGGAAACAGAATGTTGTTCTCCAGGTGAATGTGCTGGTGCAAGTCCTGCTCGAGCGCGTCGAGCGCTTTGTACAGCGTCTCATAGCTGATGCGACCGTCCTTCGGCACTGAGAAACCGCCGCTGAGCTGACGAACCTGCTTGAGGATCTCGCCGGCTGTGTCGTGCTCCATCATCATCATGCGAATCGGATTCTGCACCGTTCCGAAGAAGGGAACCGGAGCCGTCGCGCCCTCGCTCGCCGTCGCTTCCATCTGCTCGATGTATGGGAACAGAACTATCTCTTCTTTTTGCATATGCGGAATGAGGTCCCGATTCAAGTCCTGGAACAAACGCTGGATACGAAACAGCTCTGAGTGGTTCTGTCCGTGGATCGAGCACACCCTCGACAGAAGCGCATCGAGGCGCGCCAACTCGCCTCTGGTGAAAACGTGATGCGTGCCCACTATATGCGCCGCGAGCTTCGACAACGGCTGCGTCTGCCATTGAGTAGCATCCGCTCCGCCATCACTGGACTCACCGGCTTGCTCCAGGGAGCGCGTGACTTCATCCGTCGATACGCCGGCGGCCGCACATGCTTCCTGAAAGGGCGTCCCGCCACCGCAGCAATAGTCTATGCCGGCCTTTTCGAACACTCGGGTCGCGCCCGGAATCTCGAGTGTCAGTTCTCTCACAGTCTTGGTAATGTTGATCTGCATCTTGCATCCTCAGGTTATGTATCGCGTTACGTTAGACCGAACAGGCCAGGATAGAGACCTGACTGAAGTCACCCCAGAACCGCTAAAGCGGCGTACCTCAACAACTCTGGGTTTCGAGGCTGAGACGCCGAGCCGATCAGGCTAAATATCCTCGCTCGACGCGGAAATTGTCTCCGGCGATGCCAGCTGCTCGTAGATCGGAAACAGCGAGCGCTCCGCTTTTCGAGAGTGCGCCTCGAGAGTATCGGCGAACTCCTTTAGAGTCGACGCCAGCGAGCATCTCGTCGCTCGGCGCGAGAATTCAGCGGTTGCTATGGCACTGTATGCACTCACCGACCTTCATCACGTCGAACACCGATTTGTGCGGGCTGGCTTGCAACGATGCTGATTGACGGAAATGACACCGGCCACAGACCCTGGCGACCGAGGTGATGCCCGGAGGCGCCGCCAGAGCTACCGGGTCTTTTTTGCTTCAGCCTTTGTCCCTGAATGACAATCAGTGCACTTGAATTCGGAGATATCCCCGAGATCGATGGGATGCTTGAAGGCGCCCGATCCTTGATGGCAGTCAGTGCACTTGAAACCCGACAACGGTCCAACATCCACCGGATGCTCAAAAGCTCCCTTTTGCACGGCCAGATGCGTCTCCCCCTGGGTTTGATCGAGCACGACGTGGCAGATGTTACAGTCTTTTTTCAATACCTTGCCCGCATCGTTGACGTGTTTCCCGTCGTGGCAGCGGAAGCACCCAAGGTTGTAGAAGTGCCCGATGTTGTTCGGATGAGTCCGCCAGTCGACCTTCATCTCGGGGAAAAAGTAGGTCTGAAAGATGCGCTGCAACTCTTCGATCGCCCCGTTCACCGAATCGCGCTTGTTTGCATAAACGTCGGGATAGTTGCGAGCATAGTAGTCACCGAGACTCGAGGCGATGCCGCTCACAGCTTCGCTGGTTGTCTCGTAGCTCGTCGATAACGCGGCGACCGCCTGTTGCTTCAGGAACGGGAGCGAAGCATCGAGCCTCCCGCCGACCAGAGCTTCGTCGACAGCGCGGTCGGGCGGAAGATAAATGTGAGCGGGGCGGTTGTGGCATTCGACGCAATCGACTCGTCGCTTCTGCGCGCTTTCGATTTCCGCTGGTGACATTTGAAATTCCGGCACTTTGTACTCGGTTATTTTGCCGTTGCGGTCTTTCGACCTTACCCAGGGAATTGTCTGCCTGTGATCGTCGGTCGCGATGTATGTAATTTCGTTCGCGATATTCATATGCCAGTGAATACCTTCGACCCTTCCGCTTGCGGCTCCGCCCCCGCCCGTGTTTATCAGCATGCGAGTTTGACTCAGCGTGTTCTTTTCGTCATATCCAAACCGGTTGAAGATCTTCAACTGCGCGCCAAAGAATTTCTCTGGCCAGTGACACTGCTCGCAGGTATCCTGGGCGGGCCTGAGGTCGTGAACGGGGGTTGGAATCGGCCTTGGGAACTTGTTGAACGTGACTGAATAGAGCTGATACGCTCCCGAAAGTTTTGATTTGACGTACCAGCCAGCGCCCGAACCGACGTGACACTCCACGCATTTGACTCGCGCGTGGGGCGATGCCTGGTAGGCTACGAACTCGGGTTTCATCACCGCGTGGCAGAGCTGTCCGCAGAATACGACCGAATCGGTGAACTCGTATGCGCGGTAGCTGCCGAATGCGCTAGCGAAGAGAAAGACAAACATCAGCACAATGAAAGTCATCAACGAGCGCCGGCGGCGAGGGTCGTTCAAGTCTATGGTTGGGTAAGGTCCAACGCCCGACGACCCGGCCCTGTGGCGGCGGCGCCGCTCGATCAGCATACCGGTGAGTACAATCATCAGGCCGAAAATCATAACGGCCGGAAAGATGATGTAGGTGAAGATTCCCAGATACGGCTTGCTTCTTGCGCCAAGCAACTCTGTGAGGAACAGGAAAAGGATGCTGGCCAGGCTTGCAACAACTATGGCCGCCCCGATAAGACTAATGATATTCCGAAACAGCCGAGGCGGCTTGCGGGAAACCTCCCGGTCTTCACTCATTTTTCATCTCTCCATTGCTGATATTTGAGCGGTAGTGCTCCTGTCTATCTGTGCGTTCCGCGCAGTCCGGTTCAATCGGCCGATGGGCGGGAGAGCGACAAATCGGATGAATCTCTGATTCCCTGCTCAGCCGGATCGTCTGGAGTGTAACCCTGCTTCTCCTGTTTCTCTCGCCTGGCAGATATGATCTGGTCGTAGTCGAGCTCGTGCTCTTCTTTGTAATACTCTTCTGAAACGCGTCCGTCTACCAGAGCCCAGTTGAGCGGGTATACAGCCGGATCAAAGATCACATTGTAGAAGTGCCACACCACGATGACCAACGTTGCAAGAATTGCTTCATAGAAGTGGATTGCAAGCGCAAAGTCTATGCACCATCTCGGCAGGAAGCCGAACATTTCCGTTTTGAACCACACCATCAATCCCGTGAGGCCCATGATAGTCGTGCCCCACACCACGCCCCAATACTCCAGCTTCTCGCCGTAGTTGAATCTGGCGAACTTCGGCTTAGACTTTCGAAGGCCAACATGGTAGGCGACGGCATGAGCGAAATCCGTGACGTCCTTCTTACGTGGCAACAAGCCGTTCAATCCTCTGCGACCTTCGCTTGTGAAACCGAGGTAAGCGACGTGAAAAAGCCCGACTGCCAGCAAAACCAGGCCGGCAACGCGATGGCTGACGCGCCTGAATGCTTCGCTGCCGCCCAACAAGGGGGCTATCCAGGAATCCGGGTACTTGAGCGCGAAGCCTGTCAGAACGAGGGCAATAAAACTTATGAGCAGGAGCCAGTGCTGGAAGCGCTGCGTACGAGTCATTCGGGGAATCGAGCACCCTGCATCCCGGCGTTTTGCTATGGCCTTCCTGAACCAGACGAGCACATTATGAACGATCATCGCCCCGATGACCACTCCGATTAGCCATAGATAAACCCACCGCACCCATCTCGTAATGGTGCTGCCAATGTCGGGCGAAGCCGAGCCAGTGTCCGGCGAAGGAACATTGAGATGGAGTTTACCAATCACGAAGTTTTCGCTCGCTCCGGGGTGGCACTGGCCGCAGGTACTGATGAGATTGGCCGGGTTGACCATCGAGCGCGAATCGGAAGACGGCAAGATGTTGTGGACCCCGTGACAGCTTGCGCAATTAGCCACAATCCTGGAGCCCATCTTTGACGCAAGGCCGTGATAGCTGTCTTGATAGCTGCTTACGCGTCCTCCCGCAACGCCAAACTCCTGCGACAACGCAACTCCTTCGTGGCATTGCGCGCAGCTTGCGGTTGCCAGCGATTGCGACGTCGTCGAGGTGACCGGATCGAGGTGCGGTTTGATGCTGTGGATGCCGTGGCAGTCTGTGCACACCGGCGAGCGCGAAACACCACGCGCTACCGCCACACCGTGAACGCTCTGGCTATATTCGGCCTCGATCTTTGAGTGACACTGGCCGCAGGTGCTGGGGATGGTCGACTTGAAAATGGGGGAATCGGGATCCGAGGCAGGCAATATGTCGTGGCTTTTGTGGCAGTCGGTGCAGACCGCGGCTTTGGTATTGCCTCGCGAAACGGCGCGCGCGTGAACGCTCTCCTGGTACGAGATGAACGGACGATTGCTGATGCCGGTCCCGGTCATGGCGGATGTATCACCATGACAAGAGCCGCAGGTCTTTGCCAGGTTTGCCCGATTGATTGTGGATCCGGGGTTGCTCGCCGGCAGCATGGTTTTCATATCGCCGCCGACGGAATGACAATCGAGACAACTTGCTGCGTTCTTCCCGTTTTGGATTGCTCGCCCGTGGAACCCGCGATCGTAAGCACTATGAACCCCGGCATGAAAGAGGGCTCCCCCCAGATAAGGGAGAGCCTTTCCGGCTCCATGACAGGCGCTGCAGTCGAGCGCGGGATTGGCGGCCTTTTCCTTCGCCGACGATCCGGCATCGGACGCTTGAGTAGTGTCGAAACTCACAGCCGAACGAACCATGCCCGGCTGATCCTGCGCGCGAGCTCTGCCTGTGAACTCATAGACCGCAAACAGAATGAACAGCAATAGCGTCCCGATCGAAACAAAGCGCTTCATGATCTCCCCAATCGGTGCGAATCCGTCAAATCCGTGTCATCGGTGGCCTTTGACGACCTTCACTTCTTGAGCGATTTCATGTACGCAACCAGACCCTTAGCTTGATCAGGACTAAGTTTCTGCTCATAGCTCGGCATCTTCGGCTTGACGCCTTTCAGCACGGCATCCACCAGTACCTCGTCTGTCTTCGTCGCATCGAACAACTTCTCGGCATTGCCCCCATGGCACATCGCACACTTGGCTTTGTAGGTCGCATCTACCGCTTCACCTTGCGCTCGTGCAGGCGTCCACGTCAGAACGAGTACTCCGAAGACCAGCAACGGAAGCAGGATCGCGACAAGATTCGTCGATTTATGAATTGTTAATGGCATATGATTCCTTTCTCGAGGACTCGCCACAAAGAAAAGCGCCAGTCCCCGTTACAGCAACAACGAGCAATGTTGATGCCGAGTCGCAACTCTTTGGAAGCTATTCTTCGGAAAAGGGAAGACAGTTGAACCGTGGAGTCGTTTCGTCGTCGATTGCGTTGTTTTGCTCAGAGTGGTGGGGAACTTTTCCCAGGACAAAGTGTTTCGAGGAAGCGCTCCCGTTCCGTTCGGCGAGTTGTGCGTTTTATTCGAATCAGCCGTTGTGAATATTGAGTGCGGTCTCTTCGGTTTGACCCGGCAACGATTTGGCCTCAGAATCGTTCCAGAGAGATCGTCGAAAACGCTTATTAATGTCGATGAGATCTCTATCGCGGCCGAATCCGAAAGCAGCGGGCTCACGGTTTGCAAGCTCATCCCCCGGGCAAATTTGCGATCGTTACTAGCACGCCTGTCAGCAATTGAGCAGCGCTTGAGTTAGAGCCTCGTCTGAGAACGAATGAAAGGTCGAATAGCTAAGTTCACTATTCTCGCCGTTGCCTGTTTGCTGGGACTCGGACAGATGTTCGTGTCTTCGATCGCGATCGGGTCGATCCCGGAAAGCGAACCCCAGCGCCGCTCTCAAACAAAGCGTCAAACCCAATCACCGGCAAAAAACACACCTCAGCGGCGCAACTATTCACAGTTTTCTCACAGCATCGCGCAACACCAATTAGCCTGCAATGCTTGTCACAAGTTTCCAACGGCTAACTGGAACAAAGTGCGAACCGGCGATTCTGCCTTCCCTGACGTCACGGATTTCCCTGAGCATTCGTCCTGCGTGAAGTGCCACCGCCAGCAGTTCTTCACAGGAGCCCAGCCGGTGATCTGCACGATCTGTCACACGAATCCCTCGCCCCGAGACAGCTCGCGACATCCGTTCCCCAATCCGGTTGAGCGCTTCAACGCCTCGAAACATAGCCAAAACTTCGTTTCCGAATTTGGCATTGGCTTCCCTCACGACAAACACGTGGACATCGTTGGAATAATTCACTCAGGCGATTACAGGGCCCAGTCCGTTCGGTTTTTGCCCGCTATGTTCGAGCAGGATAAATCGGAAAAGAAGAACGAGCCGAAGGCTGAAGAAAGTGAGCCAAAAAGTTGCGCATTCTGCCACAAGACTTATCAGGCCCAGGGCGAGTCGGATGAAGAGTACGTAACTAAGCCACCAAAGAATCTGCCTGACGAGGCATTCTGGTTGAAGAAGGGCGCCTTCAAGACCACGCCAACACACGCCGTTTGTTTCACCTGTCACGCACAGGATGGCATGCAGCCTTCCTCCTCGGACTGCGGTACCTGTCATAAGCTTCTGCCTCCCGCCCAACGAAGCTCGCTGACACAAGCTCACGGCGACTTCGATCCGAAGCTTGCGGCAGCTATGGGAATAAACGACAAGCTGACTTTAGAGAGATGGAGCGGACGAAATACTGCGAAGTTTCGACACGAGTGGATTCCTCATGCGAGCTTGAGCTGTACGAGCTGTCATAATGTCGCGACCTTGAACACGCTCGATAAGAGAACGAGGACCCAGGTGAAATCGTGCGCGGGCGAAGGGACCGGGTGTCATATCGAAGCAACCACCGACGGTATCCTGAATCTGGAAATCGATAAGAAGAAAGCAAACCCCACCTTCCAGTGCACTAAATGTCACGTTCTCAACGGGAAAAATCCACCGCCCGAGACTCATATCAGCGCTGTTTCTGCGGCCCAGAAAAAGTAATCGGTTATGACGAACTCGACAGAACCAATTGAGGAGAGCGCCTCGACAAGGTCGCCGGGCGATCTTAAGCGATATTGGATCAAGCTCGTAGTCCTGGTCGCCGGGTGCTTTTGCGTGGCGACAATTGTTATTCCTGACTGGCATCTTTCCGCCGCGTCAGCCTGGCCGACTTCTCAGTTCTCGATTGCAGCTTTCACTCCCGCAGCACCGCAACAAGGCGACCAGGATTTCTCGAAATTCGCCCATAGCAGCCGAAGTCATGAGCGGCTACCATGCCTGTTGTGCCATCGCCGGGACAGTGATGCGCCCCGGCCGGTTCGTTCCTCACACCACACACCGTGCGCCGGCTGCCACACCCAACAATTTGCTGCTTCGAGTGGGCCAATATGCACCATTTGTCATACCGGCGTGGAATCAGGGAGCAGTCAGATAAAGCCCTTCCCCGCTTTGAAGAGCTTTAACATGACGTTCGCGCACGCGCGACATCGAAATGTTGCCTGCGCCACTTGCCATAAACCGGCGAGCAATGGCGTCGCTTTGTCGATACCGTCGGGAGCTGCCGCGCACACAACTTGTTTTCAGTGTCATACTCCTCGCGCGCAGGCCAATGGCCAGGATATTTCGTCGTGCACTACATGTCACAAACCTGGTCAGTACGCCCGCGCTTCGATGTCCTCGAAAGCGTTCAGAGTAAATTTCAGTCACGAGCAACACAAACGCGAGGGGATGAGCTGCGCAGAATGCCACAAGATCACCGGCTTTCCGACGCGCTCGGCACAGGTCAGCTCCCCACTACCGACTGAGCATCCTGTATCGCCGCGCGCGCAGAGTTGCGAAACATGCCACAACGACGAGCGGGCGTTTGGCACCGCGAGCTTTGCAAATTGCAAGCGGTGTCATCAGGGTCCGACCTTCCGGTTTTAGTGCAACAGCTTTCTAATTCTCGTGTAGTAAAGCGAGATCATCACCGCCATCACTCCGAGAAATAGAAACGCCGCAACCCGGTATTGCGGGTCCAAACTCGCCAGATCAACCAGGAAGAGGTAAACCACCGTCACCAGCATCGCCGAGATAGCCATCAGACGATACTTGCCGCTCTTCAGCAAATAGCTCAACAGAAAATAGCCGACCGCGGTCAGAGTCCAGGAGAGGGTTACATATTGGGGAGGCACCGATCGATACAGCCCGTAAAAGATTAAGACGAAAGCGATGAACAAATACACATTGCGCAGCATCTCCGTGCGAAGAGTCAGCCGCTCTTTTTGCCAGTTCATCACTCGCGCGCTCGCCAGCGCAACCAACGCAAAGCTGAAATTGACCGGATGCGAAGAGTGTGACAGTAAAAAGTACCCGATGAGAATTCCAACATATATGAACGAGTTCACAACGACGAGGACCCTGGAGCGGAACCATAATGCGATCGAAACCACGAGTAGGCTCTGCAAGGATAGCCAGAGGAATGAAGCAGGAATCGCTGCGTATCCCCAGATCGCAATACTCAGCGCCATGAATCCAAAGCTCGCGTAGATGGCCGGCCCAAGCTGGTGATTAGTTCTTATCCAGAGGGAAATCGAGGAAATCAGCAAGAGCCCGAACACGCCGATGGAAATAGCCGGAAAGTCTTTCTGAAAATGAGTAAGCACCGCCAGGAACATCAGGACGCCGAATCCGATACAATTGAGAAATATCATCGCGACCGAAGAAACATCGTCGACCGCTATGCGCTTATTGAAAAGCAGGGGCAATGAGAAGATTGCGGCGTATACGAACAAATAAACAAGATGGTAGTGATGCTCGGTTACTGCTTGCAGGGGATGTCCCGCCAGCGGGTTGTTGAGCAGCCACAACAAGTGCGCCGCGTAAACAATGATGATGCTCGCATTCAATAGACGCGGCCAACCGCGATGGACCCCGAGGTACGCGGCTACGGCAGCAAAAGTGGCAACGAGCGCCAATTCAACATGGGTCCGATCAATCAACATCGCCGCTACTACTCCCAGGAGGATCCCAACAGTCGCCAGTGATTGAGAATCACGGCGAACGGCCAGGTAGAGCTGACAGACGACGACTATCAAAAGAAAAACCAGAACGATATAAGAGTTGTCGATCAGTGGCGCGGCGGAGAAAAAATGCAACCGCATTGTCGTGTAGAACAGCAGCAGCAGGCTGCCGGTCACAAGTATGCGGGACAAATGCACGGCGCGTGACTTCCAGAAGTCCGCCGCGAAGTACAAGCCTGCGGCGGCAATATAGCCAACGAGCGTGGCTACTACTCTGTGGCCGAGACTGAACGTATAAGTGATAAGGAAAACAACGCCGAGAAAGAAAACAATGCTGCCAATCCAGGCGAGCCCGAACTCTCCTATGTTTGCTTCGAGTCCGAAGCCTTCCTGATCGTCAGTCTGCGGCGCGACGAGGTTGCCGGAATCGGCCGCGCCGGATTTTGAAACTGAGCGCTCGAGTGCCTCTAGTCCAAGATGCCGCTCGATGCGCGTTAGCCTCGCGTCCAGTTCTTGCCACGAGGCGGGTTGGTTAAGACCGTGGGTGTCCGGAGAGGCCATTTCTCTGCGCCCTCCCGTTTTGATGCAGGCTGCGAACTCGACTGGCCTGGGTGATTGAGTACCAGCGTTTTACGAGTGAAATCAAAACCTCTCACTCCTGTCTCTGAAGAGCCTGTCTCTTCTCAACCTCTCTCACTTTCAGATAGATCAGAGCAGCGAACAAGAGAATGAAAAATAGAGACCCGGCGAGTCCCTTTCGTCTGAAACTCAGCTCATCCAGGGCGGCTCTGCCGGCGTTGTAGCCCTTAGTTGAAATATCCAGCCCGGGATTTATGACCTTATCCAGTTCGTCGGTCGAGAATGTGTGCACCATCACTCGGGCTTGAGTTAGCGCGTCCTTCGCCTCATTCAACTCAAACCTGGGTTTGCTGACCTCCATTCCCGCTCGTTCGGCGCGATTGAGGATGTCGTTGGAGTTGATTATGCTCGCCGACATCTCATCCATTCTCGCTTTCATCTTTTCGGCTGCCGCATATCCGCTGTCGCCTTTACCGTGGCAATGAGTGCACGCGGACTTTTCGCCGACGCCGAGCATTTCATCGCTGGGAGGTGTAATACCATGATTGCTGTGACACTGAATGCATTCGCCAACCTGCATGAGTGCGAACACGGTCTTGTGAGGATTCGACTTAAACAGGCTGGCCTGGCGCACGTGGCACTGTCCGCACACGTTCGCTACCGACGCAAGGCCCGGAGGCGCAGCGCCGTGATTTCCGTGACAGTCATTGCAGGTCGGCGCGGAGAGATCCTGCTTCTCATACAAAGCCTTAGCGTGGACGCTGGTTTTGTACTTGTCGAACTGATCGTGCGGAATGTTGTAGCTCTTCATGTACTCGCCGTTCGCGTGGCACGAGCCGCAAGTCTCGGCCACGTTAAGAGCGTAGACCTTCGACTGCGGGTCGTGGATCGCTCGAATACCGTGATCGCCGTGACAGCTGACACAGGTGGCGACCTTCAGATCACCACCCTTCAGCAGTTTGCCGTGGACGCTGGTGGAATACTCGCGCTCCTGATCCACTCGCAGCCCCGGATTAAACGTCTTCATGAATTCAGCGTTGCTGTGGCACTTTCCGCAGAAGGCCGGCAGCTCTGCCGGTTTTGGCTTCCCTATGAAGCCCTTCCGTCGTTCCATAGCCGCAGCCATATCATCGGTAGTCGCATCACCACGATGACAATCGACGCATGACAGGCCACGAGCATCATGCACGTCGCCTTTTGACAAACGCACAGGATCAGATAACGCGCCTTCCATTTGTGAATGACATTCGACGCAAGAGTTCTTCTTCTGCGCTGAAACGGTGGCGAACAAAAGAAGCGCGATCAGCGGAGCCAGCTTAAAGGCGCGAAAGCGATTCTTATCGTTCCTCGCCGCAATACTCTTTGGCTTCATCGCCGTAGCCTCCATCAACCGAGGTAACCGATGATCGTCAACGCAACGATGTAGAGAACGACGATCACTCCAATCGCCGTAAACACACGTTTTCTTCGAGGTTTCCCCGGTTTATCCAGAAACGGCACGATAAACAGCATCAGCCCCCCGACCCCGAACGCGAGGATACCCAGGACTTCGCCGTCGAAAGAAAGAATCTTGGGCGGAATCAACTTCAACGTCTGAAACATGAACAGGAAGTACCATTCCGGTCTGATTCCCGCGGGAGCCGATGCAAACGCATCAGCCTTCTCGCCCAGCTCCCACGGGAACAGCGCGGCAAGCGCCGCAAGAGCGCCGATGGCCAGAACCCACCCAATCAAATCGCGAAGGAAAAAGTTCGGGAAGAACTTCATCTTCTTGATATTCTGTCCCGCTAAGCCGGGCGGAACGCTCATACCGTGCATTTGCACGAGCGCCAGGTGGGTGCCGATTATGACGGTTGCGATCGCGGGCAACACAGCCACGTGAAACCCGAAGAACCGGGTGAGCGTAGCTCCGGTAACATCGTCGCCCCCGCGAAGAAATCTAAGCATCGGCCTGCCGACCACGGGAATCACTCCTGCAATCTCGGTCCCGACCTTCGTGGCAAAGAAGGCGAGCTTGTTCCACGGAAGCAAATACCCGCTGAACCCAAAACCGACGGCCAGGAACAACAGCAGCACTCCGCTCAACCATGTCATCTCGCGCGGCCGGCGATATGCGCTCATGAAATAAACGCTGAACATGTGAATGAAGAGAGTTGCGATCATCAGATTGGCCGACCAGCTGTGCACCGATCGGATCAACCATCCGAACTTCACTTCGGTGACGATGAACTGCACGCTCTCGAAGGCAGTTTCCGCGCTGGGACGATAATACAAAAGGAGAAGTATCCCGGTGCCGACTTGCACGCTGAAGAGAAACAAGGTCATTCCGCCGAAGTAGTACCAGATTGAATGGCGGTGAACCGGAATCTCCTTTTTGCGCGCTACTGCGGCGATCGAGCCGATGCCCACGCGATCATCGAGCCAAAGCCTCACCGTTTGTGCATTCATGAGCTTCATGCCTTTGAAACCACGATCTCCTCGCCGCGGGTATTCACGACGTATTCTTCAAGCGGCCGTGGCGGGGGTCCGCCGACATTCTGACCGCTCAGGTTGTACTGCCCGTTATGACATGCGCACCAGATCTGTCTCTTCTCGGGTTCATACTGAACTATGCAGTCGAGGTGGGTACACACAGCAGAAAAAGCTTTGAACTCTCCCGACGCCGAGCGAATCAGGATGCCGGGCTTGTTGCCGAACTTGAATATCTTTCCCGAGTTAAGCGCCAGCTCGCTCACCTTGCCCGCGGTAACGGAATTCTGTGTTGCTTCGATTACCTGCGGCGGTGTAATGAACCTGATAATCGGGTAGAAGATCGCGATCAGCGTAGCTCCGAGACCTGTTCCGAGAAGGTAGTTGAGAAACCGTCGCCTGCCGGTATCATCGAGGTCCACCTGCGCTTTGGAACTACTGTTTGGGCATTGCGCGCACTCTCCGAGGTGTTCCACAGACTCTTGGTGGGTTGGTGTTTTCACAGCACGATCTCCAGTTCGCGCTCACTAAAACTCGCGAGGTCACTCAACTCTTCTTTGCCTGCGCGCGGACAAAGGCCACAAGCTGGTGTATCTGCTCCTCGCTCAAGCTTTTTCCGTAGGGAGGCATTTTCCCTTTGCCGTTGGAGATGATCTTGAACAGTTCGGCATCCGATTGGGCTTGCACTTCAGCGGATCGCAGATCCCGAATCTTAAGGTTCTTTCCCATCGGAGTGTTGCCGCTCGCGTCCGCGCCGTGACACGCAACGCACTTTGCTTTGAACAACCCTGCGGCGTCGTCAGTTGGTGCAAACATCGCTGGCGTCTGGTTCTGGCTCAACAACAGCGCAAGCGCGACAATCGTGACCGCCGCGAGGCCTAATCGTTTGACGAGAATTATCATGAGCATTTCCACCTTCCTTGTATTCCGCTACCAGTAAATTGAGCAGTGCCTCTTCACCATTGCGAAAGGTTGCTGCTCGAGAGTAGCCGGGCGTTTCCGGCTTTACCGCACATTGCAGGAACGAATGGCTTGAATCTGGTTCCTATCGTGATTCGTTAAGACCTGGGAGCGTCTCAACGAACAGGTCGGCGAGCCTTCGTGAGTGCACGATCGCTCGTTCGACAAAACCCGGTGTCTAACTGCGACGCCCAAAAGGCGGCAAACGGCTTTGCATTGGTCCTCACTGTTTGAGCGTGCGGATGTAGGCGACAAGAGCCTTGCATAAATCCGCCCCGAGCGTCTTCTCATAAGCGGGCATCTTGCCTTTACCCTTCGCGATGAGCTCGTAGAGCTGCGCGTCGGTTTGTCCTTGGACCTCTGCCGAGGTCAGGTCGCGGACCTTCATTGCTTTGCCGGCCGCTGTGTTGCCGGTACCGTCCGCGCCGTGACAGGCAACGCACTTGGCCTTGAAGGTCTCTCCGCCATCACCTGCGGTCGTGGCTGCGGCTTGTGAACTGGTCTGGAACAGAATCACCAAAGCCAGAATCGCAAACGTCATCGCTCCAACTACAACGGTCTTCAGTCCTTTGATCGAAAATCTCATTCTCCCTCCACCTTTCATCGAAGTATTCGGCAGCGGTTTCAATACTCGCTGGTTTTCCGCAGCCGCTAAACAGTGACCACCCGCAGGTTGTCATAGATCACAAGGCAACAACCATTCCCGTGTGGGTTTGGTCTGTAAACAGGGCCTTTTCAGGATCTCGGGCAAACGAGCCGCGTAAATTCGCGCAGCTTAGCGAGGAATTGCGCAGACGCGGATCGTTTCGGATGCCTCCTTCCATCTATTGCGAAAGCGACTCCCCTCGCTTTGCGCCAAGCCAGGGGAGCCACCTGAGGTTTGTAATTTAAAGGCGGCCGGCGACGTTTTGTATAGCATCTTGACTAAGCTCTTTCGAGTTGTAAGACGCCTTAAGAATCTGCCGGCCTTCCTACCGACTCTCGCAACGTCACCTCCTTTCTTTATGCGTCCTCAATGTCACCCGGTGAAACTCACGTCCTCAATTTGTTATTTCTGGACTTGAGCTTCAAGTGACTTCCAGAGTTTCAGGTAATCCGCAGCCGACCTGAGCTTCTTGGTAGTTCTATCTGGAACCCACATCGTGCGATGCTGATCCTTCATATAAGGAATGAAAGCGTTGGTAGCTTCGACGCTGAAGCCCGGATGACAATGAGTAACACTTCCTTCCACGCCGCAGGAATACGGCAGGTTCTTGGCGACCTTGAAGTCATGCGCCCGCTTTGGCACCTCCGTACCCAGGATCTCGCCGTTGACTGCCATGTGGCAATCAATACATTTCACTCCGGCAACGTACATCAGATCGAACGCCGCGTTGCCTTCATTATGGCGATCGGTATGACAGTTCAGGCAAAGCAGGTCTTCGTTACCTTCCTTGACCACGTCATAAGCTGCAGCGGTGTTCTTGTCCATTCCCCACTTGTAAACCCCAAGCCTGCGGCCCAGCGTGACCGCGGCCGTATGAGACGGATGGCAAGCGGCGCAGGTCACGCCCTCAACGGCGCCGTCTGGAATCGGCTTGCTTTGGCCAATGAGGAACTGTGCGTTCGGATCCGCCTGAAGTGGCGAGTGGCACTTTGCGCAGTATGTGTTCTGCGTTGACTTGAAGTTCGACTGCGCGTGCACGGAAGCCCTCCAACCGCCGCCTGTGAAGACGAAGGCGTTGCTTGTGGTGTCGAATTTCATCCCTACGGCTTCCGGCATATGGTCGCCGTTAGCTCCCAACGAAAAATGACAGCTCACACACCCGTTCGACTCCGAATAGTTGTAATCGGGCCTGCTGAGCGGCACCGCTGTCGGATTTGCTAATGGGGTCACTGTTTGCGCCTGAGTTACTTGTGTGAGAGCTAGAAGGCCTCCGGCAAAGAGAACCACGAGAAACAACTGGATGAATTTTCTGCCCATAATTGCCACCTCCTTGTTGGTTCGGCCCACAGGAGGTAGCCAGTTCGTTGTTTTTCGCTTGACTGGTTCACATATCCCCCCGCAGGGATGTCGTCGGCTTCAGTTACTTGGTTTAACTCTAACCGGTGATTGGCGCGGACACCTGGCTGGCGGGCAAAGCGGAGAGGCAAGAACCTCTCCCCCTTTGCAGCCGGATGCCCCTACTTGCTAACTTCTTTTCGTCATATTGCCCGTTTGCATTTTAGCTCACACTAACAACTCATCATTGAATGCGCTTGCTCACCTGCGCTACTCACGTCCGAAGTAGATGCGCAGCGACGTGTACGGCAAGTGCGCGTGATAAAACTGCGTTGACGTGTTTGGGGACGGTACCTCGTAGCCGAAGTACTGATATCCGCCGATCCAGTCCACGTTCTTGTGAAGCTTGACGACCAGCTTCGCCTCGGGGCTTTGCATCTCGTAAGGGAACGATCCGATCAAACTGCTGGGGGTCGCAGAGCGGCTCCCCTGTCCCGGATCGTTGTGAAGACGATATCCGCCATATAGTGTCGCGCGAGGAAACAGCCGGGCGTACCCGGTCATGAAAACGAAATTGTCGCGCATGAAGTACTGGCTTTGGCCGAAGGTCTGCACGTTGGCAAGAAAGAGAATGATATCTGCGTCGCTTGTGACATTTGTCCTGGTGTAGCCGCCGCTGAGCCCGAACCTCTCGTTTGGACTCCAATCGAGTGAGGAGGTAAAGACTCTCGACTTGATGTTGACGCCGAAATTCCGGCTGCTCTCTGTGATTGCCGGGTTGTTGTTGTCTTTGGTTATCAGGGACGCGTTGAAAGAGAGCGTCCTGTTGGGACGGAGGATGCTCCGCACACGAACGTTAGTGAATTTGTAGTTGTCCACTCGGGTAAAGACGTTATCAGCGCTTCCTCGCTCCAAATCCATGTACACGGACCAAATCTTCACCGGCTTCGCTTTGAACCCGAAGATGAACGTATTCGTGCTGTTGTCGACCTTCTGAAGCTCAGGATTCGCGGCGGCGCCGACAGTGATGTCGCTGCTCCCGAGCTCGATGTGCCGATCCGCGTAACGGTAGCCTGCGTGGATTGAGAGCCGTGAGTTAATGTCGAAGTCGCCCTCGATCGTGTTCAGGTAGCGTCGATAGTCGATCGTTCGGAATGACAGCAAATTGGTTGCCACCGGCGGGAGAATAGTAGTGCCACCCGCGGATGTTTTCGTGCGCAGCAACGTCTCGAGCAGAAGGTCCCCGCCGTTGATGCGGAAGTTGTTAACTCGAAACGTCTCCGAGATCCGCAATCTGTCGGTCGCGTAGAAAGTCGCGGCCAGATCGCCCATGCCGTTCGGGCGTTTCGCGGAGCCGGCCTGGGTTATTACGTCAGAGGTGATGTTGTTGCCTGACGAGTCCGTGCCGTGTCCGTTCTGAAAGAAAGTGTAATTGGTGCTGCCACTCGTGTAGACAAACCGGCCGGTGAAGTCGAGTTTCTTTTTGATCAGGGTGTGAAGACTGAGCCGGGTGAACGGCGTGTCTCCGCGAGTCGGAGCATTGCGATAGAAATCGGTGATTTTCGCGGTATTCGTCGGATTGTTGCCGGCGTTTGGCACGGTTACGAGGTACTGGTTGTCTTCTTTGAAGAAGCGCCAGCCTTGCATGAACGACAGGTCGAACACCCAGAGTTTCGCGTCGACTCCGACGCGATACTCGTCGGCGGCCATTCGCACCGGGACCGCGCCGGGGTACTCGTCTCCGTTAAAACGAAAGGTCGACACCGACGGCCCACTGTTTCTATCCAGCGAGTAGCCCAGGTTGAACCTCAGCTTCTCGTTTTGCGGAAGGATCGTCAGGTTGAAGTCACCCTGGCGATACTCGGTATTCGAAGTGTGCTGGCCGAGCGCGAAATTGTACAGGTCGTTGAAGTAGTCAAACCTCCTGTAGTTCGCGTCGAACCTGTAAGCCTTCGTTTTCTCGGCGTTGACCCGCAGATACTTATTAGGATCTTTGCCCCAGCCAAACGAACTAACCATCAGCGTGTCGAGCACGGGACCGCTGTTGTCCTTCGATTTCATCATGAAGCTCGAATCGAAGATCCGGAAGCCCGGAGTATAGTTCAGATCGCTCCGGTACTTGTCGGCGTTTCCGTCGATCACAATGCCGCGCACGCCGAACTCGATGCTCGAATTCACGGTGTAAGGCGCCTCCGGGCCGTTCTGTCCGCTGGCGGCAGGCGGTTGTGTCTTGCTCTTGTCGGCTTCGGGTTGCTGCGCTCGTGCGTCACTCGCAAGCAGCACGAGCCCAAGCACGAACCCAAGCAAAAACAGCAGCGTAAATTCAATCTTGCTTTTCATAGCAGTCCTCCTCGACGTTCTTCAGACACAACCGGCCTAGCGGAAGTAATCCTTGTTGGTGTTCGAGCCGTGAATTTTCGAGTGGCACGTTGTGCAGTTCTGGTAGCGCACCGTCGCCTGGTTGTGGAAGCTTGGCGCGCCGGGAGCGTCAATATCGCCCACTTTCAGCGCGACATTGCTGTGGCATTCCAGACAGAGCTGATTCACGTTGCTGCGCTTCAGCATCTTTGAATTGCTTGCTCCGTGCGGCGTGTGGCAGATAGCACAGCCTTCAACCTTGGAGGGCGCGTGCTCGAACACGAATGGACCTTGCTTGTCGGCGTGGCACTTCATGCACGCGGCGTCCGCTCCTGTGTTGAGTCGTGCCTGCTTCGCTTCGAATCCGCCGTGAGGGTTATGGCAATCGCTGCACTTCATTGCGCCTTCAAGCACCCGGTGATGGAACGGCTGGGTGAACTGCGCCTTCATCTCGGCGTGGCAAGTCAGGCACAGTTGAGGCTCGTTTTTCACAAGCATCTTGAGCGGCGCAAGATCGTTCGAATGCGCCGGGAAGGGACCCACCGGCATTAACGAGGAAGGCGCATCGGCTTTTCCTTGAGGCGTGCCGGCAAGCTTTGCGGCGAGTCTGGTTGAGAAGTGCGGGGAGTGGCAATCGGTGCACGCTACGTCATTGCGCCAGTGCTCGCCTCGCTTGTAGTTGTTGTGCTCTTCCTTGCCCGCGTGGCAACGCAGGCACGCCTCGGAGATTTGCTTTGGCGATTCATTCTCGAATGTCCGAATCTTGGTCTTGTCTCCTCCGCCTTCCACATGCGCCTTGCCGGGTCCGTGGCACGATTCGCACCCCTGGGCCTCGGTCTTCCAGCCGGCTTTCGCAAGCTTGGCGTGAGCAGTCTTGGCGAAGCTGCTGTGCTGTTCTTCGTGACAGGCCTTGCAGGTCTCGCTTCCAACAAAGTCTTCGGGCGAGTACTTGGCAGTCGCCGCCGGTTGAGCTTTTTTCTGATCACCGGGATCGGGCGGGCTAGAGAGAGAGCTCGATGCCGTATACAACAATCCCAACACAGCACAGCCGCCCACCAGCGCGGCCTTGATTAGTTTTACAGGGCTCATTTGTGTGCCTCCTTAAGTTCCGAGCAACAACTCTAAGTGCTCCGCCGAAAAAGAACTATGAGCGTCGTCACCAATCGACGTGATGGCTATCACGCGGTCCTGCCATCGCCTTAGACTCGGCGAGGAGCAATTGCCGTTCACAAGTCACAATTGGAACGGCGGGTTCAACCTGGTCCATTGAAAACAGACAGATTAGCGCCGTATTGCTGATCTCCTGGGCCCGTGTTTCACGGAATTGTTTCATGGTGCGGCTGAGCATCAAGAAAAAGTGCGGGTTTTTTCGCAGGCAGGTTGAGGGGATTTCCTCAACCCCGGCCTGTTGCCTGCGACTCACTTGGTCGACAAACTCGATGCGACCGGCGGGGACGGAGCGTCTTCCTTGCCTTAATAAAATTGACAGCTGCTAAGGATAGCTGCTAATCGAGTCCTTGTCTGTTCAATATTGAACACACAAAGATTTTTTCAAAAGCTGTGGTTCAAAACTATTTGAGTAAAGGTAACTCTTCGTGCAAGAGCGCATCTTGTTTGCAACACCATTGGCGTATAAACCGGAAGACCTGTCTCGCCTCTGGGAGAGTCATCGACAGGAACTACCCAAACCCTCTAAGCAACACGCCAACCAGGTAAGCCAAACCAGCAGCCATAGAACCGACTGCCAGCGTTCCAAATCCGGACCTCCACCATGACATTGTGGACCACATGCTTTTCAACGAGCCGATTGCAAAGAAGACGCAGCCTGTCAGTACTGCTGCTAGAGTTAAAGGATGGGGTAGACCGAAAATGAACGGGATGAGTGCTGCAAGCCCGCATATAATGAAGGCGCTGAATGTGCTGATGGCTGCCAGCCATGGAGAACGCACTGCTTGAGGCAGTCCGTATTCTTCGGTGAGCATTGTTTGTACCCATCGTCTTCGATCAGAGGTGATCAACTCGATTACACGCTCCAGATCTTCTCCTTCAAACCCCTTCGCTTTGAAAATCTGTCGCACTTCCTCACGCTCCCCGTCGGGGAATTTATCAATGTGACGGTTCTCGATCTCTTCGAGGTGCTCAATCTCTTCGTGCTCGGTCTTTGTGCCCAGGAAATTGCTGGCGGCCATCGAAAACCCGTCGGCGAAAATATTGGCCATGCCTATGACCAGGATGACCCCTGGAGAAAGCTGCGCGCCAACAACTCCCGCCACCACAGCAAAGGTTGTCACTGATCCGTCTATTCCACCGTACACCCAGTCTCGCAAATAGCTATGGCGTCGACCGCCGGAAAGCCGTTCGCTAATTGCCTCCGCTGAATGCTCGTGCTCCATTCAAATTCCGATTGCCTGAACAGAAATCGATCCCGGCTTCGCGGGAGATCTCTGTGTCGGCATACTCGAACGCACCCCTTTCCTGGAGTTGTCATCCGCCGATTACGGCTTGACCGCTACTTTAAGCACGCCATCGAGTCGCTCGCCGAAGATTTTGTATCCTTGCTCTATCTGATCGAGTGCCACGGTGTGCGTGAGCAGCGGAGTGAGATCGACTCGACCGGCTTTGACGACCTCCATCAACCTGCGCATTCTCTCTTTTCCTCCCGGGCAGAGAGTGGTCACAATTCGATGGTCACCCAGCCCTGCGGCGAAAGCTTCATAGGGCATCTGGAGCTTCCCGGAGTAGACACCCAAACTCGATAAGGTGCCGCCGGGTCTAAGGCTGCGAAGCGCGCTTTCGAAAGTCTGCTGTGTTCCCAGCGCTTCGATCGTGACGTCGGCCCCACCTCCCGTGAGCTTCTTCACTTCGGTGACGACATCCATCTCGCGATAGTCCAGCGTCACATCGGCCCCCATTCTTCGAGCCATCGCGCGCCTGTTTTCGTCGGCCTCGACCCCAATAATGAGAGCAGCGCCCATTAACTTTGCGCCGGCCGTTGCGCACAAGCCGATGGGTCCCTGCGCGAAGACGACTACTGAATCGCCGATTCGCACACCGGCCGATTCGGCTCCGCTGAAGCCGGTCGAAGCGATGTCCGCAAGCAGCACCACTTGCTCGTCAGACAGCTCATCAGGGATCTTTGCAAGGTTTGCCTGTGCGTTGGGCACGAGCAGGTATTCGGCCTGCGCGCCGTTGATCGTATTGCCGAAGCGCCAGCCGCCTATCGCTTCGTAACCGCCCCCGTGCCCGCACTGCGACAGCTGACCGGAGAGGCAAGCGCGACACTGGCCGCACGGAGTTATCGCGCCGACCAGCACGCGGTCACCGATATTATACCCCGCCACGCCTGGCCCAAGTTCTTCGATTACGCCAACCGGTTCGTGTCCAATGACGAGGCCGGGTTTGACCGGATACTCGCCACGCACTATGTGAAGGTCGGTCCCGCAGATCGTCGTCAGCGTTACTCGAATGAGCGCCTCGCCGACTCCCGCGTGCGGTTTTTCAACCTCCTCGATGTGAAACCTGTTTGCCCCTCTAAAAACGTTCGCGCGCATCTTTTCCATTTTTCCCTCCAACTCCAACACTTCGCTCAAGACGGTGTTCAACCGCGGCGATGACGAGTTCTATGGGTGTGGCAAGCGGCATGCCCAATCGGGCGACGACCGTTGAGCGCTCCTTTTGATCGAGTTGGTTTGCCGCGGCCATCAGTGCGGCTGGCGAGCTTTGCGGGTTTTCGCGCAACCTGATGCGAGAATTTCCGCAAAGCTCGGCGACGATTGTGACAAAACAGATAGTGTAACAATGCCGCTTCCACCGAAGAGCTAAGGGATTGAGGATGAAAGGTGGAGGTAACAGTTATGGTAAGAAAATATTTATCAGTTTTCCTCGTACTCATCCTGGTGCACCTCACCACCGGTTCGGCTTTTTCCAGCACAAGAGCTCAGAAAGACGTTCAACGACGCGAAGAAGTAAAGGCGCAGGTTGCTAAGCACGGCACGGGTGAGAAGGCTAGAATCCGAGTCAGGATGACGGACGGCAAGACGCTCAAGGGATTTATCGAAGAGGTCGGAGCTGACAGCTTCGTTCTCAGAGAATCCGCAACGTGGGCGCCAACAACAATCGCTTACTCCGACGTCTCGAAGATAAAAGACAAAGAGGCTTCAACATGCCAGAAGGTCTTATTTGTCTGGGCTCTGCTTGGGGTTGCATCGCTGGTGTTGTTTCGCGGAAATACAGACTAGCGTAATGTCTCCGGGACGGCCGAGTTTCCGAACTCGGCCGTCGCGCATGGGATGTCCAAGATCCACCGAGTATGTTTCCATACCGACATGTTCGTCGCCTGCTGTTTTGGTGTGAGACGGTCGTCCGTTCGTGGTTTCCCCGAACTAGCGCTACCTCGGGCCAATTACTTCAGCCAGCGCGTTGAGCAGTCTTTCGGCCGTGTAGGGTTTCGGTAAGAACAACTTTGCGCCCGCGATTGATCTGCTGTTTTCGGCAAGGCCGCTGCTGGCGATAATTCTTACGTTCGGGTTCAGCTTTTGCAGAGCGCGAATGGTTACCTGGCCGTCCATATAAGGCATCATCAGGTCGGTCAACACCACCTTGATGTCGTCTTTGTGCTGCGCGTACAGCGCAACCGCTTCAGTACCGTCAGCCGCCGTCAGCGCTCGATAGCCGTAGGCCTCGAGCGTCCCTTTTGTGATTTCGCGAATCGCGATTTCATCGTCCACCACCAGGATCAACTCGCCGCGTCCGACCGGAAGCGACGCAGATGCATCTGCACCAACCGCAAAGGGAGACTCGGCGGCGGGCAGATAGATCTTGAATTGAGTGCCTCTCGCCGGCTCGCTATAGACGTTGATGAAGCCGCCGTGGCTTTTGACAATTCCGAGGGCCGTTGAAAGGCCGAGGCCGGTTCCCTTTCCGAGCTCTTTCGTTGTAAAGAAGGGTTCGAATATCCTGTTGATGATTTTTGGTGATATCCCCATGCCGGAGTCGGCGATGGTTATTAGAACGAACCGGCCGGGCTTTGCTTCAAGGTTCATCCGTGCGTAGTTGTCGTCGATGGACACGTTGTCGGCTTTGATCGTCAGCTTGCCGCCGGCCGGCATCGCATC
>DATLWF010000152.1:0-19530 GCA_035576605.1 Blastocatellia bacterium | reverse complement strand
CTGGTCGCGCTCGTCTGGTTACCTTCGGCGCGCAGGGATGCCGATCGTAGTAATCTCGGCGTGTTTGTGGTTGCTGTCGAACTTCGGCCTTGGCTCGCACCAACCGGCCTCGGCTGAGGGAGCGCGATCACCGGTGGTCACCAGGAGCGATCTGGACCATTCATTTGCCGCTCAGCTCGGCCAGACTCTGGAGCCAGCGCTTCACCCAATGGGAGTCGATTGGCGAGTCGGCGTTGGATTGATCTCAGCGTTTGCCGCGCGCGAGGTCTTCGTCAGCACAATGGCGATTGTCTTTCACGTTGGGGATCAGGACTCGCAGCAGGCGGGCTTGCTCGAGAACATGCACACGGCGACTTTCTCAGGAACCAATCGGAAGATATTTACCACCTCAACGATCCTTGGCTTGATTGTCTTTTTCTTTTTCTCCCTTCAATGCCTGTCCACTGTCGCGGTCGTAAGAAGTGAAACCAACTCCTGGCGCATGGCCGGTCTCCAACTCCTCTTCTACACCGGCATCGGTTACCTGATGTCATCGGCGCTGGTCGTAGGTCTACGCCTGATGGGAGTAGACTAGACTCTGCCAATCAGCGAGAAAACTGGGTCTTTGCGACGGACCGCCGTGCTTTGACACTAACAAGGCTCAGGTCTAAGATAGCGTCAAAGAACGGCCGGGAGGGAAGCGGTGTTACTGGGATTCATCAACCCGTTTCAAGCCTGACATCGGGAGGCTACAGTATGAAAGACCATATCAAGTGGATCCTGGTAGGACTTGGCTTTACGTTTGGGCTTCAGGTCATCATTTCCCTGCTCTTCACCGCAATCGCCTACAGCAACAAGGCGAGCTCGGCCGATGTGCTGTCGGACACGGCGGCGGCGGTCGCTTTTGGTGCAGCGCTCGGCGCGTTTTTGATTGGCGGCTTCGTAATCGGTTGGCTGACTGAAGAGCTGCGTGTGATTGACTCGCTGATCGTCTCGGTCGCAACACTGGCAATGATGCTGTTGGTGTACACAGCGCTTCCGTCCCGCAACAATGGGGTGTTCGTCAGCGGATATCTGCTCAGCGAACCGAGGCGCGGCGCGCTCTTCGCGGTCGCTGGGCTGATCGCCGGAGTTATAGGCGCATATTGGGGCGGGCACCTGAAAGTGCCCCAGGAAGGGCGGTTCGACAGAATTGTGCTGGTTGCCGGACTGGTTGGAGCAGTCGTTCTTCCTTTCGTATTGCTGGCGATCGGAGGTCGTGATCCCAGCACCCCCAACGCGCCGGGACTGCCGTGGTATTTTCTCGTGATCGTACTGGTGCTTGTCCTGGTGATCGTTGGAGTCGGCTTTGTCTTGTTCACCCGTGAGTCACACTACGACGACGAGATATCGATCAACCCCGAGCACCACAAGGAAGAGGGACCAGCGGCTACGAATTGAATCATCAAGCGCAAGTAGTTTGGAAGGAGGGATTATGGACCGCAAGAAACGCCGAACATTATTCATTCTATTTGTTGGCGTCGCTATTGGCAGCCTTCTCACCTCAAACCAGCAACCGTGCTCAGCTCAGTCTTCCGAACAACGAACTGTAGACCTGAATAATCCGGCTGTACCATTCTCCCGAGACGATACGAGCCTTCAAATTCGGGCTTCAAAGATTGAAGTCAATGGCGAATTGTTATTCAGTGTCGGCGGTTACACCGCCGGTCATGTTATCTGGTTCTACTCACCGAGCTACGGACGCTTTATCTTCTCCACGAAGCCGCACCCAAAGTATGAGTTTCGGTTGGTGGACGTACTCGATGAACACAGAATAGTCTTCGAATCTGACGGGAAGCGATTTGAATGGATTTTTGCGGTTCCCCTGGTGGAGAATGGCACAATCTCGCATCTATGGATGATGCATGACAGACATCCGGAGCCACTGAAGGACAAGCCAAATGCCGGTGGAGAAATAGGTGCATCAACACACTATGAATACATCCTGCCCAGCAACTGATCTCATCACAGTCTGCGCCCACCGATTGATCTCATCACAGTCTGCGAGCCAATTCGGCACCTTACGTTGCGTCGTGAAGCGGATGGTTTTTTGAGAGGGCCAGTAAGTCGCGCGCGATCTCTGAGGCTAGTTGATATCGCTCAGCGGGATCCTTTCTAAGCATGTGCTCGATGCAAGCGACAAGCACATCGGGCGCGTCCTTGCGGTGCTTTTTGATCGGCGAAGGCGCCCGCTTCTTTATGGCTTCGATAGTTTGAAAGTACGTTTCACCTTCAAACGGCAGCCGGCCTGTAGTCATCTCATACAACACAACCCCGAGCGAGAATATGTCCGCGACATGTGTCACTTCCCCGCGCCCGGTCGCCTGCTCCGGTGACATATAGCTCACCGTCCCCAACAGGACTCCCGATTCAGTGAGACGCGCCTTGCTGGGAACCCGGCTGAGAACCGGCAGCGGTTTCGCCAGCCCAAAGTCCAGTACCTTAACTTTGCCTCGAGGCGTTAACATTATGTTCGAAGACTTGATGTCGCGATGGACTACTCCACGTTCGTGTGCTTCGGCCAGCGCTTCGGCAGACTGCACGCCGATGTCGATGATCTCACTCATGGTGAGCGGCCCAACCTCCAGACGTTCCGCAAGCGTCTGCCCCTCGACATATTCCATCACGATATAGGGATTGCCCGCCGCCTCGCCGATCTCGTGAATCGTCGCGATGTTCGGGTGATTGAGCTGCGACGCCATGCGCGCCTCCCGTAGAAAGCGCTGCTTCATAGTTTCGTCTTCGATGTGTTTAGAGGCGAGCACCTTGATCGCCACCGTTCGTTGAAGCTCGGTATCGTACGACTCAAAGATCTCGCCCATTCCTCCCGCGCCAAGCGTGCGGCGTATCTCGAACCTGCCGATGTGGCCTTCCGGTTCTATAAGGGGCGGCGCTGCGACTTTCTCGGTCTTGCCATCGTGAACAGCCATCGCCGCGCGGTCGGTTTCCGGCAATTCGGTCGTGATGATACGCGGCCTCGAAATTACCGATGAAAACAGCGTGGAAAAAATGCGGGGGCCGCGGTCGTCCTGAATGAAGTAGCCTGCGCGCTTCAGATCCTCGTAAATGTGCTCGTGCTCTTTCTCAACGTGTCCATTCTCAATCGATTCGCGAATCGCGCCGCGAAAGCCGTCGGTCAAGTGATCCCAAATGAACCGGAACTGACCCTTCGCCTCATCCAGAAAAGTCCCTTCGACTTCTTCGCGATCAAGCTTGCCTTCGTTTTCCAGAAGATGATCGAAATATGCCGAGCAGGCGATTTGCAGAAAGTATGGAAAGTAACCGGCGATTTCCATAATGCGACGGGCGTAGCCTTCAAGCGGGACGCCCGCTTCCTCCGACGGCCGTGTGATGAGCTCCAGCGCTTCCTTGCGGGTAAACGCGCGCAGAAACACGTTGGTAAAGATGTTGAAGAACGGCGAGTCGGCGATAAGTTGAGTGTGACACAGCTCCTGGAGGTCACGCGCGGAGCTTGTCACGTAAGCCACATCGTAGTTGTTGGCAATCGAGCGAAGAAACGAATAGAACTCGAGGTCAAACGCTCGATTCGTGGTAATGGCGTCGAATTCATCGAACAACACAATCAGTTTGCGCTCGTCGCGACGAAAGTTGTCGAGCACCGCGCGCAAGGAGTCGAACGAAGGTTGCAGCTTTGCCAGCGACTTGTCACCGGTCTCTTTCGCAAGCAGCGCGAACACCTCCTTGAAGAACTCCGTGAGCGTGAGCCGCCGCTTCTGCTGAAGATCGATGAACGCGAAGGCATAGGACTCGGATCGATCGAGGAAGCGCTGGCGCACCTCGGGATGATTGATGAAATTGAGCAGCGACGACTTGCCGATCCGGCGTTCGCCGACAACCGAGATGGACTGCGGCCGCGACGCACCTATGCGCGAAAAGATCTTGGAGACCTCGCGGGCACGCCCGAAAAACTGCGCCGGGTCCCTGATTGCTACTCGATTCAGGTATGGATTGCGTGGCATTTCGGCTGCGAATCTTCCCGAGTTAGATGCGAATCCATTAGTGGGATTCGCGCTATTCGCAGATCCCTCCCCGATTCTAGAGCGTCCTTACCTCTTTCACCACTTGCCAGATCGAATGCGACCGACGGATCCACAATCGAAGCAGATCAATCTTGAAGCGGAATCCATCCGCCGCGTCTTTCTCCAGCAGCTCGCGGCGAAACATCTCTTCCAGCGTCAACCGTATCGTGTTTTCCGAAAGGTTCACCGGGTAGTCGTTCGCCTTCACCGACGCCCGCAATTCCCCGGCGGTTGCATAAGCGATCCCATCCGCCAGGACCTCTCCCAACAACGACAGCCCCAGCTTCTCGTCGTCCGACAACGCGTCCCACGCATAAATCATCTGCGGGAGAGGGTTGTCGACGATGTCCGTAATCACGTGTCCCAGATCGGCGACTGTGACCCAGTTCTGCCGGTGCTCGTTCATGTAGTCCACGACGTTCTGGCAAATCACCTGCGTATAAAACGGCTGGCCCGCCGTCAGTCGATAGACGACGTCCATAACGCCGCGCCCATAGACGACGCGCCCCACCACAGGCTCAGTGATCAACCTCACGGTGTCGTTCTCGGACAGAAAGCCGATCTTGCGGAACAGCGATCTTCTCAGCAGTTCGCGCCAATATTTTCTGTCTCTCTCTTCAAGCCTGCGAGAACCGGTGAAGATCAACGCCAGCCGTTCCTTGTTGTCCATCAACCCAGCGAGAAACGTGAACAATTCATGTGAAAGCTTGCCTTCATCGACCTTCAATTCGAGCAACTCGTACTCGTCCATCAGTATCAGCAGAGTCCGGCTGCCGACCGCGGCCAGCACGTCATCCAGGAAATCCAGAAACATCGGGTAGGGATTTCGACCGTCGAATTGAGGCACAATTACCCCTGCTGCTTGCTCTGCGGCCCCCTGACTCGCAGGGACCACCGGACCGGTGCTGACTCGCGCGACTGACCCAATCGCTCCGGCCGTCTCCCCAGCCGCGACCGGTTCAATCTCCGCGCGGCTGTTTGCTCGCACAACTGCCTCGGCGATCAGCCGGGATATCCGCGCGAAGAACTCCGAGTCCGATGCAATCACCATCTCCTGAAGATCGACGAACACTGGAATGAAACGCTCGCCAAGCCGGCCGCCCGCCACCTGGTAAAGGATTGAGCTCTTGCCGGCTCGCCGCTCGCCGCAAAACACTATCACCACTCCCTGGTTCGTGCCTTCCAGCTTAGTGCGCACGTAGCGGAAGTCGTCCTCGCGGCCATAGAACATTTTCTCGGTGCGAATCGGGTTGCCGACGATGAAGGGGTTCGGCTCGATCGGAACGTAGCTGCGCAGCTCCTTGGGCAGCACATATTCGCGGTCCCCGAACCTGCGAACGGCGAAAGCAGCTCCCAGAGCCAATCCTATGACTGCAATCGTCAACGCGTAAAACCACCAACTCCTCCAGAAAGGCGCGCCCACGCGCACAGATAGGGTCGCAGCAAAAGCCTTCGCGCCGTAGAGGTCCCGATTTAATGCGATTAGCTCGAACGTGTGCACGCCTTCGTCCATATCCAGGCGCGACACATCGCGTTCAGCTCCCTGCTGCAGCGGCAAGACCTCCCAGGGCTGCTCACTATCTCCCGAGTTGATGCGATAAACGTAGCGCGCCTGCCCGCTCGTGCTTGCGGCGCTGAAATGGAAAGTCAGCCGGTGCCGCCCATACGAAACACTGTAGGAGCCTGCCTCCGGCACCTGCTGTGATCGGCCATCTACTTCGAGCGAGACCTGAGCCAACGGCGCCATCACAACTGGCATATGCCGCACCGCACCTTTGTTGGTTGCGATCCAGATGCGGCCTTCCGAGTCTTGCGAGATCGAATTGACCCTGCTGCCGGTCAGGGCGTGAGCCTCACCCGAATAAACCGTGGAAAGTGCTTGCCCACCGAACTCAAAGAATTTCTTGACGCGGCCCTCATCAGTTCCCACCCACAGATACCCGTCGCGATCGACGTACATCGTATTCGCCGGCTCGGGATCGAACGTTGTGAAGGCCGAACCGGTGTAGGCCTGAATGCCGCCGCGCGTTGCTATAAGCAGTCTGTCATTGAATCGAATGATCCAGCGCACGTCGTTATCGGCCAACCCACGCGAGATATCAATCAAGTCGGGATCACTGCCCCTGGGATCGACACTGACAACACCGCGCGCCGTTGCAAACCACAGGCGGCCGTCGGAATCCTCGAACACATGCCTCACGTCGTAGCCGGCGAGCGCTTCAATGTTGTGCAACGAACCGTCTCGAAACACAGAAGCACCTCGCGTGGTCGCGAACACAATGCCCGAGCCGCCCGCTATGGCGCTCACCCACTGAACGTTGTTTGAAGCGAGTCCGCTGCCTTCGTTGAACTGAGTCAGACTCTCGCCCGTCCACCTGAGCCCGCCCTGGTCGGTCGCAAACCACGCGGAACCGCCACGGTCGAAGGCGACTGATTGCACACTGATGCCGCTGCGGAAGCCTTCGACCGGGACGATTCGCTCGCCTTCCAGTCTCGAGACACCGCCCAGCGTCAAGAACCACAAGCTATTCCGCCCGCGCGAGCCCGGGATGCCGGGGGCCACCACGACTTGCTGGACGTCGTTGTCGGCAAGGCCGCGGCTCGTTGTAAAGCTAACAAAGCTATAGAAGTCAGAACTGATGACGCCGTTGTCGGTCGCAAACCAGACGTTTCCTTCCCGACCGGTGACGATGGCCGAGACGTGGTCGCGCTCCAGAAAGTTGACTCGCTGAGATTCGTGCCGCGCCGGATCATAGACGATTACGCCACCGGCATCGACCGCGAACCACATCCTTCCGCTGAGGTCCGCACCGATCGCGCGAGGGCTTCCGCCATGCGTGCCGCTCGTGTTCCGCATCGCTTCTATCGCCGGCCGCTGCACGCTACCTTTCTCTAACAGCAAGAGATCACTCGCAGTCGCCAGCCATACTCGGCCGGCCGTGTCCACAAATATGCTCCGGACGTCGACGATGCTCGATTGATCTTCTGATTGGTTTCTCGCTCCATGCGACTCACGCCAGCGCTGGAATGAAACAAGCTTCTCGCCTTCGAAAATCGAAACTCCGTTTGCGGTCCCGATCCAAAGGCTGCCGCTGGTGTCTTCGGCAAGCGCTCTCACATCATCTGAAGGCAATTCCCGCGAATGTGCGAAGGGGATGAGGGCTCGCCCGTCGAACCGGGAAAGACCATGCGCTCCGGCGAGCCAAATGGTGTTGCCCGAATCGACGAAAACCTGTCGTGGATCCTGAACGTCGAATGCCGGTCCGCAATCCTCGCCGCCCTTCGTGATTCGGCGCAGGCCTCGCGCAGTCGCAATCCAAATCGTTCCGGATCTATCCTCTGTGATCGAGCGCACATCCTCGCCCGCCAGCAGCTCGAATGCAGATCCGGCGACGGCCGAAGATTTGAACTCAGCGCCGTTGAACCGCGCGACTCCCTTGTCCGTGCCGAACCACATCCAGCCCTCGCTGTCCTGAAATGCTGCCTGCACATTCTTCGATGGCAGATTGGGAACGGTGTAGCGCGAAACGGCTTTCTCGTTGATCGGAATGACTGGCGCGACCAGCAGTTGAAGGGGGAACTCGGTGGTAATCCCCGACGAGATGAACACATCGTTGCGGTATTCGTCGTAACCTCGCAGCGTTGCGCTCAACTGAAATGAGCCAGGCGCGAGTTTTCCGAAGTATGCGTCGCCGTACTCGTCGGTGATGCTGCGTGCCGCGCGCGCTCCAACGACTGAACGCTCCTTCGCATAGAGGCTGACCGTTACGCCAGCGAGCGGCTGGCTCCCTGCGTCCAGCACGGCGACGTGCAGCGATGAGGGGGTGAGTTTGACCGCTGGTGTGACAAACGTCTCATCGGGCCGCAGGGTGATGGTCATCGCCTCTTTGCGGAACCTTGCAGCTTCGACGGTGAGGCGATAGTGGGCGGGCAGGAGGTTATGAAACTCAAACCTGCCGTCCACCTGCGTGCTCTTCGACGTTAACAGGTCGCCGGACGATAGAGTCACCTTAGCGTTAGCCAGCGGAGCGCCGCGGTCGTCTTGAATCACCCCAATGATGGCCCCGCCCCCGCTCTGAGCCCCGGCTTGCTGACTCGCCAGGTGAGCTTTCACCGCCATAGCGAAGACCAGCAAACCTACGAGCAGCAATCGCTTCCCCGTTTGGTCGTTGGAGCCAGTCCTGTTTGGGATGTGTGTAGACACTTCTTATGATTCGTATCGAAAAGATGCGGGATAGTCGCGTGTTTGAGTATACACGCGGCAAAAGCGGGCTATCAAGAATCCGGCTGGAAACGGGTGTGCGTCAAGTTTTGCGGATACCCGTGTCTTGCGAATAGCCTCGTCAGAGGTGGGTATGCGCAAAAACTTGACGCACACCCTCGCGGTACGCGCGCGGAGTAACACCCGTGACCGACTTGAACATCTTCGTGAAATGGCTCTGACTCTGGTAGCCGACCACCGACGCGACCTCGCTTATGGGAAGGGCCGTCTCTGCCAGCAGTTTGCGGGCGCGCTCCAACCGAAGGTTAGCCAGATAGACGTGAGGCGTAACTCCGCTGATTTGTTTGAAGAGCCGCGCGAAATGATATTCCGAGAGATACGCCGCGGATGCAATCTCCTCAACCGCAATCTCGCGTCCAAAGTTGTCGTGCATGAACTCAATCGCACGCCGCAGACGCCGGTCCACCGGTCCGGCGCGCGACAGTTCGATCTGATCGGACTTTCTCACTGTAAGATGACAACGTAGCAGGTGAATCACAATTTGACGCACCAGCGCATCGAGCATCGCCGCATGCCCCACCTGCTCAGCAGAGATCTCGCTCACCACGGCGCGGGCCAGCCGCGTGATGGTCTCGTCTGTTATGACGCTGCCGCGAAAGACGACATCCGCGGAAGTGCGCGTCAGTCCGATCTCGGCGACAAGCTCATTCACCAAAACCGGATTTACGCCAATTGAAACAAACTCGACCTCCGATGCGTGAGCCGAATGGCTCTGTCCGACGTTGGTCAGCGCAATTTCTCCGGCTGACACCTCATAAGCGCGCTCGCCGATCACCGTCACCATACGTCCAGCGAGCAGGGCGGTCACCGTGAAGGTTAAATGAGAATGCGGCTGGAACTCGCAGCCCGCAGTGACAGTGTGGCGAACAGCAAACTGAGGCCGCGAGACGAATCTCTGAACCTCGCTGAGAGTGTGATCTTCCCCTGCGTCGGACGCTAATGGACTCTTGTTAAGCACCGCTGCACTCTTCATTTATTTGGAGGAAGCCCGGGCTTTCGCAGCGGCAACCTTTTGGGCTTTCTGGCAGTCTGCACAGATTCCGAATATTCGATGGCTGTGATGAAGCGGTTTGAATCGGTAGCGGCGCACGATCTTTTCCTGCAGTTGCTCGATCTGTTCGTTGTAAAACTCGATCAACGCGCCGCAGCCGGTGCAGATCAAGTGGTCGTGGTGCGTGTGCTTGTAGTCGTGCTCGTAAAGCATGCGCCCGTCGTGGAATTCAAGCTCGCGAGCCAGGCCACACTCCTTAAGAAGCTTCAATGTGCGATATACGGTTGTGAACCCGACCGACGGATCCTTTGCTTTGATGATCGAGTACAAATCCTCGCTGGAGACGTGCCCTTCGGTATCCAAAAACACATCGAGGATCAAATCGCGCTGAGTCGTTCGCTTGAGCCCCGCGCGCTTGAGATGTTCCTGGAAAATCTTCTTCTCTTCGCGTTCCATAACGGTCCGGCTGGAATCGACAAGATTATACACGCGCGGATCGAACCAGCCAAACGAACCGTCTTCAGCGCGGTTCGCGGAGGAACAGATCAGGAAACTTCGCTCGCAGTTTTGGCGTGATGCGGTAGCCAGTGTCCTCAAAAGCCTCCCCGAACTCGTTCCGTTCGCCGCCTCCCTTGCCGATATGACAAACGGTACATTTGCCGTGCAGATCAGCCTTCGAATATGGATCGTTATTGTATCGATCCATAAACGCGGGTTTTGCCACCGCAACGACGGCCGCAGCCGCAACGTAACCGACCGTTAGAAAAAGCTTCGTTTTCCTTTTTTTCAGCATCATTCACATTTTAGAAGACGTACGCGATTGAGCCGGTGAACCCATTGCGTCCATATCCAAGGTGCGGAAGCGGGCTTGAGCCAAACAACGCACCGCCGACTCCTGCCGGAACGTTCGGAACCGGCCCGAATGTATGATTGAACAGATAGTTCAGCTTGAAGATTACGCTCGCTGACGGCGCGAGATTGAGCCCTACAGTCGCGCGCGAGCGGTTCAAATAGAAGTTCGGTATCGTGCGGTCCAATCTCGCGACCTCATAGCGAAAAACCGGCGCGATGTAATAACCTTCGTCGAACCGTTCTTGAAACATGCGCGGTGAAAACTTGTAAGTACCTTCAAGATAGAAACCATCTTGCCCTGGAGTACGCTGGGCGACAAACTCTGCGAGAGCAGTGACGCTTTCCGGATTGCTCGTATCAACCACCGGCGGAGGCGGGCTCTTGCGAGGGATCCCGCCGACTATGTTGGAGCGGCCATATTCACCTCTGATGGCCAGGTCTCCGCGATGATACGAACCGTCCAGGAAAAGAATAGTCGCCGACTGGGCCGGTTCCCCGAGACTGCTGAACCTCCCGTTGTAGACCGAGCCTCCCAGGTCCAGGCCGTCGAGAGGTGACAGCCCGATCCGGGCTATTACAGCCTTTCTGCGACCCTCCGCCTGGAAAGCAACCAGACCTGGCTCAGACGCCGACGACTGGCCAAGCAGCCGCGAGAATGGCGTAGCTTCGTCGTCACTGTTACTGCCACGCATTCCGTTCACTACATCGGCTTCATAAGTCAGCTTCATCTTGCGAGGAAGCTTGAACCTCCCGCGCAGGCCGATGCCTGCATCACGGTAGGCGGTCGGAACGATGAACTGATTTATCAAAGGCCGGATCGTGGTCAGGTTCAGGTATGAATCGTGGTACGTGTTGAAGCGGCCAATCGAAGGTACGATGATGCCGCCGCGAAAAGCGAACTCCGGTCGCACTTTCCACTCGAGGTATGCCTGCTCGACGTCGATCTCGCGCGATCCAAACTCATACTCGATCTCCGAGTTGAAGAGAATGTTCTGCTTCTCCGCAAGCACGGCGGCGATGGCCAATACCATACGCGTGTTTTGGAATGTTGGAGTCCCGCCTCCATCAGCACGCTCGCTGATCGAAGACTGGCGAAATTGAAAATCGCCATAGCCGCCAATTGTTATCCGATCGGTGCGCAGAAGGTTCCCCGCGCCTGAGAGGTCTCCGCCCTGCGCCTTCGACAGCAGGGCGACGCGAGGCTCTGGCGCGGCGGGGGATTGCGGCGCGCCCTTCACCTGACCCCTGGCCGCTTCCTGCTCGGTAGCGGCTTGCTTTTCCGCTGGCTTGTTTTGCTGGCTGTTCGACTGCGCTGCTGACGAAATCTTCGTTCCGCCTTGTGGTATTTGAGGTGAGGCCAGGTCGCGGTCCTTGAACGCTGCGTCGACTAGAGACCGAAGCCGCTCGATTTCGGCGCGAAGCTGCCCAACCTCACTGCGGAGTACCTCTACTTCGCTTGAGGATTCTGGCCGAGCCGTCGCGCCGGATTCGTGCTTGCTCGCCGTCGTCAACTGAGCGCGCGCATTTGCCGAGGGGACACCCTGAACAGCGACGGGCCTGTCCGAAGCAAGCGAGCCCGCCGCAGTCTGTGAGTAGGCGGGCGAACAAAGCCCGAGCAGCATCGACACGACGACAACAATGGAAACACGGTTCAGGCCCTTAGCGCCGCGAAACGACATTCTCGCGGTCCGAACAGCCAGCCCCATGCGATCACGTTCGTTCATAATCCCCTCCCCACCTCTGGAACCATATTTTCCCCTGACAGTTCTGAAAATGACTTTCAAAATCAGTTGGCCAGTATAGGCGGTTGTCTGATTGGTGTCAACGGATTTCTTTGTGAGTGTTGCTTTGCTCGCCGGCCGCGCTGACTCCGGGCCAGCGCCGTCAGAAAGCGGCCGGAAACGGGCGAGTGTTGATTTCGTTTACGCCGCTGGTTTATTCTCGTTGCGCCGGAGTTACGACCCCTCCCGGATTGATGACTGCGGCATAACGCAATGGTGACAAAATCGGCCTTCCTCTACCTCTCCCAAAGCGAACGCTTCAAGAAGTTTCTCACTCGCTTCCAGTCCTTCAATAACGTGACACATCGATTTGTGGCCGGCGAGGAACTCGTCGACGCCGTTGAGGCCATCCGCCAACTCAACCGCCGGGGAATCAGCGCTTCCTTCGATCATCTCGGCGAGTCGATCACTTCCGAGGTCGAAACGCGCAAGGAGGTGAATGAGTACGTGCGCGTCCTCGATAGCATCCATGAGGGCGGGCTGGACTCGAACGTGTCGGTCAAGCTGACTCAGCTTGGCCTGGATGTCAGCCAGGACCTCTGTTACGCGAACACGCGGACGATTGTTGAGGCCGCGCTTCGTTACAACAACTTCGTTCGCATCGATATGGAAGACTCAACGAAGACCGACGCGACGCTTCAGGTGTTCAAGCGGCTGAGGGCGGAATTTGAAAACGTCGGGATAGTCATTCAGGCTTATCTCTTTCGCAGCGAGAAGGACACTGAGGAATTGCTGGAGCTCGGCGCCAGGATTCGGTTGTGTAAGGGCGCGTACAAAGAGCCGCCTTCGGTCGCGTTTCCGAAGAAAGCCGACGTCGATGCGAACTACATCAAGCTCACTAAGCTGCTCTTGAGCTCGAGTGTATATCACGGCATCGCGACTCACGATGAAAACATGATTGCGGCGACCATTCAGTTTGCGACGGAGCGAAACATTTCGCCTGACAAATTTGAGTTTCAAATGCTGTACGGCATAAGGCGCGACCTGCAGGAGAAGCTGGTACGAGACGGTTACCGCATGCGGGTCTACGTGCCCTACGGCCGATACTGGTACCCCTATTTCATGCGGCGCCTGGCCGAGCGTCCCGCCAATGTGTGGTTCGTTTTGAGAAATATGATAAGGGGCTAAATCAACTTTCATCTCTCAATGAAAAAGCCGCTTCGCGGGAAGCGGCTTTCAGAGAGTATCTTGATACCGTCAAGAATTCCTGTTAAGTCGTGATGCGAACCTCGCGGGTGACGCCATCGGGGATCGGAGCCTTCATTGCAGCGCGCTTCTGCGCAGCCTGGGCCTTGACCGGCGTCTGCTTAATTATCTCAAACGCTTTCTTGAGCTGAACGTCCTCAACTGCCGGAGCCGGCTTCGGAGGCGTCACCTGCGGTTGCTGCTCGGGCTTATCCTCAGTGTCGTCGTCATCGTCGCCGTCGGGCAGAATCACTTCCGCTTCAACCGGGCGGTCGACCTTCACCGTCGGGTTCACGGGTTCTTCCATGAAAGCCTTGCCGGCGGCAGGCGCGTACTTCGCGGTCGTGATCAACAGCGCGCCCTCGTCCGAAAGCCGAAAGAGTTGCTGGTCCGAACCGGTTCCAAAGGTTCGCTCGCCGACGAGTTCGCCACGCTTTTGATCGCGCACCGCAGCGGCAATCACTTCGGCGGGACCCGCGGTGCTGCGATCGATCACCACCGAGAGCGGGCCGTTAAACACAACCTTGCTCGCATCAGCGGCGAACGTTTCCGTTTCCTTCTCTCCCTTGCCGAGCACCCTGGCGATTGTGCCGGAGCCTGCGAACAGATTCGCCACCGCGACTCCTTCTTGTAGCTTACCATTGGCGGTGCCTCGCAAATCCAGCACGATCTTCTGAGCGCCCTTCGAGATCAATTCGTTCAAGGCCGTTTTGACTTCAGCCGCCTTGCCGTCGGCAAGAGTGGTGATTTTGAGATATCCAATGCCTGGCTCCTCGATGCGCGATTCGATGGCAGGCTGAACAATCTTCGCGCGTGTGAGCGTCACCTTGCGCGATTGGCCCTGGTGGAGTATTCGGACCTCGGCCGTCGTCCCGGGATCACCGCTCAGCAGTTGCTCGATGTCGTATAAGCTCAAGTCGCGGGAGGGAACCTTGCCTACGTACTCGATGAAGTCGCCTGAGCGTATCCCCGCTTGCTCGGCGGGAGAGCCCTTAATTACCGCGACCGTATAGGCGTACCCGCCCACCTTCGAGAGCAACAGCCCGGTTTCAGCGCGATTTGCTTTCGGGTCGTATTGCTTGACCTGCTCCGGCGTCAGGTAGGCACTATATGGATCGAGTCCTTCGGCAAGTCCGCGGAGGCTGCCGATTCTGACCTTCTCAAGATCAGGTTGATCGACATAATCGCGGATGATGTGGCTGAGAACTTCGTCGAATATCTGAAGCTGACCGTACTGGCTTCCGCGCGCTACGACCTGGCCCGACTTCGACATGAAGCTGCCAACGATAGCGTAGAAGGCAATGATCGTAGAAAAGACGACTATGGCTATCTTAGTCTTAAACCGCATCTGATGCTCCTTAGTGGGCTTTGGCAGAGTCTATATTAACCTGCGAGAAATGCTCGGCGCAAGGATAAGGGCGAAGCGCAAAGCGCAAAGCGCAGAGGGGCACAGGAGCAGAGGGCGGGAGGAGCAGAGGGGCGGAGGAGCGAGGAGAGAGGGCACCCGATGTCTGCCGCTCTTCCGCCTCTCCGCTCCTCTCCTTTGCTCTTTGCTCTTTGCTCCTTGCCCTTTGCGCTTTGCCCTTTGCTCGGTGCCCTTTGCGCTTTGCCCTTTGCGCTTCGCTTTCCTATACTTTCGTTCAATGCGTGTGCTTGCCATTGACCTCGGAACCAAGAACATTGGAACAGCAATATCGGATGCGCTGGGTATAACTGTCCGTCCGGTCGAGACCATTCGCAGATCCGCCGACGAACGTGACATTGCAAGGCTGAAGTTTTTGGTTGAAGACCTCGAGGCAGAAGCAGTAGTCGTTGGCCTGCCTCTGAGGATGGATGGCAGCGTAGGCGACGCGGCAACCGCGGCGATGCGATTCACGGAAAAGCTGCGCGCGCGGCTCGAGGTCGGGGTCTTTATGCAAGACGAGCGGCTTACCAGTTATGAGGCCGAGCAGATGATGATCGAGCAGGGCTTCGCGAAGAGCAAGCGCCGCGCGCGATCAGACGAGTTCGCTGCTATGATTATTCTGCGGGATTACTTGTCGGCAAAGAAAGCAAAGAACTAATTCAACCGAGAACAGGAACACTTTCAGCGATATGACTCGTTCTAAACGGCGGCCGCTTCGAACCCTGGTTGGACTACTCTTCGCTATCATTCTCGCCTGTGGTGTGTTCGCGGTGTGGGTCCGGAAAACCGTTACAACGCCCATCGAACACGAATCGGCTGACCGAATAGTCACTATCGACCCGGGCATCGGGACTCAGGCGATAATTGCCCGTCTGGCGGACGCTGGCGTAGTGGCCCATCCACTTGCGCTTAAAATATATCTCCGAATCACCGGCCGAGGCGGCAACCTGAAGGCCGGCGACTACAAGTTCCCTTCCCCAATCTCGCCGCTTCAAGCCGTCGAAAAGATTCGCCGCGGCGAAGTGGACCTCGAGCGGGTAACGATACCCGAAGGCTTCAATCGGTTTGACATTGCCGAGGCTCTTGCGGCGAAGACCGGCAAGGCCACCGCCGAAGAGTTTCTTCGTCTGATGGAAGATCAGACACCGATCGAGCGAATCGCGCCCACAGCCCGCAACCTGGAAGGGTACCTGTTTCCCGACACCTACAACTACAACTCGAAGACCACGCCCGAAGATTTGATCAAAGCTATGGTCAATCGCTTTGAAGAAGTGTTCAACGCTGAGGCGGCTGCGCGAGCGAGTCAGCTCGGCTTAACCGTGCACCAGGTAGTCACACTGGCTTCGATAATCGAAAAAGAAGCGAAGGTGCCAGACGAACGCCCCCACATGGCGTCAGTCTTTTTTAATCGGCTGAAGCGCGGAATGCCGCTGGCCAGTGATCCGACCTTCATCTACGCAGCGATACTCGCGGGCGACTACGACGGCAACCCGAACCAGCTTCGGTATCGCAATCGGTTTTCGCCATACAACACCTACCTCGTTAGCGGCTTGCCACCGGGTCCGATTGGGTCGCCCGGGCGCGCCTCATTGGAAGCGGTGCTTCATCCGGACCACACCGATGACTTATACTTTGTAGTGAATGGTACTGAAGGCCGTCATAAATTCTCACGCACCGCTGCCGAGCATGAGACTGCAGTTGAAGAGTACCGGCGCCAGCAGCGCGAACTCCAACAGCAACGAAGCGGGGGGCGGTGAGTCCGCTCGGACCCCGGTACGGCGGCGAATCATCACAATAACGAAAGGCGTGAGCGGCTTAAGCCGCTCACGCTTTGATTACGGTTTGGTACCTTGCTTGACTGCGCTTGATCACCACCTGTTTATGGTCGTCAGCGTTCCTCCACCGGGCGTTCGCTCAAGCGCACAGGGACAGTGACTCGCCTTCCCTGACGGAGCAGCTCTACGTCCACCGTTTCTCCGGGTTTTTTGTCTTGCAGAGCGTTCTGAAGGTCGTCGGCGCTGGTGACCTTCCGGCCTCCGACCGTGAGTATCACGTCGCCGAGTTGCTGAAGCGACATACCGTAGATCGAGTCTCGCACGACAGCTGGGCGAAGCCCGGCAGCCGCAGCGCCGCTGTTACGGTATACATCACCAACGATCATGCCTTCTTCGACTTGCAACTCGAATGCCCGCGCAATGCGCGGCGTCAACGGCAACATCGTTACGCCCAGCCACGGCCGCGAGACATATCCTTTGCTTATGATTTCCGGAATAATCCTGTTTGCGAGATCGACAGGCACTGCGAATCCAATGCCGATCGATCCGCCGCCCGCGTTCGGCTGAATCGCCGTATTGATGCCAATCATCTCGCCCTTCGCGTTCAGAAGCGGTCCACCCGAATTGCCGGGGTTGATCGCCGCATCGGTTTGAATGGCGCCGGCGATAGTTCGGCGGGCAACTTGATCGCGAAGCGGCCTTTCAAGCCCGCTGATGATACCAGTCGTCAACGTCCGCTGAAGCCCGAACGGGTTTCCGATCGCCAGCACCTTCTGGCCGACGTCAAGCCCCTTTGACGTACCGAGTTTGACGACCGTCAAACGCTGGCCCCGGGGGGCATCAATTTTGATAACCGCAAGATCGTCGTCTCGGTCGGTGCCGACGACCTTCCCCGGAAACTTGTCGTTCTCAACCTGGACCTCGAGCTGAGTGGCGCCCTGGATCACGTGGTAGTTGGTCAGGATGTACCCCCGCTCATCTACTATCGAGCCGGAGCCGGTTCCTTCAGAAGGAAACACTCCCCAGAAGTTTTCCTGATATCCGTGATTGGTGATATTGACGACGCCCGGGCTGACGGCCCGATAGATTTCGATGTTGTTCTGTTCGTCAGTGGCCACCGTTGGATCGGCGATGGCGACGGGTTCAACAGACACCGCCCGGCGTTCCAGCGCGCGCTGGGCGCAAGCGACGATCGCGCCCGCCAGCAACGCTGAGAACAACGCCACGAAAACTAATTGCTTGGCCGAAACCCTGTACATACTCAACTCCTCCTTGGAATGTTTTGCGCTGAGACAATGTTAGTCGAAAACAATAGTCTCATCCACCTGCCGATGGGCCAATCTTCCAACGGCAATGGTTTCGATAGGGGGATATCCCTCCGAGCTTGCACGCCAATGCTCGCATAGAGTAAAAGTGGCTTAACCCCCGAAAGCTAATTCCCGACGAAGCCGGTCCTTTTTCCAGTTTAGTCCGCGGCCTTCGTCACGTCTTTCCCTCGGCTGGCTTCTAACTGAATTGGTGAGTTTATGACTCAATCGGATCCGAACAGTAGCGCGCTAACCGTGTTCAATTCTTTCACTCCAACCACGAAGGCGCTCCTCGCACTTTGGTGTGTCTTTCTGGTTTTCGTTGCTCTTGGTATTCACGGTTCCTCAACGGGCGTGACCGCCGGCTGGTGGTCGGAGAAACCATATACAGGCTACTTGCTCGCGGGTCCGACGAGACCAGACGAGTCCCGGGATGACTGGTCAAGTAGTCTGCGTATGGCAAATGCGCGTCTCATCAGATGGGATGAGCTGCTGATTTTCACTCCGTTTGCCCTAGCCCAGTTATCGCACAAGCCTCGGTTTCCGGTGGTCAACACCAGCATAGGAAACGGACAGAACATGCTCGTCGTGCCTCACACTCCCGTGCTGCACATCGCGACCATGGCGAGACCGGCGACCTGGGGTTACTTCTTCCTCGGGGCCCAGCGCGGGCTCGCCTGGTTCTGGTGGTTTCAGGTGTTTGCTTGCTTTACGGTGTTGTTCCTTCTCTTCGAGGTTGCGCTGAACGGACGTCGAAAGCTCGCTGCATTCGCGGCGTTCTGGTTTTGCGCTTCTGCCTATGTCGTCTGTTGGTCGTTGTGGCCCGCTCACGTGACCTTCTTCGCCGCGCTGGGGTGTCTTGCGGCGTACCATCTGGTTAGTACGGAAAGGCGGAGTGTCCGAATCATCTGTTCGATCCTTCTAGGGTTAAGCGTGCCCGGGTTCGTGATGATCATGTATCCCGCCTGGCAAGTTCCCGTCGGATATTTTTTCGCGATCCTGTTCGTTGCACTGTTCGCGCGCGACAGGCTCCATCTGAAGTTGAAAGCAAACCTGCGCACAGTGCTGCCGTACCTGGGGTTCGCAATCGTGCTGGCAGCAGGACTGACATTATCGTGGCTACTGACCTGTCTTCCCGACCTGAGAGCGATGTCAGACACCGTGTATCCCGGAAGGCGTGTTTCGCTGGGCGGTGATTATAGTCTTGCGATGCTCTTCAAAGGCATGTACAACCTGCGAACGATCTACGACGCGCCCGCGGCGCTTCGAAATCAAAGTGAAGCGGCTTCTTTCTACTATTTGTTTCCGGCGGTCTTTGCCGGGCTGTGCCTGTCGAAGAAGCTTGCGAAAAGTCTTGGTATCCTCGGCTGGACGCTCGTTGGCTGGATAGTGGCACACTTGCTTTTCCTTTTTGTCGGATTGCCTCAGAGCATCGCAAAGCTGTCTTTCCTTAGTTACATGCCCAGCTATCGTGCCGACCTGACGATCGGGCTTGCATCGATTCTCCTGTGCGCATACGTGTTGACGTTGACGCAAAAGGATGAGGACGGAACTCAGCCGGCCTGGGATCGCTTAGCGCCGTGGATCGCAGGCGGTGTCGTATCGTTGCTTTTCGTATGGCATGGGATGTCCTTCAAACAACTAACCGGCGGATTCACTTCGATGGCGTTCGTCGTGGGGGTCGCCGTTTTTGGGGGCATCGCGTCGTATTTTCTGCTTGTCGGCCGGAGTGCGGCGTTCGGCATTACCGTCAGTGCGGCCGTGGTTGTTACCAGCGCGTTGTTTAACCCGCTCGCAACAAATCTTGATCATTTATACGAATCGGAGCTCGCGCAGGCGGTGATGCAACTCGACGCAGAGTCCGAAATCAGACCGCTTTGGGTGTGTTACGGAG
>DATLWF010000151.1:0-13968 GCA_035576605.1 Blastocatellia bacterium | reverse complement strand
CGAGCGTCGCGCCACGAGACACCTGAGAGACGTATCTAACAGTGACCGAGCATCCGGGGTCGGCTTGGGCTGTTCCGCATTTCAGCAAGCTGTTCTTCTCCGCTTCGGCGTCTTGCAACGCCTTAATGCCGGCCGCACACGCGCCGTCGATACCAGTGCGCTTCAGCTTATTGAGCGTACCTTCAAAGTTTCCGTCCCAACCGACCTGCAGCCCGATTAGAGTCGACGTCGGACCATCCGGCGTCAGCATCAATTCAAGGTAACTCACGTGTCCTTTGGCGGCGCGAGATGACACGTCGGCCAGCATCTGTCCGAAGGTCGCTCCCCCGAATTTGCCGAACGAGTCAAAGAAGTGATCGTGGCCGTTTTGCCCTGAGTACTCCCAGTAACGCATAGACCAGGCATCGATCAATTGCCGATACAGAATCGTATTGGAGAGAGCAGTCGACACCGGCGTTTTTCCTGCCGCTTCATCGCACGGAGGCTGCGATAGCGCCATCGTCGCTTGATTCACACACAATCCCTTGGCCGCCGCCCATTGGATATAAGACTCCGCGTAAACGGCGCCCGAAAGATGACTGTGTAAATCCCCGCCCTTTGGCATTTTCAGCAGGAAAGCTAACATCTGCGGTGGCGATTTGCGGATTGATTCGAAATAGCGAGCCGTTTTTTGTTCTGATGTTATGCCGGCTTTTCTGCTGCCGGCGGATTGCGCCTGCACCGCCAGGGCGCAGAATTGAACCAGCACGACAGCGCAGCCGGCGTTTAGGAATATCGATTTGTACGAGTTGACTCTGCGCATAATTGCCTTACTTGCTGAGTCGGCTGGGCGGCAACCTGAGCGCCTTGCATCTCACCCTACGCCAGGAGATGAAACCGCATAAACGCCAGTATTTGTCTGATAATCTCGCGAGAAGTCTCGCTGTCATGCAACACGTCAAACGAATGTGGAGCAGCAGGGTGATTCGCAAATGTAATAGGCAGATTGCAAGTCAACGCCTTGGCCAGAAAGCGGTCAATCGTTTCGTTCAGATGAGGTATTTCGTCCTGACCTGCCCTTACAATGAACAGAGGTATATCCTGCGAAAGATCATTGACTGATTTCCCGACACTCGCGTTGACGAACCCGAACGTCCTGGCCAACTCAGCGACACTGGTAGACCCTTCGAGGTCCAGCAGAAGCCCATAGCACAGTACGGCACACTTCAGATAATCCCGATCTTCCCGCATCAGGACCGACAATGCCATCGGGGCATTCCCAGAGCATGCCCACAGGCCGATCCTGTTCTCGTCCATTCCGAATGACGCGGCGTTCTGCCGAACGTATTGAAGCAATGCGTGAATGTCTGCTGCCGGTTCTCTGTTGGTGTAGGTGATTGCCGCCAACCCCGAGGCAGCCGTCAATTGTCCCCACGAGATATACGATCCCATCTCTTTGAGCTTGCAGCCGAGCATCTTCTGAAGTCCCAAGTCCGAGAATCCAGACACAAAGACCACAGCGGGTATCCGCGCTCCGCTCTTCAAATCAGGTGGATAGTAGATGTCCATTGTTTGAACACCTGTATCGTCCGCCCGGTATTCAACGTCCCGCCGAATTGTGACGGCTTCTTGGCCGGGGATTTTGTAGACCACCCTTCTTTTCGTTATGTCATTTCGCTGAGTTTCCTGGCTCATGAGTGTTCCCCGTTGCTGTACAACGCCTACTGACTTTGCCATTCGCCGCGAAGGAACGCCAACGCGGTTTCGGCGAAATGTCTGGTAGTCTCGCCGGTCCCCGTATGTTCACCGAATATGGGGCCATGCCCGCCGTTGGGAATGACCCAAAGGTACGAGCGAGGAATCGCGGCGTACATTTCCATTGCCAGGTTGACGGGATACAACGGATCCCGATCGCCATGAACAATCAAGGTGCGGGCTGCAATAGTCGCCAGGTAAGGAGGCGTGAAGTTCATATCATCGTAGCTGTCACCGAATGCCTTCGCTTGCTTCCATATCGCCCGGATTTGCTCATCGCCGCGTTTATGCCATTGCCTCATTTGTTGCCATTCCTGGTCGGTTCGATTATCAGGAGTCATCTCGCGCATGATGGAGCGCGCCTGCTCTGGAAAGTAAGGTGTCGCACTCACCAGAACCATGGCCTCGACTCGGCTGGGCTGCCGGGTCGCCATATGAAGAAGCGTTTTAGCGCCCATGCTCATGCCAACTGCTTTGAATCGATCGATACCCAAACGGTCCAGCAGAGCAAATACGTCGAGAGCCGACTGCGAGAACGTGAACTCCATCGAGGGATTGGTTGTTCTTCCGTGGCCCCGCAGGTCCGGTACAACCAGCCGGTATCCCTCTGGGGGCGTCTTGAAAATCAGGTCCCAATTCGCGCCTACTCCGCCGCCGCCGTGCAGAAGAACAAGCGGCTCGCCTTCTCCGCGAGTCTCGTAGTACATCTCAATATCGTTGACCGTCGCAGTATGCCCGAGAGTCGATGGTATTTCCATTTTGGGCTCCTGTTGAAGGAACTCGCGCTTCTCATTTTCCTGTGGTTGTCCGAGTAAAGCCCTCTAGCCTTCGTCCCTGGGCGGAATCTTCGATGAGCTTTTCCAGCCGCCTGAGCCTTGTTTCTTCTTTCTTGGCGCACACCACCCACCAAAAGGCGATTTTTCGATACCCGGCCGGTTGCGCGTAAAAGAAATCCCACGCCGCTTTGTTTTGCCTGAGCTTTTCGTCGTAAGGCGCTGGGAGCTCAGCGCTCCTTTGTTCGTAAGAATAAATGCCCGACTTGTACTCTTTCCGCGCCTGATACGCCTTCAGTCCGGCCGGCTGCATCAGCCCCTTCTTGCTCAGCTCCTCGACGCGTTTCATATTTACGGCGCTCCAAATGCTGCCGCGTCGACGAGGCGTAAAGCGGATTGTATAACTGACGTCGTCCACACTTCGTCGGATCCCATCAATCCACCCAAAACACAGAGCTTCATCGACTGACTCTGGCCAGGTCATGCTCGGCCGACCCGAACTCTTCTTGTAGTAACCTACCAACAATTCCTGGGCGGAAGCGTGATGCTTCTCAAGCCATTTACGAAAATCGCCGGGCGATTTGAAGAATTTGATTTTCATCGAGAGACAACCAGTTTTATTTTCTATTTTCTATTTTCTATTCTCCATTTGTCATTTGATCTCCGGCAATAACAAATCACAAATGGAAATATGAAAAATGACAAATGAAAAATGACAAATAGAAAATAGAAAATAGAAAATAGAACGCCCGGCTAGCATTCCGTCACAAACTCCAACAGTGCCTCCTTCCAATGTCGGAGCGGTGAGAGTCCCAGTTTCTCCGATACCAGGCATCGCATAGCCGAGTTGTGCGGACGGGGCGCGACTTGATTCAGCTCAGCTCTCGTCACCGGTTCGATCTTCACTTCGGAAAGCCCTACCAGATCAAGCGCAAACCTCGCGAACTCGAACCACGTAGTGGGCCCGGTCGACGTTACTTGATAAAGCCCGTGTGCGCCAAGTTCGATGATCTCTTCGATGCGGCCTGCAAGGTCAGGCGCGTAGGTTGGAATCGAAGTCTGATCGATAACCCCTTTGAGAGCTCCGCCCTTGCGCGCATACTCGATCACTCGGCTCCCAAAATTCTTGCCGCCTGGGCCGAACAACCATGATGTGCGCACGATGTAAAACCGCTCCGCTTCTTCCCGTACCGCAAACTCGCCCGCCAGCTTGGACTTGCCGTAGACGCTCGGCGATGTGGGCTCGTCCTCCTGCGTGTAGAAGCCTTGCTTTGAACCGTCGAAAACATAGTCGGTGCTGACGTGGACGATTTCCGCTCCGACCTCGCGGGAAGCGCAAGCGAGGAATCTGGGGCCGGTTGCGTTCACGGCGTACGCCCAGTCGGGGTCAACTTCGCAGCGGTCGACGTCGGCAGTGGCGACACAGTTGATCAAAACGTCAGGGCGAATGCTGTCGACTGCGCCCCGCACATCTTCTTCGTTGGTGATGTCCAGTTCCGCGTGTGGCAGCGCAACGACTCGCCAGCCCGAGTCCTCGAGGCGTGCCCGCATCGAGCGCCCTAACAACCCGCCCGCGCCGGTGATCATAGCGGTTTGCGGTTCGGACAGGATAAGCTCGCGGCTTGTTTGCGCGCTGACCTCCGGATCGCGCGCGCTTTCGATTTCGATCACCGCTGACTCGGTTTTCATCTTTCCCCGTACATACGATCGTAGTATTCGAGGTATTCGCCGGATCGCGTGCGGCCGACCCATTCCGCGTTGTTCTGATACCAGCGCACGGTCTTTTCCATACCGCTTTCGAGAGTCTCCTGAGGGTGCCACCCTAGTTCGGTCTCGATCTTTGTGGGATCGGTCGCATAGCGGCGGTCGTGACCAGGGCGGTCGGTTACGAACTTGATCAGCGAATGTGGCTTGCCCAGCAAGTCGAGAAGAGTATGCACAATCTCGAGATTGGTTTTCTCGGCGCGCGAACCTATGTTGTAGACCTCCCCGCTCCGCCCTGCGCGCATCACTGACTCAATAGCGCGGCAACAGTCTTCCACGTAGAGCCAGTCTCGGACGTTAAGGCCATCGCCATACACAGGAAGCGGTTTGCCGTCGAGCGCATTTGTGATCATCAACGGAATGAGCTTCTCGGGGAATTGATATGGACCGTAGTTGTTAGATGCGCGAGTCGTGACTACGTCTAATCCGAAAGTGACGTGGGCCGCGCGCACCAGGTGTTCGGCTGCGGCTTTTGAAGCGGCGTAGGGACTGTTGGGCTGCATCGACGAGGCTTCGGTGAAGTAGTCTTCATCGGCGCAGGAGCCCATCACCTCATCGGTTGAGATCTGAACGAACCGCGAGACTCGCGCCGTTCTCGCTGCGTCGAGCAGGGTCTGCGTCCCGAGCACATTTGTCTCGATGAAGTCAGCCGCGCTCTCTATAGAGCGGTCAACGTGTGATTCGGCGGCAAAGTTTACCACCGCGTCAGCGCCGGCGATCGCCGCGTCCAGCGTCTTGCGATCACAAATGTCGCCGCGGATGAACTGGTAGTTGGCGTGACCTTCGATATCGCGAAGATTGTCGAGGTTGCCGGCATAGGTGAGCTTATCGAAGTTCACGATCGTGTACCCGGGATGATTCGCAAGCAGATGCCGAATGAAGTTTGAGCCTATGAATCCTGCGCCGCCGGTTATCAATAGCCGCATCAATTACCTCTTCTAGTGGACTGCAGATTGTAGTCGTGCGGTTAAGTTTTTATCAACCATCCTGCCTCGTGCGGATCCGAATTCGAGGATTGCTGAAAGCGCGCGAGCCGTGGTGCTGCAGGCTGCAGTGAAAGATCCCAAACCCTGCGGTTGCGGGATTGCGGTTCGAATCGTGTGCTAAATTATCCGAGTCATGCCGGATAGACAGTCTGGAAGCATAGAGGCCTTCATCAATACGGTGCCCGACCCGGCTGCCGCGCGAGTCTTCATGAGCCGGCTCGAAGCCCTCGATCCGAAGTTCTCAAACGACTGCAAGAGAGATGAGCTTTTGCTATCCCGCATGCTGACGCTTGCCGGTCATAGTCCGTTCCTGGCTGAGACTCTGCTGCGCCATCCGGAGCACATCGGCTGGCTTAAGGCCGAAACGACACGCCACTTCGACCGCGTGAAATCAACCGAGCAGTTGTCGGAAGAACTCGCTCGATTTGTAACGCGGATGATCAACGCCGACGACCCGACCCGGCTGGCGCGCTTCAAGCGCAGAGAATTCCTCAGAATCTATCTGCGCGACTGCCTTGGCATTGCGACGCTGTCGGAAGTGACCGAGGAGCTTTCAAACCTCGCGGACGTGATTCTCGGCTACGCCCTCACTCGGGCAAACCAGGAAATGATCAACCTTTACGGTGCGCCGCTGGCTCACGATGAGCGGGGTCGCATTGAAAAAGCCGAGCTCGCAATCGTAGCGCTCGGCAAGCTCGGCTGCCGCGAGTTGAACTATGCTTCTGACATCGATCTTCTCTTTCTGTTTTCGGGTAACGGAGAGACGGCCGGGGAGGGCCGGAGCCGCGCATCGGCGATCAGCAACAAGCAGTTCTTCAACGCAGTGGCCGAGCGCGTAGTTCAGTTGATCGGGCGGAGCTCGAGCGAAGGCGCTGTCTATCGCATCGACCTTCGGCTCCGTCCCTATGGTCGCGATGGCGAGATGATATCTGAGATCGAACGAGCCGCCGATTACTACCGTAATCGCGCTCACAACTGGGAGCGACAGGCGCTTATTCGCGCGCGGGCCTCGGCCGGCAGTGAACAGGTCGTAACCCACTTCCTGGATATGGTGCGCGACACGATCTTCACGCGGGATGCGCTGCCCGACACGCTCGAGGGAGTCCGGCGAGCCAAAGAAAAGATCGACCGGAAAGAGGCTGCGCGGATGCGCGGCTTTAACGTCAAGCTGGGGCAAGGGGGCATCCGCGAGATCGAATTCATCGTTCAAGCGCTTCAGCTCAAGCACGGCGGACGCGAGCCGTGGGTACGTTCGGCCCAGACACTGATCGTGCTCGCCAGGCTCGCAGAGAAGCAATACCTGACCGAGCCGGAGCGGGCGCGATTGTCCGCAGCCTACACCTTCCTGCGAACTGTCGAGCATCGTTTACAGATGGAGCACGGCGCCCAAATCCACACGCTGCCCGCTTCGCCCACCAAGTTGGCGCTTCTCGCGCGCCGTTGTGGCTACGTTCAATCGGATGAACCGGCGACTCCTTTCGCCCGCGACCTCGAAAGACACACCGCCGCAGTTCGCGCCGTCTATGATCGGGTGTTCATCGAAGGCACACAGTCGCAATCGCCAGTGGAAGCTCGTCCGGAAGCCGCTCGAGCGGACGCAGTCGACGACGAGACGGCGCGGCTCATCAAGCAGGCCGCCGTTCGGTTGCATAAAGTGATCAGGACGGGTCCCGCCGAAGCAGCGCAGTTTTGGCGCGATAGTGTCGGCATCGAACGCGTGCTTACGTCTGCGCTGCCGTGTTCGATTAACCCTTCGAGGGCGTTGCGACATCTGGCGGCCTGGGCCGAGTCATTGGCGACTTACAGTAGCGAAAGTTTTCACGCGAGGGGTTGGGCTGTCGGCGCCGGCGATTGGGCGACGCTGATCGAGCGGGTGCTTCTGTTGCTGAGCAGCCAGTACCTGTCACATCTGCTGGTGTCGCGGCCCCTGCTTGCAGGCGTGCTGGTCGAGGATGTCCGGGAGCGCACCCCAACCGATTTCATTCGTGTATTGCGCGACGAAATCAACAAGGAAAGCAACGCGGCTTCGAAGCCGGACGCGTTGCGGCGGGCGTGGTATCGGCTGGTGATCGAGATAGGCTATCGGGACATGTCGGTAGTCCGTAGTCCGTGGTCCGTAGTCCGTAGTCCGTCGTCCGTTGCTGATGATAGGGAACCGTCTGCAGTCAGTAGTTCCGAGACGTCCCAACTGGCCCCGGACTACGGACTACGGACTACGGACCACGGACCACGGACTAATGACCACCTCCGCGCAATCAATCTCGCTCAGACCGCCCTTGCCGAAGCCGTCCTGCGTATCGCTTCCGAGATAGCGCTCGAGTCCATCGGTATCGCCGGTGTGCAGCCGGGACAGTTGCCGTTCACGGTCCTGGGACTTGGAAGGCTCGGCCACGCGGGGATGGACTATGGGTCAGATCTCGATCTGCTGGTTGTGTTTGACGACGATCAGGAATGGCCCCCGCCAAGTCTGGTGAGGCCGACCGCGAACGTGGCCGCTGACTCGAATACGCCGCACGAGTTTTATGCGATGCTCACTGCCCAGATCGTTCGGGTGCTGTCGTCGATCACTCGTGAAGGCCTGCTGTATCGGTGCGACCTCCGGCTAAGACCTGAGGGCAAGAGCGGCCCGGTTGCGCTGGGGCTCGGCGGATTGGTTGCTTACATCACCAATAGGGCTTCGGCGTGGGAGCACTCGGCGTACCTCAAGGCTCGCGAAGTCGCAGGTGACTTGCCGTTCGGCAAGCGTGCACGAATCGCGATCAGCGAAGCGAGCTTTGGTGCGGCGTCGCGTAACGAGTCGCTTCGCGAAGAGCTGCGTGACATACGGACACGGCTTGTGAAGGAGAAGGCTCGCGGCGCTCGCCCCAATATCAAATGGGGACGCGGCGGAATGACCGACGTTTATTTCGTGACACGCTACTTGCAGCTTCGCGACCGCATCTACTTTCCTCCCGAGCTAGGCACGACCGCGCTGATCTCGCATCTGGGCGAGCGAGGCGCTCTTGGCAGCGAAGAGACTCGGGCGTTATTCGAGGGATACACTTTTCTGAGACGGCTCGATCACTGGATGCGGCTGCTTCTGGATCGGCCGAGTCCCGTGCTGCCTGCTTCGTCAGTAGCACTCCGAGACATCACTCTAGCGTTGGGCTTGTCGTCGGTTGAAGACTTCGAGCAAGCGTTTGCGCGATGCACAAGCGAGATACGTGAGGTTTATAACCGGATTTTCGAGGAGCAAGATGATCGCAATTCGATGACGGAAGGTCTTCCAACTTAACCCGCGGCGCCGACCAGAAGGGCCCGAGCGGCGACGTAGACGTCATCTACTTCAACCCGAGTCATGCAACGATGATCGATCGGGCACTCGCGCAGCATACACGGCGAACACTCCACATCGTGGCGAACGACTACCGAGCGCTGCGAAAGCGGACAGGTCGAAACGTGCTCAGTTGGACCGAACACGACGACGGTCGGGACGCCAAGCGCTGCTGACACGTGAGATGTTCCCGTGTCGTTTGAAATCACAAGCCCCGCGCAAGCGAGCACCGCTTTCAACTCACTAATCGAAGTCTCTCCCGCAATCACCGCTGCGTGGGTGCGCATCAGCCGCGCAACCTCTTTGGCTACTGGCTTGTCTCCCGCCGCTCCGACGACGACAGTTTGAAAACCCTCGCGTTCGTTCAGACGGTCCGCCGTCCTGGCGAACCGTTCGGCGGGCCATCGCTTCGCGCTGCTGTTAGTAGCTCCCGGATTGATAGCGAGGATGCTACCAGGGCCAGCGCCGGCGCCGACGCCGAATCGCTCAAGCATCGATCGAGCGTGTTGTCTCTGCTCTTCGCTCACTTCGAGTCGCGGCTCGCAGTGCTGAAAGTCGACCGCGCTCTTGCCGGTGATCCCGGATTCGATATGGGCGGCGATGTTCAGGTAGTAACGCACCTGATGCAGCGTCTTGAAGCCGGGCTCGAATGGAATCACCTGATCGAGCAGCACCCGCCTCGCGTCGGTCGCGTAGCCGGCGATCTTTTTCGCGCCGCCCGCGCGAGCCGCGAGCGCCGTCCCGAACGAGTTGGGAAGCAGCACCGCGTAATCGAATCGCCCGCGGCGAAAGCGGCCGGCCGCGGTTATGAATTGGGCAGCGCGGCCAAGAATACCGCGGGCATCGGTAAGTGAAATGAAATTGTCGGCGAGTTGTTCGCCTTCGAATAGTCCCAGGACCCAGGGCCGGGCCGCCAGGGTGATGTGCGAGCCGGCGAAGATCCGCCGCAGTTCTCGAAGCGCCGGGAGCGCCATCACGGCGTCGCCTACCCAGTTCGGCGCGCGCACCAATATTGTCCGTAGTCCGTGGTCAGTCGTCCGTAGTTGGCGGCTCTTCGTCATACAACAACTTCGTCATGCAACAGTCAGCCGAGAGGGGGTGGCTAGGGAAACCGGGCTACGGACTACGGACAACGGACTACGGACTACGGACCAACCTGGCTGTAGTCAGTCACGACCGACTTGTCGCCGAGCACAGCGCCCTTGATTTCGACCGCGCGCCCGATGTGACAGCCCTTGCCGATCACCGCGCCTTGAACCGTCGAGCCTGCCCCGACGCGGGTGCCGCCGCGCACGACAGAGTTCTCTATTCGGGCGCGTTCTTCGATGTAGCAGTTGCGGCTTACGACTGAGTTGATGATGTGCACGCCTGGTTTCAAGGTGCAGCTCGGGTCAACCACTGAAGGCGCTTCGATGCCGGCGGTCGCGTCGAACTTTTCGCCCCGCTCGGCGGAGGGCGGGTCCAACAACTTCACTCGGCCGGCGATCACATCCAGGTTCGCCTGGAGATAGCTCGAAGCCGTTCCGATGTCTCGCCAGTAGCCTCGCCAGATGTAGGCGAAGAATGGTTCCTTGCGATCGAGCAGACCCGGGAACACTCCGTACTCGAACATGAACGGTTCGCCTTCAGGAACGTAATCGAGCACACGCGGCTCGAGTATGTATATGCCCGCGTTGATTGTATCGCAGGTTACCTCTTCGGGCTTCGGCTTCTCGAGGAACCGGCGTACGCGGCCGTCCTTTTCAGTTTCAACCAGACCATACGCGGTGGGGTTCGGCACGGGCGCAAGCACGATGGTCGCCGCAGCCTGACGCTCGCGATGGAAGCGAATCACTTCGTTCATGTCGATGTCGGTCAGCACATCGCCGTTGAACACCACGGTCGTTTCGCTTATCAGGCTTGAGGCGTTGCGATAAGCACCTGCGGTGCCGAGCGGCGACGCTTCGACGACGTAACTGACACGAACGTTGTAGTCGGTGCCGTCGCCGAGCTTGTCTTCGATCTTCTGCGGTTGATACGACAGCGACAGGATCACATCCCGCACGTCGGCGCGCTTAAGCAGCTCGAGTTGATATAGCAAGAACGGCTGATTAGCGATTGGAACTATCGGCTTGGGGGTGTGCATCGTGAGCGGCCGGAGGCGAGTGCCTTTGCCGCCCGCCAGGATTAGTGCCTGCATCTGAGACCACTGCTCCTAATGAATTGTGTGTGGCGTCTCAACAGTTCTCGAAGTCTATCACCGGCCAGCTTGATCTGACAAACGACGCGAACTCGGAGAAGGAGAGGGGGAGACGAGCGACAGGGAGAGTGGACGACGAGCAGAGGAGGGAGAGAGGGGAGACGGGAGGAAGGGAGAAGAGATTTTCCATTTTCCATTTTCTATTTGTCATTTTTTATTTGGGGAAGAGGTTAGGGGTTAGTCGAGGCTCCGCAGTCGAAATAGAAAATGACAAATAGAAAATGGAAAATGGAAAATCTCTTCTCCCTTTCTCCCGTCTCCCCGCTCCCCCTCCTCTGCTCCTCCGCGCCTCGGATTGTGCTGTGGTAGAATTGCGGTCTGGGGCTGCTGGAAGTGACGATCCTATTCAGAAGGAAGAAAAATGACAGACGCACTCATACTATCAGGCGCGAGGACGGCGGTCGGGAAACTGCTCGGCGTGTTGAAGGATTTCAGCGCGGTTGATCTCGGGGTGATTGCCACTCGGGCGGCGATCGAGCGCGCGGGCATCGATCCGAACCTGGTCGACGAAGTCATAATGGGCAACGTCGTTCAAGCAGGCAACGGACAAAACCCCGCGCGGCAAGTCGCGCTGCGAGCGGGCATTCCCGACAGCGTCGCCGCTCTCACGATAAACAAAGTCTGCGGTTCCGGATTGAAATCCGTGATGCTCGCGGCGAATGGAATCCGGCTGGGCGAGATCGATGTGGCCGTCGCCGGAGGCATGGAGTCGATGACCGCCGCGCCTTACTTGCTGAAGGGCGCGCGGCAAGGCTACAGGCTGGGCAATGGCGAGTTGACCGACTCGATGATTCACGACGGCTTGTGGTGCGCGTTTGACAATTGGCATATGGGCTGCACCGGCGAAGTCGTCGCCGAGCGTTATCGCGTCGCCCGTGAAGAGCAAGACGAGTACGCGCTAAAATCGCATCGCAAAGCCGTGGCCGCGATGAAGGAGGGTCGCTTCGATAAAGAGATTGTTCCTGTAGAGATCCCGCAGAAGAAAGGTCAGGCGTTGGTCATTCGAGCCGACGAAGGACCGCGCGAGGACACGTCGCTCGAAGCTCTATCGAGACTGAAGCCTGCATTCAAAGAAGGCGGAACCGTTACCGCCGGCAACGCGCCAGGTGTGAACGATGGCGCCGCGGCAGTCGTGGTTGCGTCGGTTGAGGTTGCGCGCAAACTTGGGCGCAAACCGATGGCTCGCATCGTTGCCCAGGCTACGAGCGGCGTCGAACCGAAGCTGGTGATGATGGCGCCGGTGACGGCGATTGAGAAGACTCTCGAGCGCGCGGGATGGGATCTGGCGGATGTTGATCTGATCGAGTTGAACGAAGCATTCTCGGTTCAAGCTGTCGCCATCACGCGCGAGCTTGGGATCGATCCGGCGAAGCTGAACGTGAACGGCGGAGCGGTCGCGCTTGGGCATCCGATTGGCGCAAGCGGCGCGCGCTTACTGGTGACTCTGCTTCACGAGATGCAGCGGCGCGACGTGAAGCGCGGGCTTGTTGCATTGTGTCTTGGCGGGGGAAACGCAGTAGCGATGGCGGTTGAGCGGTAGGTGGGGCGTGTTTCTGGTTTAGTGACGGGAGAACACGATGCGCAGACGAATGATCACATCGACAATGCAGCTGTTATTGATCTTTATGATGTTTGCTCTGCTTGGAGCCTCGAGTAAGACTGTGAAAGCCAGACCGCCGGATCCGCTCTCGGCGGGGCCCTTCCCGGTGGGCGTCACTACCACGGTATTCGTCGATACCGGCCGCACGGATAATTTCACCAAACAGCCTCGCACGCTGGTCACCGAGATTTGGCATCCCTCTACTGACGACGCGCGGCGCATGCCAAAGAACAAGTACACGGACTTCATTCCCGGCGGCGTCACTCCCGAAATCGACGAGCTGATCAAGAAAACCTACAAGATGAGCGCGGCCGAGATCGATAAGATCTATTGGAATGAATCGCACCGAAACGCGCCGGTGCGGAAAGGGCGATTCCCGCTGGTGGTTTTCTCGCACGGAAATGGAGGGTCGCGCAATCAAAACACGTTCTGGTGCGACTACCTTGCGAGCCACGGCTACATCATTGTGTCGGCCGATCACACGGGCAACGCAAGATGGACGATCATCAACGGAAAGCCCATTGTGTTCCAGGGCGGGGAACGTAACAACTCCGCCAAAGACCGGCCCCTCGACGTGAGCTTCCTGCTCGACCAGATGATTCGCTGGGACAGGGGCGCGGATAAACGATTTGCTGGCCGCATTGATACTGAACACGCAGCCATCACCGGCATGTCGTTTGGCTCGTTCACCGCGCACTGGGCGGCTGATCAAGACCCGCGGTTCAAAGCCGTGATTGCGATGTCGGGCGCTCCACCAGCTCACACGAATTTGACCGTGCCTTCGTTGCGAATGCTTGGGACTGAGGACCGAACACTGGGCGTCGCGGGGAACACCGCCATTCGCGACAATCACGCGAAGCACACCGGGCCATCTTATTTGCTGGAGTTGAAAAACGGCGGACACTATTCGTTCACCGACATGTTCAAGATCAACAAGAACTTTGGCGACGGAGTGGGAGCAGGGAAGCGGAGAGACACGAATGAGCCGTTTGAGTTCACTGCGATGGAGCCGACTTACGAGATCATCAACTCTTACAGTGTCGCGTTTCTGGGTTACTACTTGAAGGGTGAAAGCTCTTACCTCACTTTCTTGAGCGAGAACCACTGGCCGGACGCGATGAAGTGGGATGTGAAGGGCCTGGGAGCTCAGGCATCCCTGCGTGCCGGTAGTAACTCGAAAAGATAATGGACGTCAGCCGCGCGAAGCAGGCCGGGATGCCTGCGCTCCCAGGTCATCGAAGATCAAACTCGTACAAGTTACACTTGCTTCGGCCTTCTGCAGCTCAGACACATCTATCGGTTTCACTCGAAAGCCGCGTCGCTCGAGTGCAGCGCGTGTCCGCGGGAAAGACTGCGGAAGAACGACAACGTCTTTCACCAGCAACACGTTCGCTGCGGCCGGCTCTTCCTCTGGTACATCGATCAGTTCAAAGTTCAACAATGGCTGCGCATCTATCCACACTCGGTTTATGAGAATCGTGTTGTTGCCAACGTATGAGCACGCGCTTTTGAGATGTAGGCAGCCTGTTACCGCGACAGGATTCACCTGGTAGCCGTAG
>DATLWF010000150.1:0-5933 GCA_035576605.1 Blastocatellia bacterium | reverse complement strand
CCTTCTCTTCGAGGTAGGGCAGGTGGAGATCCTCGAAGATCAGCTTCGCGATTTCGTCGATGTCTACTTCAGCCTCGTAGTATTCTTGCCCCGGTTGATCGCCGCCACCCGGACCCTGGCCGGGACCTTGACCGGGCTGTCCGTCGTGCCCGATCACGTCGCCTACGCTGGTGTTTCCATCGCCGGTGCCGACGTGCTTCTTCTTGCGGTAGTCGAAGCGGAACTTGTATTCATCGAGCGAGCGAATGGGGACCTTAACAACGCGCTTGCCGTCGGAGAGGATGATCGACTCGTTGGACACGATCGAGCCGAGGTTCTTCTTGATCGCGTCCCGGACTCGTTCCTTGTGACGATCCTGATCGATCTGACCTTTGCGCTGGAGCGACCAATCGTTTCGTTGAACTGACATAATCGCAATTCCTATTCAAGCACGTAGATACGCCCCTCGCGAAAGTCAATCTGTAAGCGGCGATTAACGAAGGCATTGATCCCGAGGACGATCTCAATCGGAAGCCCAAGTTTGGCGACCTCGAGGACACAAACCTGACAGGCCAGAAGCTCGACATTTCCGAACCCGATGCATGGCAGCTCAACAACCCGCAATGACAAACGCGCGCCACCCAAAACGAGAAGATCCCGGTCGCCTAGCTTCTTCAATCCCAGCCGCAGCGCAGTGTTTGGATTAATCAGACTGACTTCGGCGCCCGTATCGACTAAAGCCCGAAAGACACCATTGCCAAGTCTTACGCTTACGACTGGACTGCGCTTTGCGCTGAACTGTAACCAGTTTCTCGACATCAACCTACGAACGCGGGTTGAGGTTCGGTGTACTCGCCTCGGGTCTCAAGTGTGACGATGCCCTGCTCATCATAGCTTCTCCCGATATCGACGAGTTCCATCGGATCAACGGCAGTGGCAATCAGCTTGCCCTCGTACACTTCCCATTCATCGTCCCTGGTAACCTCAATGATCATCCAGAGGTCAGGATACAGACTCTCCCACACCTGTATGGGCTTGATCTCCTCAGCGTTGACCACTCGCAGAGTTGGGGTTTGCTCTTGCATTGATAAGCTCGTTTCCTACGACTTGGCTTCGTCAAACCTACGTTGATAGCCACATTTGCCGCGTCGCGACCGAATCTCGAAGCGCCCGCGCGCTCAGCGCGAGAGCAGCGTCCCCACGTAAGTCAGCAACTCATTCGCGCATACTGTGCAGTAGCCGTTCTGCGAAACCAGCCGGTCTATTACCTCGTTGATCCGGCGAAGCTGATCCGCATCGGGCGTCTTGGTAGATGTCGTGATCTTCACAACGTCTTTCAGGTCGGAGAAGATTTTCTTCTCGATCGCTTCCTTCAGGCGCTCGTGCGACTTGTACTCGAAGGGCTTGCCCTTTCGCGCGTGGCTCGAGATCCGTATCAGAATCTCCTGACGGAATGTATTCTTCCCGTTTTCGCTGACGCCGATCTGCTCTTCGATCGAGCGCATAAGCTTCTCGTCAGGCTCGATCTCCTCTTCGGTGATCGCGTCCTTGAGCTTCTCTTTGTTGCAGTACGCCTCCACGTTGTCGAGATAATTATCACACAGGGTCTTAGCCATCTCCTCGAACGAGTACACGAATGCCCGTTGAACGTCGTTTTTGGAGATATCGTCGTATTCGCGCCGGGCGACCGAGACGAGATTCAAGTACCGGTCACGTTGCTCTGCGGAGATGCCCGTGTGCTGCTCGAATCCGTCCTTGATTGCCCGCAGCGCATCGATTGGATTGATGCAGGTGATGTTGTCGCGAACCAGCGCGCCCGAAAGGCGGTTGATTATGTAACGCGGGCTGATCCCATCCATTCCTTCGCGCACAGTATCTTCCTGCAGCTCCCGCACATCCTTCGACTTGAAGCCCTCGACGTCCTCACCGTCATAAAGCTTCATCTTCTTGACGATGTCTATGTTTGCCTTCTTCGGTTCTTCGAGTCTTGTCATTACGGCAAACATCGCAGCGATCTTCAACGCGTTCGGCGCGATGTGAATGTTGCGAAGCGCATCGGACTGCTTGAGCAACTTATCGTAGATGCGCTCCTCCTGCGAGACCTTCAGGTTGTAGGGAACACGAATCATGATGATTCGGTCCTGCAAAGCCTCGCTCTTGCGGTTCGCCACAAAAGCCGCATATTCGTTTTCGTTCGTGTGCGAGAGGATTGCCTCATCCGCGTAGATCAACGCGAAGCGGCCGGTCTTGATGTTTTGTTCCTGGCTGAGCGTGAGCAGGCTGTAAAGGAACTTCTCGTCGACCTTCAACATTTCGACGAACTCCATCAGGCCGCGGTTGGCGATGTTCAGCTCGCCGTCGAATCTGTAAGCGCGCGGATCTGATTCCACGCCGACTTCGCCGATGGTCGAGAGGTCGATCGAGCCGGTCAGCTCGGTTATGTCCTGGGACTTCGGGTCGGAGGGAGCAAAAGTACCGATGCCGATCCGGTCCTTCTCAGAAAAAACAATCCGGTGTATCAGAACGTCCTCGTGGCGTCCGTGGTAGACGTGTTCGAGATTGTAACGGCACTGCGGGCACAGCTCGCCTTCGATGTAGATGCCATAGTGGCGTTCGATTTCGGCTCGAAGCTCCGGCGGAATAAGGTGCAACGGCTCTTCGTGCATGGGGCAGTCCTTGATGGCATAGACAGCTCCGTCACTTGTGCGCGACCACCTCTCGAGGCCCCGCTTGAGCATCGTTACGATCGTCGATTTGCCGCCGCCGACCGGTCCCATCAATAGAAGGATTCGCTTGCGCACTTCCAGGCGTTGGCCGGCCGATTTGAAATACTCGACGATCTTAGAGATCGGCCGTTCGATGCCGAAGAGTTCCTCACTGAAAAAATTGTACTTTACTATTTCGTCGCGAGAGCCCTCATTGATCTTGTCCACACCGGCGGCCAGGACCATGTCGCATATACGCGCGTGCGAGAGCTTCGATACATTCGGGTTTTGAGTCACCAGTTCGAAGTAGTCTCTGAATGTGCCTTCCCAGGCCAGCCGCTCGCGGTCGCGGCGGTGAGTCTCGAGGAGGTCGCTCAGGTTTATTTTATTCTCTCCCATGTCTACCTCCGAATCGATCCGGTACGCTGACATGCGGACGATTGTTAGTCGTGCGCACACTGCCTGCGTGCCATTCGATTGTTCTTCGAAACCGTTCCTGCTGGGGGGCCAACCATAAACGGCTTCAGCGGCTCATTCATTGCGAGGATTAGGACGACACTCAGTCTATGCCCTTTCGGGCGGACAGTCGGAGGTAAAGTTCCGGCTGCTCGTGGCTCGACTGGATGCACGCTCAACCTCGATAAATCAAAGCGAAGCATCTTATTAAAACAAGCTCGAACTCAACGATCTGTCTTCAGCCTCTAGCTACTAGCGCGATTATAGCACAGGCTGCAAGCTTAGATTTCCTGGCCAAGCCTGCGTGCCCGCATCCTGCCTTTGAAAGCTGGTTGGAGGAGTTCGTGTCGAAACCGGCCGCGCATATCAGGCCGCGTCAACCCCTTCACCCGCAAGGACGACCCGCGGGTTGAGCAGCCCGGCACCCGGATCGAAGTACCCGACCGCTACCAGCGTACCCTTGCTATCGCACATGCGAAACGTGTGTGCGTCCCCTTCCAAGGCCCCCGCGCGCGCTCCCGTCAGCGAGAGCGCGCGCCCATTAGTTACTCTTTTGGTCTCCTCCTCATCGAGGACAACGATCGGTAAATGCAAAAGCATGTCCCATGGGCTTATTAGCGCGTTGCGCAGATCGTCACGCTTCATGGTTTCCACTTCGTCCAACGTCAGCGCTTCGGCGAGGCTGAAATGCCCAACCTCCATACGGCGAAGCTTGACCAGGTGCCCTCCGACGCCGAGCTGTTCGCCGATGTCGTGAGCAAGTGTTCTAACGTACGTCCCCGATGAGCAGCGCACCTGAATAGAAAAATCGCGCGAACCATCTTCGTTGACGTTCAATGCAGATCCCTCATCTTCGATCAGCTTCATCGAATGAATGACGATGCTCACCGCCTCTCGCTCTACATCTCGGCCGGCGCGGGCCGCGCGGTACAGTCTTTCGCCGGCGACTTTCTTAGCTGAGAACATCGGGGGTGTTTGCGACTGGGGGCCGGTGAGCTGATTCAAAACCCGGCGCAGCTCTTCGAGGCTCAATTCGTTAGATGAGCGAAGTGGCGTAATCTGTTTGCCTGTACCGTCCTGGGTATCCGTCGCGTATCCGAGCCTGACGGTACCGATATACTCCTTGTCCAGACCAACCAGAAATTGAACCAGCCTTGTTGCACGGCCGATGCAGCAGACCAACACGCCGGTCGCGAAAGGATCGAGCGTGCCGGCGTGTCCGACGCGACGCGTGCCGGTAGCGCGACGAACCCGCGCGACAACGTCGTGAGAGGTGAAGCCTTCGGGCTTGTCGATGTTGAGCGCACCGAGCATAAGATTGGTTCATTGATTCATTGATTCAGTTTCGGTCGTTCAATGACTCAATGAATCAATCATACAATGATCCAATCAATAAAGCGGTCGCTTACCAGGGATGCCCACAGAAACCACTAAGGTGCAGCTCTTGCCTCCGGCGTGAGGCGAGAAGAATTCCGTCACGTCATCATCGAAAAAAGTCAAACCCGTTGCTCCACGCCTCAGCGCATAAGAAGCCACATACATCTTGCCGCCTATCACCCCCGCCTCCATCTGTGCTGCGCGATATCCGCGGTTGCCATATGCGTCGAGGACCGGTTCCAGATCGGTCATGAAAAAAAACGTCGCGCACGCATCGCCGCCCAGGGCCTGGTCAAGCGTCAAGTATGCCGCCTTCGCGCTGAAGTCCCCGGGCTTTAGCAGTTCCATCGCGCGATCCTGCCTGCGATAGAAATAGGCGCCCGGCGGCAGGCCTTCGACCCGGTTGACGATCGCGTATATGTCATTGAGCGGCGCCGCGTCGGGCTTTAGGAAGTCGGTCGTTATGCCTCGCGCCGCCCGATCGATGATCGTCGAAAGATCGGCAAACGGCATCGCATTCCGCGCAAACCGGCGCGTAGAACCGCGACGTTGAATCACGTCCTCGACCGCGTCAGCCGGCATTCCGTCTCCAGGCATCGGGGCAAGCGGAAACGCCTCGCCTTCGATCGCGGGCGGATCAGGATCCCTTGTTGCGTTACGCCACTGGCGCGCCTCATCGTGATTCGTAAGCGACGACGCGGCATGCGCCTCACGGATTGAAGAATAATCAACCGGAGATATGGAGATGGGTACGAACTCGAAGTCGATTTCGGGCAGGGCTTCGATCGCGGGGCCGTCAGGTAAAGATTGAGTTGTATGGCCAAGCGCGAGCAAACTCAACGCAAGCTCCTGCTGACCATCGATACCTATCAGCTTGTTAACATCCGCCTCAACGAAGCCCATCACAACATCAGCAGGCAGCTCGTGCGCCGCAGCCATCGCAAGCGCGTTCGCCAGGATCATTCCGTTGTCCCAGAAGTGATATCGATAAGCCCGGTCGCGATACTTCCACGTGCTGCGCCAGCTTATCGACGTGAAGACCAGCGTGACCGGAGCCGAAACTACGCTAGGCTCGTTCCCGCTCGCGCGCGCCAGGACGATACGAAGGTCTCCTTCGCGCAACCGTCTCAACGCGAAATCGCCGGGATTGAAGTGATAGACTCCAGCTTCCAGCCCATCGATATCGCCGCAGACGACGTAGACTTCCGTCGGATAGAGCGCGCCCGCGCAAGCCGCCGCCCGAAAGTAAAGCTCACCACCAGGATAAGTCCGGTGTTTGGTGACTCCCGCCGAGTAGTACAAAATACTGGCAAGCCTCGCGAGGTCGGGGCTCTTCTCGGCGGTGAATGCGGCGCCGGTTGAGGCGATGACTTCAAGCGCTGGAGCGAGGGTCTGCACCAGCGCGCGCGGCAGCAG
>DATLWF010000149.1:0-4114 GCA_035576605.1 Blastocatellia bacterium | reverse complement strand
TTATCGAGTTCGCCCATTTCCTCGTAGCAGATTCCGATCTCAAACCTCAGCGCTTGATATTCGTCCTCGAGTCTGTCGGGTATTTTGAGTCCGCGCTCGAACCACATTATCGCGACCGTGGGGATCTGCTTTCGTTTGAAGCATACGCCCAGCATGTTACAACAATGAATGCAGTCGCCTGCCAGGTCTACGGCGCCGGCTGTTCTGAACGCCATCTGAAATTCTGAGATCGCTTCATCCAGCAAGTCCATGTCTTTGTACGCAAGCCCGAGGCTGTAGTGCGTTTCAAAGTCGATGAGCGGCTTCAAGTCACTGGTCTTTTCCTTCAGTTCTTCGAATATTTCTTGTAACTCATCGCGCGCGGATCTGCCTTCCATCGAGGCCGAAATAGTCTCAACCTGCTCTGCGGCTAATCGGTCAGCGGCTGACTGGTCGGCGGCTAACTGGTCGGCGGCTAACTGGTCTGCGGCTAACTGGTCTCCGGCAAGCTGGTCAGCGGCTAACTGGTCTGCGGCTAACTGGTCTGCGGCTAACTGGTCTGCGGCAAATGGCGGAGCCTCTGTCTCCTGCTCGTCGTGAGGAAAGTCATACTCTAACGAAGCGCCGGTTGAAGACTCAGCCTCGACCATGGACTCTACGGAGGGCTCCTCAATGGGTTGATGTATGTAATCAAACGACGAATCTATCCCTGATACGAGCGCCCCGATCAGATCACCCGTTCCCACACGCTGTTCCGCCGGCGGCGGACCGACTGCCGGACGCGGCAAATCGAACGGCATGTGCAACTCACTGGTGTTAAATTGAACAAGCAGGTCCGGATATAGAGGACCTGACTCTTTCTGTATGAGAAACGGCTTGTCCGGGCTCTCAACCTCGTCCGCCTCTGTGAACGCTGCTTCGATTCGCTCGTAGCTCGGGGTTTCGGTCCCCTCTTCGGGCACCACGGCCACTTCTAATTGAGGAACCGATGTCTCCTCTTGCACTTCCTCCAGTAAAAAACTCGAAGATCCCAACAGCAGGCTCACATCAACCTCCGGCACAGGAGGCTTACTCATAACCGGCTCACTTGTTTCCAATCCTGCCGGTTCAGTTACAAATGACTCTACGCTGTCGCCGAGCAGTTTGTAGCGCGCCAGTATTTCGGGATGATCACCGTTTTCCCCTCGCAACCTGTCCAACGTGTCGCGGGCGATCTCAACATAGCCCTGGGCAATATAGAAATCGATGCCTTCCAGTTCGTCGCGTAGCACTCGTGGCATCGTGTCAGATGCCAACAGACTCGCGGAATTGAAGACCCTGTCGGCGGCTGGAGCGCCCTCGCGATCACTCGGGTCGCTCATAAGCGTGTCGCTAAACCGGAAGTCAGCCGTTCCGTCGGGTAGAACGCTTGATCCGTTCCCGGCACCCGGTCCGGAAACCTCGACCTGTTCAGGCACGGTCACGAAACCGCTGTTGGAAAGGGCGCCGGTTTGATATCGACTCCAGTCGAGCCCGGACGAATCGCTAATCTCAAATCCGGGGCCATCGACCTTGCTCGGCGACTGACCCGCCGTTTCGGGAACCACGTCACCGAAGGACATCGCCTGATCATTCGACCACCCACCAGAGTCAGCGGATGACGAAGCCGGCGCGGGATCAATCAACGGATTAAGCTGATATGCCTCTGCGGTGTAGTCGCTCGCTCGAGCCGTCTCCCCGCGGGCTTCGTGTATGCGCGCGAGGTGGAGGCATTCCTGTGCGGCCTTGTCCATGATTCCAGCACGGAGGTAGATATCTTTCAGCTTCAAGTGAACCTGAACGTTTTCCGGTGTGTACACAAGAATCGCAGTGAGTATCTCGACCGCATGAGCCATCTGTCCGTGTCCGGCCAATATCTCGGCTTCCGAGATCTGTCTGATCACAAAGGTATCGTCAAAGGCTGCCGATTGGAAATCAAGCGGTCCAGTGGCGCGAACTACGTCGGGCGAGTCCCCTTCGACGATATCCTGTACTCCAAGGTTATATAGCCGTTGAAGGTGCAGCGGCTCATCGGGCTCGAGTCTAGCGAGCTCTTTGAGCGCGGCGATAGCTTCCGGGTCGTTCCCTTTACTCATCGCGGCTTCAACGAGTGAATTCAGCGTCGCGATCAGGTTGTGGTCTTCACGTATGCGCAGGAAGATCTGCGCCAGCCGCCTGAGCGCCCCTATGTGATTTGCCTCTTTGTCGAGGACGCGGCGCAAGAAGTCGATCGCTTTGTCTTCTTCGCGCTTTGCAATCAGCACCTCGAGGCAACCGTCGATCTGCTCGGCTGCGCGGTCCAGGTCGCCGATCTGCAGGAACCTTCGTCCCACTTCAAGCAAGTAGTGGTATCGGTTCTTGTCCAGTTCGACCAGGCTGAGAAACGTCCGCTCAGCCTCGTCCATCATCCCCGCAGACAGATAGGTGCGGCCCAATATTGTCAGCAACTCGACGTCGCCGGGATTCCTTTCGAAGGCTTCGCAGAGGAGGTTGATCGCGCGATCAGTCTGGCCTTGCTGAGTATAGATCGTAGCAATCGCGGTAAGCGCCTGGCGGCTATCGGGATTGATTGTGATGGCTTTGAGATTGGCGTTGAGCGCTTGTTCGCCGTCGCCTTTGCGCAGGAATTCGGCACCTGCCATTATGAATGCTTCGTGCGCCTGCTCGGTCATTGCTTCGCGGGAATATATCTCGCCGAGTTTCATACGCACCGAAGTGTTGGAAGGGTCGAGATCGGCAATCTTCTGATAGGCTTCCAGCGCCTTGCGTGTTTGGCCAGCGCGAGCGTAGGCGTCGGCGACCTGTAGATACTGCTGGCGGGCTTCCACAAGGAGGCCCTGCTGGGAATAGAGATTCGCGAGCTTCATCGCCGTTTCGACGTTTGTGGGATCGAGCTTCGATATCTTCTTGAGCATCGCGATGGCCTTCAGAGTGAAGCCGCCCTCGCGATAGCTGTCGGCGATCCGGGAAAAGTTAGAGATGGCGTCCTGGATCCTGCCCGCCCGAACGTAGAGGTCGCCGAGCGTGTTGATCGTTGTAAGGTCACTGGGGTCCGCGCTTACCACCTTGCGGTATTCATCTATCGCCGCTGGTATTTTGCCCTGCAGGACGTACTTCTCAGCGGTCCGCAGAGACTTGGATTTGTTTAGTGACATAACCCCTCCCGAGGCAAACGCCTCCCTACGCTTTCTCTCTATGATCAGGGGCGGGGTGCCTTAGTCCGGGGTCCCTTAGTCCGGGGTTGGAAGCGATGACAAAGGCGTATCTTCTTCGGGGCCGCTAAAGTTGAAAGCAGCCTGCGAAAAGAGGACGCCGCGAAAGCTCAATCGGTGAATCGCCGACGGTCCGAGCCGCGCAATGGCTTCCTGATGAATGCGAGTATTGTATCCTGCGTGCGCAGCGAAGCCGTAACCGGGATAACGCTCGTCATACTCTCTCATCCATTGGTCGCGCGCTACCTTCGCCACAATTGACGCAGCGGCAACGGAAACCGAAAGACAATCACCTTTGATTATTGTCGACTGGGGGCAGTCAAGGTTGGGGACGCTCTGATGCCCGTCTATTAAAACATAGTCGGGAATGGGTCGCAATGCTTTTATTGCCAGCTCCATCGCGCGCAAAGAGGCCTTTAGAATGTTGATTTGATCGATTTCTTGATGCTCGATTCGGGAGATCGAATAGGCGATCGCTCGCTCCTGAATCTCCCCCGCAAGCCGCTCGCGTTGAAGCCTGGTAAGTTGCTTCGAATCGTTGATACCTTCCGGCACATTGTCTAGGTTCAGGATGCACGCAGCGGCAACCACGGGCCCGGCTAATGCGCCGCGGCCCACTTCGTCCGCGCCGGCGATCAATTTGGCGCCGGAAGCCCGAAACTGATCTTCAAAGCTTGTATCGCAAGGCATGGAGGATAAGGCAAAATCCGCTCAGGCTGGAGACCCCGCCAATAGTAAGCTGCAAGCCGATCGCAGACGTCAGATTTCAGATCTCAGATGTCAGATTGAAGATTTCAGATCTCAGATGTCAGATTTCAGATTAGATCCGCATTCTTGAAGGTGTCTGACGTCCTCAGCCTGTAATCTGAAACCTACAATTATCTGCAATCGACAAGCTGAAATCT
>DATLWF010000148.1:0-5825 GCA_035576605.1 Blastocatellia bacterium | reverse complement strand
TGCAATCCGCTTTGTCTCAAGGTTGGCATCCAGTCCTTTCTGGTCCAGTCTTGTCTAAGAAGCTCCCTGTTATGAAAAAGGGGCGGCCGCGCGCTCAAGCGCGAAGCCGCCCTCATACTGTCTACAACCGCGAGCCCGGGTCTAAAGCGCCCGATCAGAATGTTTTGGTCCAGGTCCCGAACGGCTTAAACGCATTCCCGCCCACGTTGCGATTCACCAACACATCAATCGAGAGCTTTGATGATCCGGCAGTGGTGTTAAGCAACGACTCGGTGCGCAGGAAGTAGTCCGCGGCGCCCCCGATTGTCGCGCCGAAACGGCTGCCCGCGTCGCGGCTCGGCCCGGTGTCGATCGCGGCGCCGTTGTACCACAATCTCGCAAAGCCGCTATTGTGACCGCTTGTAGCTGCGATGCGGACCGACAACCTGAAGCCCAGCGTGTCGTCGGGGCAGATGCCCACAGGGCCCATCGAGAGGGCAAGAGTGATCGCCCTCAAGCTCGCGTTGTTGAATCCGCTGCTTCCGCCGGGAACGTCGTTGACTTGACCTGTCCCAACTACAACACCGTTCTTCAGCACCTCAGCCAGCAGGTCAAACTTCGTCCCTACGTCATCACTGCTCTTCAGCCCGATCCAAACCATCGCCGGACTGAGCGAACTCAGTTGCGGAGCATTCACCGTCACAGTGAACGAGCAACTGTTCGAGTTCCCGTGCGCATCGGTGACGCTGCAACTCACGGTCGTCGTGCCCGTTGGGAAGGTTGATCCCGACGCCGGAACGCAGGAGGGCGATCCCACACCCGGACAGTTATCGTTCACCGTTGGAGACGCATAATTCACAACGGCCGTGGTGCAGACACCGGGGTCCGTGCCGGTCGTAACGTTCGCTGGACAGGTAATCGACGGCAGTTGCATGTCGTTGACCGTGACGGTGAACGAGCAGCTTCCGGAAGCGCCGCCTGCGTCGGTCGCGGTGCAAGTAACAGTTGTGGCGCCGACTGGGAAGAAGGAGCCCGAGGCCGGATTGCACGTGGGCGCCCCACCCGGACAGTTGTCGGTTACGGTTGGGTCCGGATAAGTAACCGCGGCGCCGCACTGATTGGGAGTGTTTGTGGTGACGATGCCGGCCGGGCAGGTGAGCACCGGCGCCGGGTTGGAAGCAGTTGTGCTTGCAACTGATGAGTTGTTGCTCGGGTCAGGATCCGTCGTGGACGAGCTGACACTTGCAGTGTTGTTTATTACCGCGGCGGCCGAAAGCGCACAGTTGAGCGTGGCCTCGATGGTGAGGACCGCCGAGCTTCCCCCGGCGAGCGAGCCGAAAGTGACCGATCGATTGTTGCCCGAACCGCCACACACGCCGCCGCCGGTCGAGGAGCACGACACGAAGCTTACTTCTGACGGTAAGTTATCGCTGACAACCACGTCGGTCGCCGTAGCAGAGCTGTTGTTGGTCACTGTGATCGTGTAGGAGAACTGCGCGCCGGTTTGCACGCTGCCTGGCGCGGTGTTTACGACCGACAGATTCGCTTCAGGGAATACAAAGTAGGCTACCGGCATATCGTGGTCGGAGATTCTCTCAGGTCGATTTGGGTCGCCCCTGTAGACTTCAGGGAAGTCCGCGTCGTTGCGGGCGTAGTGCAGACTGCTAAAGATTCCCATCGTATTCTGCGTCACCAGAATGTGATCCAGTTCCTGCGCGTTGCCGTCGAATGAGAATGAGTAGCGTTGATCGGCAGGCGCAAGGTCGACAAGGTCGGTCAAGTCGGGATTCACCAGATCGCTGCTTGCCAGCACAACCTCATCGAACGGCGTTGGTGTTCCCTTTATGGTGCCTATCGAATCACCGTACCCGTCGTTGAACTGAAACGCGTTGTAGTCGCCCACCGAGATGATGTGCTCGTTTGGATTGGCCGATTGACGAGCCTGGATCAGGTTAGCGAGGAACTCGGCCTGCGCGCGGCGCTTGGTTCGAACGCGATTGCCGTCCGCCGGATCATCGACGCCGCTCAATGAACGCAGATGGTTGACTATGACGGTGACCGGGAGAGGCAACCCGGTCGATGGCTGAATCGTCGCCCGCAATATCAGGGGCGGGCGGTCGTTGAGTAACGCCGGTTGATTGTTGTTTGGATCGATGTAGGTAGTGGCCTTGCCCTCCTGGGTCACATCGATCACGGTGACCCGCGAAGCCTTGACCAGGAATCCTGAGTCGATGCCCCCGATATCGTTGCCCTCCTCGAGATACGCCTGATAGTTGGGATTCGGGTCGCCCGCCGCAATTGCATCATTGTTTACCTTGGCAGCCACCGCTTGCAGCGTCGTCAGGTTCTCCATCTCCTCTACGCCGATGATGTCAGGCGAGCGCATTACATTGCGAATCGCCAGCGAAGCTTTGTTCAATCGGTTGTTGAACGCGGTAGTTGTTAAGACAACGTCCTGCGTGCCCGGATCGTCCATGGTGTCGAAGAACCGTTCCATATTGAACGAAGCGATAGTGAACTCGTTGCCGGCCGCATCCGGCACAGGCGTGGCGCTTATCACACCGGACACGGTCGGCGGAGTAGCGGCGTCGGGCAGGATTGTATAGGTGCGGAACGAGTAATCCAGCGGCCCGGTCAGGTTCGTGACTAGCGCCCCCGTGCCGACGTCAATCTTGTTTGAGCCCGGCTGCGAATCGCTGTCAACTCGCAAGCGCTCGGGGTTCGCATCGAAGCGAGGGACGCAGCATGGTGAGCCTGCGGGCAGCGGGTCGGGCACTTCAATCCCCGGCTCGCGGAAGGGCCGGGCGACTCCGGTGATCACGCCGTAGAACACGCCGGTCGACACGGAATTTGCATTCGCCTCGTTGACCGTTCCCTGCGTAGGCGCAATGACAGTCAGAGAATCAACGTGAACTCGCATGCCTTCATACTTCTCGAGTTGCTCGATCGAGCCGCTCGGGCTGGTGTCCGCCGCGGTGAGCGTGATCGGGACGGGCAACGGGTTCCCGGCTGAAAGGAAAGTCACAGTCGGCGATCCGATCTCTGTAACCGGCGGACTGTTGGGATCAGCCGAAGGAATGAACTCCTGGACCGTGCCCCTCACGGTTACCGCGTTTCCTATCGCGGCGGCCGCGGGCGGTGCGCTCGACGTGAAAACGAAGACCCCTTCCGATGTGTTTGGATCGCCATCGTCGGCGCCCTCCGGCGTTTGTATGAAGAAGCCGTTGCTTCTTAGACCTGTTACTATGCTGATGTTCGTCGACACCTGTTGTCCGACAAGCGGTGAAGATGATCCGCTCCCCTGAATCTGACTGATGGGGACGGGCGGTGGAGGCGGCGCGTTACAATCAGTGAACGGGGACGAACTGTTGCGCGGACTGGGCGCGTGCTGGGAGAAATCGCCGGCATTGTTGTCTGTGTCCTGACAACCATTCAAGGCTCTGAGCGCCGCCGTGGTATTGCTCAAGGTGGGCGCTGCTGCGCCTCCTTCGGAACAGTTCGCGGTGCCATAACCTGCAAAGTCCTGGACTGCTCCCGTGAATGGACAGCCACTCCCGCTCAGCGCGACTCCGGTAGTGACGAGAGCTACTTTTCCTGAGCCGGCGGCCATTGCGATCGTGCCTGTAGCATCCGGCGCGGGGAGATTGAGAGTGCCGCCCAAGCCCTGCGCTTCCTGCACCAAATAGTACTTGCCGGCTGCGATGATCCCGGACAACGATGTGACTTGCCACACTGTGCCGGCGGCCGAAGTGTACTGAACCGACCAGCCAGTGATGTCGATCGGATTTGTCGTTCGGTTGAACAACTCGATGAAGTCGTTTCTGAAAGTCGCGCCAGTGTTGCCTCCGCCGCCATATAATTGACTTATCACGACGCTGCCAGCCGGAACCGTCGCCGAGGCTACTGTCAGAGATATTGAAGTGGAGCTGCTGCGCGGCACGGAATCGCTGATCGTGATCGGCAAGCTCTTGGCGCCCGGCGTCGTGCTGATCGACACGGTCGCGCCAAACGAGAAGACGTTATTGTTAGGAGTCACGTCGCCGTTAGAGCCGTCGTCGAAGAACTGCTGCGTCGGCGATCCTCCGATTGAAGTAAGGTCGCCGGTAACCGTGATGCCAGCGCTTGGAGGATTGGTCCCGGGAGTCACAGTCACGGTTAGAAGCGTCGAACCGCCTGGTGAGACGGTGTCGGGAGTCGCCAGTCCGGTCCCGGTGGGCGGCGTAGAGGTGCCACAACCATTCAAAGGCGAAGCACTGTTGCGCGGATTTGGAGGGCCGGCCGCGAAGTCGGCGGCGTTGTTGTCGGTCTCGGCGCACCCGTTGTTGTTTCGAAGGGCAGCCGTCGTGTTGGACGGAGCCGGAGTCGGGCCGCTTCCTTCAAAACAGTTCGCCGTGGTGCCGAACCCCACGAAATCGATTATGTTGGCACCCGTTGGACAAGCGCCGCTGAGAGCTGTTGTGTTATTGACGAGCGCTACTTTGCCTGCGCCCGCAGCCATTGGGATAGTGCCGGTGGCATCGGGCGCAGGTAGATTGACGGTTCCTCCTGCCCCCTGGGCCTCCTGTACCAGATAGTAGCCGCCCGCCGGAATGGTTCCCGTTATGTTAGTGACCTGCCACGTCGTGCCGGCTGCCGAAGCGTACTGCACCGACCATCCTGTCACAGTGACCGGTGAACTGCCGCGATTGAAGAGCTCGATGAAATCATTCTTGAAAGTCGCGCCGGAGTTTCCGCCGCCGCCGTAGACTTGACTGATCACTATGCCGCTCGATAATCCGCGAGCGGCGGGCGGCGATACGAGATAATAGCTTGCAATAGCAAAGGCTGAGACGAGGAATGCGGAGACGACGATAGAGTGCAATCGTCGCGGCGCCGGCAAAGCGGCAGTGTGTTTATTCATTTCGTACAGAGCCTGACCTCACAGTACCCAGGAAGGGCTTAGAAAACACGCCCCCTTGCGAGTCTGGCAGATCCTGGCATCCTCCCTTCAAATTAGATTTGGAGTTGTTTGAGTGCGCCGAACGAGCGTCGTCCGGCTGAGCAAGGCAGCGATTCTATATCAGTGGTTTACCGATGACAAGAAAATCACGGAGTGTGCGTGGAGTATCGATTACTGCGTACCAACTCAATCAAACTCTCGCCGAGGCGCGGTCTGCTCGGCTCCGACCCGCCCGCTCTGAATATCCGCTTTCGAGTAATTCTCACCTCGCATCGGCGCGCCAGCGATTCGGCGCAGCATTGTGAGCTGTCCCACGTGCGTGAGCGAGTCCGCGATGGCTCCCTGAAAGAGCCGTTCACAAGAACATGCGAGGTCCTCGCTCGACGCTAGGTATTCGTCAAAGCGAGCAAGGCTGGCATGAAAGCGCTCCACGTCCTGGGCCCACGGCAGCGGGACGGAGTTGTACCATGCCTCCGCTCCTTTCGCCATCGACAACGCCCAATCGAGCAAGTCACAGATGTGCGCCAGAATCGCGGCGGGTGTGCGGGTGGTTTCCGAGGCGTGAAAATCGGCGAACGACTCGGGCGCCTCGCGCACGGCCTTACCCCCGCGGTAGGCGAGTGTCGCAACAGTGTGTCGCAGCATTTCGCGCTTTGGATCTACGCTTTCCATTTTCTTATTCCTGTGTCAGAGCATTGACGTTGGTAAATGCGCGCTTCAATCGGAAGTAGCATAGACTTTAGGCTGTGTCTGCTACCCCGATAGAAGAGATCTCCATTGGACAAAGACTAAAGTCTGGGCTACTTCTGCCTGAAGGCCGTACTACGAACCTGGTCTGGATACCGAGTCGCCCTTGGGTTTGGTAGCTTCGATCCGAATCTGCTTGAGCACCTCCGCCCTTGGATCG
>DATLWF010000147.1:0-11041 GCA_035576605.1 Blastocatellia bacterium | reverse complement strand
AGAAATTATCCGCACTCAACCCTCGACGGACCTGGGAAGCCTGCTCCTCACAATATTGCTCAGCATGAGCGTCGTTTTCCGGTTAAGGCAGGAGCGCTGGCACCTTGAAGAGGTCGTTCATCCGACGCTTCACCACCTGAGGACCACCAAGATCAGCTAGCCCGGCAGACCCGAACAGTTTCACTGCATGCAACACTCCGAGCGGGCAAGCGGCAGAAGCAGGCCTCCCGTCACAGCAGAAACCGAATTCGAGTACTAAAACATACATGACCGGTAATGGGCATCGCACGCAGCTACTGGAAATGGTCCAGGCTTCTCAGCAACTTTCACGTGATACCAACGAAACGGAAGTCGTCGCGACTTTCCTGAAAAGCGCCATATCGATGGCGAAGGTGAACCGAGCTCGGCTCATCGGGAACGACGGAGGGAAGATGCTAGTCGAATGTGAGGCACGGCGCTCGCACAATGACGAAATCGTTGTCAGCCATGGCAGGCGACCCGTCGAGTCGGAGGGACTGTTCAGGAACGTGTTCGATACGGTTTCGCTGACCTATATGCCGGTTTTCCTGGGGACTAGCTCCTCTGAACGCGCACAAGTCTGGGTGAACCCACAACCCGACGGCATTGATAGCCCCATGTTGTGTGTGCCCCTGCTTAGTAGTGACGAGAGCAAGGAGATGCTCTGTCTCGACACGCACAGCGATAGCATACCGCTCGATTGGTCCCTCATTTCCCACCTAAACATACTCTCAGCGCAAGCCGCGGTGAAACGAGAAAATTTGCGGCTTCGTGCACGCATCGCTCTTGAGAATAGGACGATTGAAGAGGTCGAAGTTGCGCTGTGCGCAAACAAAAAAGAGCTGGCCCACATGCAACGGATGAGTCAAACGGGCAGCTGGAGGTGGCGCGCGGATACGGACCTGTTAGAAGCGTCCTCAGAGTTCTTCCGGATATATGAAATTCCGTGTGAACGACATATCCAGAGTGCAAAACTTATAAATCTGACCCACCCTGACGACCTCCCACTTGTGCGAATCGCGCTCGTGAAAGCTATTGCCGCTCGACGCGTCTTCAAACTCGAATTCAGGATTGTGGTCGGCTTTGGGGAGATCAAATATGTGCAAGTGGAAGGTCACCCGCAGACTGACGACACTGAAGATCTGCAATACATCGGGGTAACCGTTGACGTCACGGAACGACGTAATGCGGAGAATGCGTTACAAGCGGCGCGCGCGGAACTCGCACGTGCCCATCGCCTCTCCACGATGGGCGAGATGGCAGCATCAATTGTCCACGAGGTTTACCAGCCACTCACGGGAATCATTACGAACGCGGAAGCCTGTCTTAGGTGGCTGTCGAAATCACCCGAAGAAACAACTCGGGCACGCGATTCCGCTCGACGAGTGGCTCGAGACGCCCGTCGGGCTGCGGACGTATTTAGAGGGTTACGGGCTGTGGCGTCCAATTCGGGCATTACTAAGGTCCCTGTGGACCTCGACGATGCCATCAGGGAAGTCGCGTTTCTGCTGCAGGGCGAGCTCGACCGCGCCAACATCCGACTACGCCTGCAAACCGCTGTAGCCAAACCCGTACTCGGTGATCGCACACAGATTCAACAGGTTTTGGAAAATCTGATACGCAATTCTATGGACGCTTTGCTACCCGTAGTGGGGACGCAAAAGTCTCTTATCGTGAACTCCACCTCGCATGATTCCATGTTCGCGATGGTGACCGTCCAAGACAATGGGTGCGGGTTCGGCGAACACTCCGCAGAGGAGCTTTTCGACGCACTCTTTACTACCAAACCCAACGGTATGGGCATGGGACTGAAAGTGTGCCGTTCCATCGTAGAGGCGCACGGAGGACTACTTCAAGCCGAACGGTGCGAAGAGGAAACCGTATTCCGGTTTACGTTGCCGTATTTAGACGGCACATCAGTGAATGATGTTCGGTCTTAATCTTAAACCAATAAACGAATATGTCTTTTTCAGAATCGGAAGATCACGATATGGAATCGTCTCCTTTAGTTTATGTTATCGATGACGATATCTCGGTCAGAGAATCTGTCGCAGATCTTTTGGCGACCGTGGGCCTGGAGGTAAGGCTCTTTAGCTCAGCCACGGAAATGATTGAGGTATTGGCGAAAAACGCAGACAAGGCGGCCGCGTTGCCGAGCTGCCTCATCCTCGATATTCGGATGCCAGGGGTCGGGGGGCTTGAGGCACAAGAGCGCCTCGCCAAGCTCCAGGTTTACATACCAATCGTCTTTATGACCGCGCACGGTGATATCGCGATGACTGTGAAGGCGATGAAGTCGGGTGCCCACAACTTTCTGAGCAAGCCTTTTCGTGACCAGGACATGCTTGACGCGGTCCGTTCTGCGATGATTCATGACCGTATACGGCGCGAAAGCGAACGCGGCCGTCGAGAGTTGCGTGAACGATACGAGTCCTTGACCGCCCATGAGCGAAAGCTCTTGTCAATGGTCACAGGCGGTTTGATGAACAAGCAGATCGCAGCGAAGTTGAATCTGAGCGAGATAACTATAAAAGTGCATCGCGGGCAGCTCATGCGTAAGATGAAAGCGAATACGCTCGTTGAACTCGTCAAAATGGAAGCACGCCTGCCAAAATCGGATCGGTAAGCAAGCCATCTCTCGAGTAATAAATCGCCTCTCGAAAGGACGCGTCTGTATCGATAATAGCGTCAGCTATAATCTAACTTGTCGTCCTCGTTGGCTTTTAACCGGATAAACTAAATGACCCGTATCGCAATCCCGACGTGCGACGAAATGCCCCTCGCCTCGAAACCGATGCTTGATGCGTTTAACAGACAATTCGGATTTACTCCGAACCAGTTCAGTATCATGTCTCTTAGCCCGGACGCGTTAATTGGTTGGACAGGCCTCCATGGAGCACTCGCGAAGACATTAGATTCGCAGACAAGAGACGCGATCGCACTGGTTGTGTCGCAAGTAAATTCCTGCCGATACTGCTTATCTGCATATACCTTCTGGGCAGCTAACGCTACTAATCTCAGTCTAGAGGAAATCTCACTCAACCGGATGGGTACTTCCAGTGATTCGAAGAGGGACGCCGCCGTCCGCTTTGCGAAGAAAATACTGGAAACGCGCGGCAAAGTGACCGAATCAGATCTCGATATCGTGCGACAAGCCGGGTTCACGGACGCCAACCTTGTCGAGATCATTGCGCTTAGCGTGCAATTCCTATTTACCAATTTCATAAACAACGTATTCGACACACCTATCGACTTCCCAGTGGTTGTGTTGGACCCGAAATCAGCATAGTTTATTATCGTGACCTAGGCGCCGCGGTGTTCTCGGCCGTCTCGCTCATTTGTCACCGTTTTAGGTATCGATGTCCGTGGATATACTGAGGTATCTCGTGATCAACCTGGAAGATGATTGACGAAGCCGCCGTATTTTTGTTGAATCGCTGCATTAGGTTACATAGCGAGCGTGAGGAGTGTGATGTACGATCCGGCCGAGATGATGGAAATATTTGCTATCTGTGTAGCGTTAGCGGGCATCGCTTACCTTCGTCAAATATTACTTACGTCGACAAAGCGCACGTCGGTACGTGGGGCGACGCTGGAATATTCAATTTACGGCGATCTAATCCTACCAACCAATTTCCATGAGTGGGTTCATCTTCGTTTGACCGACGAACCAGTTCGTAACCTTGTCGGCGACTGTGTGGTAATGGGGTACTCGGACGCCTACGTCGACCCCGTCGCCTATAAACATTTCCTGTGCAATAACACGCTTCCGGAAGGCATCATAGCCTTCAAGACAACTGACGACAGTCACCCCATTATGAGTTCTGGGCTCGGGGATCGAAGCTGCAGACTGTGTTCTGACTCCTCCGCCATGGAATTAGCCAATGTGGCAGTCAAGGACAGTCTGCAATTCGGTGAAAATCCAGGATGGGGATTTTTTCGCCTGAACCAGGCCGAGCTCGCCGATTCGTCGCACAAGCTTTCAATATAGGCCTGCGAAATCGATGAGGAAGATAGTTCTGAGCCCTTGTGTGTGCTAGAAGAGATATACACAACGAACGTGTCGTTAGTTATCGTAGGAGGAGGATGAACGCCCAGCGACGTTTAAGTCCCCATGCACAGCTGCTACACTTGAAAACTCGGGGAAATCAGGCTGAATGTCAAATACATTGGCTAGAAGGTTGGTCAAAAATACCTGCGCGCACAGCGCGATGATCTCCACAATCTGTGCATCAGAATACCCTGCAGCGCGTATGTCGTTCAGGTCCTCCGTATTCACTTTCCCCCGCGATACTGAAACTTTCCGTGCGAACGTTATCGCTGATTCTGCATCGCGGTTCAGCGATCGGGCAACGCGGTTCAAGGCTATCTCTTGCGGGACGAGCTTAGCGAAATAGTGTGCGACGTACGAATGAGCACAAACACAATAGTCGCAGCCGTTAACTTCAGACACAGCTATCGCGATCCTTTCGCGGGTACGCACATCCAATGTTCGTGAAAGCGCTGCCTGCATCTCCATCAATCCGGTCAGCGAGTGCGGACTGATGGACAGGACCCGATAAAGATCCGGGACGAATCCAAAACGTCTGCTAACGAAGTGAAATAGAGGTTGCAGACTCGACGCAGCAGTTTCTTGATGACCAGGAATATCGATACGGGACATTTTGTTCCTCCGATTGCGCCGACCACGTGCAGCACCGGGTTCATCATAGTATTGCCTCAAAATTCTGATAAGCCAATGATTCTGAAAAGTGCAATTTCAAAACGTGAGAACCCCTCGTCGCGCTAGTTGCGGAAACCGACAGCCCTCCCCTGGAGACGGTCCCCGCGCACATCGTCAACATTCACGGTTAAGCGTTATGCTTACCGAGTGTTGGCGAGATGGAGAGGTGATTGAGGGCGTGAGGTCGGAGCAGGAAAGGCGCCACCGCCAGCGGTTGAAAGGTTGAAATACCATGCTCACGAGTCTTGTGGAGCAGACGAGATCACGGCATTAAGGAGTGCACTGGTAACCGATGTAGCTGTCATACGGTTCATATGTATGTTGCGCATGACGGCAATCCCACGCGTAGTTGCGACAACAAGCTTTGCCGCTTCGTGCGCCGACATGGACAATTGCATACCGTCTCGCTCCACGCTAAGAGCTTCGCATAACAGGTTCTCGAGCTCGACAAAGAACTCCGCCAACGAATTCCGTAATCTCTGTGACGAATCCGCTGATGGTCAACCGGGTTGCAATGAAGGCAACACACCGCGAAGTGTTACCAAGGGGTATGATCAATTCAAAAAAGGACTGCAGGCGAGCGCGCCTATCAGGCTTCGTAAGAGCATGGTTAACCTGCTCGTAAAACCTGCCAGCCACATAGTTGAATGCCCTAAGGAAGAACTCTTCTTTGCTTCCGTAAGCGTTGTAGAGTGCGCTACGTTGCACCCCCGTCGCCTCAGCCAACTCGACCATAGTGGCTTCCTTGTACCCTCGGCGCTCCAATACCTCCATTGCGACGTTGAAAACCGCCCGCTCATCAAATCGTCTCTTTCCAGCCATCTGAAATCCTTACCGCAAACTTCTATTTACATACCGAATAAGTTGGCCGGCTGGCTGTTGCCCGCTGGCCATTGTCCATCGACGTCCAGGTCTTACTTCACCGAGGGAACCGCTTCGCCTGTGCACCGGCAACCTTATTCGAGATACACATCAAGACTCGCCACCCTTATTACGATCTCAGCACGCGCCGCCCGCTCTGTTAGCCGGCCAACAGAAACGACCGCCCCCCGGCCCCGCCCGTCCCAGCACTTGGAGGGTCATGCGCTCCAGACACTTGCCGGTATTTGCAGGCATCTTGCTAGCCACTCGTAGGCTAGGGCATATCACGGTATTAGTTTCACGCTCTGACCAGATGAGTCACGCTGCCTTCGAATCAACATCTACTTCGGGAAAGTCAACCTTCGTGTCAAACACGTTGTTGATCAGGTTCGTGAAGATAAAACATGCGCTCGCCGCTACAATCTCGATGATTTGTGCGTCGCCAAATCCAGCACTTCGAATCATTTGCAACTCGCTGTCTACGACGTTTCCACGCGTCTCGACCAATTTCCGGACGAACATCACGAGCGCCGTCGACTTTGCGTCGGTGGAATCCCCCCACCGGTTGCGCAACATTTCGTCCGGACTCAGTTTCCCGAAGTTCATGCCGAGATACGTATGGAGGGACAGGCAATATTTGCATTCATTGACCTGCGATACCGCCAAGGCAATGCGCGCGAGGGTTCGCGCGTCAAATGCCCTGGATACTGCCCCGTTGAGTTGTGTCAACCCTCTGAGGGCGTCAGGGCTTATGGAGGCTGCCCGGAAGAGCGCGGGTACGAACCGCAGGTGTTTCGCGACAGCATTCAACATTTCCTGCGACTCCGTTGGCGCGTCATCGCGGTCTGGAATCGTGACTCTGGGCATGTGTTTCTCCTGTTGACCACCCATTACTAATTGAAAGGAATGCTAATAGCGCGCGTGTTCGTTGATAATCCTGTATTTTTTATATGTTTTACCTCAACCTAATGAGAGGATAGATGGATCGCTTCGAGGCAATGTCGTTCTTTGTTAGCGCGGTGGATCTCGGGAGCTTCTCTGCTGCAGCCCGCAAACTCGGCACCCCTTTGCCGACCGTAAGCCGCAAGGTCGCAGAGCTTGAACAGCATCTGAACGCACGATTGCTCGTTCGCTCCACACGGAAGCTGACGCTAACGGAGGCCGGCGAAGCATATTTAAATGCCTGCAGGACCATCCTCGATCAGGTCGGCGACGCTGAACGGAACGCGTCCGGTGAATATTCAACCCCCCGCGGCGACATGATCGTCACAGCGCCCATCGTTTTCGGCCGCCTGCATCTCTTGCCAGTCGTTAACGATTTCCTCGCTGCCTTCCCGGAAATTCGCATTAAACTCATCCTATCGGATCGAAGTTTGCACTTGGTTGACGACAGAATCGACATTGCACTGCGTATCGGTCATTTGCCGGACAGCTCGCTCGTAGCAACACACGTCGGCACAGTATGTCGAGTGTTCTGCGGAAGTCCCGCCTACTTCGCCGGCGCTGGCAAGCCCAAGAAGCCGGAAGATCTGGCAGAACATTCCTGCGTAAGCTTCGAGGCACTGACGTCGGGGGCAACGTGGACCTTCGCATCTAATCAAGGCCAGCAACCTGATCGCCAGGTCGGCGTTCGTCCTCGACTCTCCGTAAACACGGCTGAAGCTGCGATCGACGCTGCCATCGCTGGTGTCGGCGTAACGCATGTTCTTTGCTATCAGATTGCCCACGCGGTCGAAGCTGGTTTGCTAACACTTGTCCTTAGGGATTTCGAGCCGGAACCGATGCCCGTCAGCATCGTGCACGCTGGGCAGAAGATGCAGCCAATCAAGATCCTAAGATTCATCGAATTTTGCGTCCCCAGACTACGTAACGCATTGAATAGTGATAAAGACAGACTTATGGTTGACGGCTCGCGTCGCGAGGATCAACACCCGTTCAAGCGTCAAGGAATCGCATTTTAAAACAGCCTAACTAAAACCTGCAAATACGCAAAGGACCCGCGATAGTGGCCAAATGTATGCTCGAAAGGATCAAGAGGGGGTCAACCGCTCCTCCTCACCCTCTCAATTTTCGAGACAGTACATATCACATGAGGTAGGTTATCGATGGTTGTTGAGCAGGATACGATTCCTCCGATCAAAACCACGCGTTTGACTGGAGAATACATGGCCGACAGTGCTAGTCCATCCCGCACGCAAATCCCGGCCGATTCGCAGGCCATCCTCGACAGCTTCCAGAAGCTTTTTGGGTTCGTTCCGAACATTTTTGCGGTGATGGCCCAGAGCCCGCACGCTTTAGCGGCGTTCAAGGGTTTACAGATTCCACTGGAGAGAACGCTCGATGCAGCTATGCGCGATCGTATCGCACTCGCCGTTTCGGAAATGAATAGTTGTGACTATATGGTCCGTGCTCACACCTATATCGGGGCCCAATTCAGCAAGCTTGATGTCACCGAACTCAAGATGAACCGTTACGGTAGGTCCAGTGATCCAAAGATCGATGTGGCTCTACAGTTCGCGAAGAAGGTCACTGAGACACGCGGAAAGGTGAAGGGAAGCGATCTGCAAGAAGTCCGCGATGCAGGGTGGACGGATGCTCAGGTCATAGAGATCATCGCGCGGGTCACGCAATTCCTGTATGCCAATTTCGTAAGCAATGTCTTCGAGACTGAGATCGATTTTCCCGCGCTGGAAGCCATCGCGGACGAAGCTTAGAGCATAGGCTGCATGCTTCGTCTGGCGTTAACCCAATAACGTCGGTTGATGTAAGGCGTGCCGACGGGGCCTCAACTCCTCTCGATCGGCGCGGCGTAATGATCGACCCGCCAAGGCTTTGGCGCAAGCCCCGAACCCTCAGGGCGGAGCATGCGCAACCTTCTCGAACGAAAGCCGGTGTATTCATCGCGCGCGACCGTCATAGGCCGAGCAGGCTCTTAACCATGTTGCGCTGGATTGGTCCCTTCTCGAAGGTTTCAGACGTCGCTCGCGCATCGGAAGAAGACGCAATTTCGGAATACGGTGCGTTAGCCGTACCCCAGTGAACGCGTCATTACGCGGTGCCTTCAGGCGTCTTTATTCGATCCTCGGCTTTCTTTTCCGGGCACAGAGATAGATCACAATAGAGCCGCGCCACCTCTAGCTGCAAGTGGACAAAGATCCGCGCCGACCCGCATCAGTCAACCGTCTCCGGTCCAGACGAATCGTTCGATATCCTTTGGCGTCGAACTTCTATACCGATGCATGTTTGTTTCGCGCATTAGCGCCGCGTACCATTTTTACATCGGCGCCGCACTCGTCCGTCACGAAACATCTTCGGTTAATAGGTATCCATATCACCCACCCGTGCGATTGCGGACCCTACTACACGGATTGGCGCTCGGGCTCCGCCGCCATCTCACTTTATTCGCCGCCAAACCCCGAAGTTCCCGGAGACTAGACATGGAAGCATCGGCTACAACGGCCAAAGTCGCACCATGGAAGAGCATCGTGCGATCGCTCGCTCAATCAGATTCTCAATCGCTGCAAAGAGTTCTATCGACAGACCTGACGACACCAACGGGAACCTCAGTATCGGACGACATGCATTTGCGCCACGCGACAGTCAGCGTCCTCGAGCGGGCCTCCCAATGCACCGTGATCGTATCTTGGCACGACCCAACGCGATGCAGTTACAGTTTCCAGCTCTGGCGTCGTTTTGACGCAACCAGACCGGGAGTTTGCTCTCTCAGCGGCATCGTAATCAACACCGGGGACAGCATATACAAGCCTATCTCGAAGCCACGACCAATCAACGCGTCCGCAATGATGCTTGCGACAGAAGTCGAAAGCCGTCTCGCCCATGAATCTCTTGAAGATTGTTGAAAGATGCACATCGAAAGCAAGCCCGGCCCTCTTCTTGTTACGAGTGTATCGCCGTAGGCGAATGGCTCGCCTCCCGTTACGCAGTAACAAAAGGATTGACTTGGACTTTCGATGAAAATATAAATGTTGATTATTTGGAGACCGGGTCGATCCTGATGATTGCGAATGCGGGGCTTATGGTGCTCGAACGCCGAGTTTGGGATGGCAAGGCTTATGGCGGTGGTAAAGCGGGATGCCGGCTGAAAGCGCTGCAAGTAACATTAGAGCCGAAACGCAGGGCGCCCTTTGCGATTCAGGCCTGTAATCGGCAGGGCGGATGGGGGCGCGCACGCGTCCCTGCTGCCGCCTACCCCACGGACGCTCACGAAAGAGCATATGCACAGAACGGGTCACCGCTTCAAAACGAGGAGCGCCGAACGAGCAATACCTTCTAGAAGAGGACGGTTGGGGCGAACGCGGGCCAGAACGCGGATCCCAAGCAAAGCGCCTAATAATAGGCGGGCCAAGTCAGCTGCAGGGAGCGCAGTCGACACTTCACCTTGCTCCTGGCCATCTGCTATAGCTCGCCTGAAAAACGCTTCTATCTCAACGAAAACATCTGACACGACTCCTTTTAGTTCTGTGTCTTCATCGCCAAGTTCGAGGGCTGAATTCACAAGTAGACAGCCTTTTCGGCTCTTGTCTTTGATGGAATAGTTGACGATATCTGTGAAAAATTCATCTATCGCATCTACGGTAGACTGACGTTCGCGAATGACGCGCCCTTCTATACCTGTCTCAATGTAGCGTCCGAGCGCCATCTTGAAAAGGGCGCGCTTATCGCCGAACGCGTTGTAGAGACTGGCGCCCGTAATCCCCATCGCGGACGCCAATTCACGAATCGACGTAGACTGGTAGCCATGGAGCCAAAAATGCTCCACTGCCGCGTCAAGCGCGACTGCCTCATCGAATTCTCTGGGGCGCGCCATTCGAACCATCCTCTAGTGTTTTCTGCAGAAGGCAATGCGGGTTGCGATATTGCCCCATTATATGTGCCTCTGCAGTGAGCCGGCCGCCGAGCTAGCCAATCAGCCGCACTGCCGCATCGTCAGAGGTGCGATAGTCTGACACAATTGTCAGACTTCCATCCGTTCACGGTCCGTCCCATGGGTTAGCGATGCCCACAGGTAGCAAGGGTTGCGATGTCATGTAATACTCCATTGCCAGAGAAGAATCCATCCCCGGCGTCGGCAACGGTCCGCGTACCGTCAACTGTGATTCAAAGGAAGAAATGATGTTCGCCCGTTCCCATTCGCCCCAACGAACGCATGCAGGCAGAACAGATTCCGAGCTCGAGTCGATCGTATACGTCGTCGACGATGACGAGCCGACGAGGCGTTCTTTGAGCGCCCTTTTCCGTTCCGTGGGTCTGCGCGCAGAGACGTTCGGGTCCGCGGCTGAATTCCTGTTATTTCCCAGGCCGGAATCTCCCAGTTGTCTCATCCTCGACGTGAGGCTGCCCCACGAGAGCGGGTTGGAACTTCAACAGCAGCTTGTAAAAATGGGGCTATCAACTTCCATCATTTTCATCAGCGGGCAC
>DATLWF010000146.1:0-2811 GCA_035576605.1 Blastocatellia bacterium | reverse complement strand
CGGCCGGCCGTCGGGTTCGACTTAAGACGCGCTCGCCATCGTCCCACAAGGTTTCGAGGCCGTTCCTGAAATTCATGAGTTATGAGTCGATCAAAGGTCAGTGCGGAGTGAATCAAGGAATTCTCTGCAGTTGGCCAAACGGACTATTGGAAGAAAATCGATGTTTCTTTGCAGATTCTTCAGGGTTACGGTGACACCGATCGACGATTCGGGTCGCTTCTTAGCGAAACTCTTCGAGTTCCGCAACCATACCTGACTGAAAAACGTCCGTTCAGGCAGGGAAACCTCCGATCACGAACTGCTTGTCTCCGGCGACACGCTATTTTATACGGGATGTTTCGCGATAGAGCCCACGAGTTCGGGCCGATACATCCGGTGAAGATTGCTTATTTAAGAAACGATTAGAATTATTTAGCAACGTTTCGTGGCCTGTCATAGCATTACATCCGCTCTTTACGGCGCATGTGCATGACCTCGACTCCCCGACAGGATGATACGAGCACACCGGAAGTCCTTGAAGCACACCATCGGCCGGACAATCTGCTCGATTGCGCGGTGGTCATGCTCCACTATGTTGTTTGCATATTTGTTCCGTCGGATTTGTATGAGTGGTTCCCGTTGCGAGTTCGGCGCCTCAAGAGCGGCCAGGGTCGCGCCGCGATTATCGATGATGGCGGTTCTAGGCATGGTGTTTGGCGCGAGCGCCTGCTCGCAGTAGCACTTTGCCGCAAGCGTGTCGCGGCGGGCGCGCAGCAGGAAGTCAACGGTGCGCCGGAGTTGATGAGAAGGCGGAGCTTGGCACAAGGATCAGCATATTCGAGCCGACTGTTACTGCGTAACCAATCAAGCGACCGGAGAAAATGCAATCTCTCATCGCTTAATGTGTCAGTTCAGGCCCGATCTTCGGACTGTTTTCTTTGTTTTCAAGTCTGCGGCGTCATGTCAAGAACCTCGCCGGGTTAGAGGTTCAGTGTTCCGAGCCTGAAATAATTACAAGATCTATGAAGCGTAGGGGACCGACGAACAAATACTAGAATCAGCGCGTCGACCCCGGCGCACAGGAGTGGCACCATGCGCAAAGATTCGGCATCCATCGCAAATAACACTCAGGCAATTGTGCTTGCGGTCTCATTTGAGGTTGCGGCGGCCAAATGGACGTTCGCGCTGCCCGACGGGCAACGCGAACGTCCAGCCGTGCATACTGTTGCCCAGCCAGGGCGCCGCCGCTAGCTTGCAGGCCACGCTGGATCTGATTGAGCAGTAAAAGCTGGAATGGGCGTTAGCGGCAGAGGCGCGTAGTCGTCGGCTACGAGGCCGGTCCCGATGCGTTCTGGATCTATCACGCACTGGGAGCTCCCAAAATCGAGTGCCATGTCGTTGACTTGAACGACCGATGATCGCTGCCATCGATTTGGATCAGCTCGCCCAGACACGCGCGCCGCGCGCGGCTGGGTAGGGGACCAGGATTCAGCTCACGAAGTAATAAGCGACGTTTCAGGCTGTCGGACCCGCTAGCATTTCGGTTAATGCGTCGTCGAGGCCCTGCAGGGCTGCTTCGACCCCCAGACCTGAAAGTGGCGACCTGCGTCAACTTCGGCACGGGCTGCTCCCTCGGATGAAACCACCGTCCTCGGCTTTCGCAACCCAGACTGCATCCCGGGATACCAGCGTTCCCTTGGCGTCTTTGAAGTTCACCCAGGAACTGCTAGCACAGATAAAAGGAAGATGATGCTGCGGGGAAGTTCAAAGGTATTACGCGCGTTTGTTGCATTTTGCCTGGTGGCGGATCGTTACTCGGTAACGAAAGAAGAAGTTGATCGAAAGGCTGGCTTTAGGGAGCGCGGGGCGGAGATGTCGCGGTTATCCAGTAGCAATCAGTTGGCCAAGCAATCGAGCGGAAGCTATGTTCGATGGACGAGGCGCTTCCAGGTGGTACGCGTTTGGTGAAAAATGGACAGCGGAGGCGGGGAAAAGTGGCCGGCGCATTGCGTCGCCGGCCAAAGGGATCCTGGAATTCCGAGGCCCATTGGTCCAGGAACCTGAGGATGCGCAGTATGCCACGGCCCATATTAAGAGAATCTTAAGTTTGTTGTTAACGATCATCGATTCGTCGCAAAGGCTAAACAACCTTCCGGATTAGAGTTGTGCTGTCTCACCTGCGGAAGAAATTGATGCCGCCAGCCGTTGTGCTGTCGCCGGCCGTTGATATAGATATCCTTGCGCGTAGGGAACTCCGACAGACTTCAGGCCGTCGTGCTGTGATTGGGTCTCCACACCTTCAGCGATGACCTTGAGGTCGAAATGTCGAGCGAGCGCAACGATCGCGGCTATCAGGTCGGCCCCACCGGTATCAACCTGACTGACGAACTGCCGGTCGATCTTGATGTAGTCGAAGGGAAAGCGATTAAGCAGGTCGAGATTGCTGTGCTCGGTACCGAAATCGTCAATCGCGAACCTGACGCCCTCGGCTCTAAGTGCGGAGAACGCGGCCGATGTTCGAGCGCTTTCTGAGAGCAAAAATCGCTCGGTGAGTTCGAGCACCAAGGTGGTATTCGGCGGCAAGCTCCTGACCGCAGCTACAACTTCTGCAACGAAACCCTTGCGCTCCAAATCACGCGGCGCAATATTGACAGCGATTCTCAAGGGTAAGGCCGGGGCCATGGCGCTCATTTCCGCGAGTGCCGTTTGAAGAACGAAGCGAGTCGCTTCTTCTAGTAAGTCGCTAGACTCGACTTCTTCCATGAAGACTGCCGGACTGATCGGTCCCCATTTCGCGTGATGCCAGCGAAGGAGGGCCTCTACCCCTACAAC
>DATLWF010000145.1:0-12788 GCA_035576605.1 Blastocatellia bacterium | reverse complement strand
GCCGTACTCGCGGCTCGGAAAAAACAGATACTCGCGCGCTTGCGCCGCGAGGTCCGGCTCGCGCGCATGGGAACCACGCAACGTCAAATCAGGTCGTTCGACCGGCAACAACCCGAGCTGTGTCAGCCTGGTGTCGGGATCGACGATCAGGTACTCGGCTCGTTTCAGTCCCTCAGTAACCTCGCGCACGCAACCGAGCAGATCGATCCAGGTAAGCAACCTCTCGATCGTAGTTCCGGCTCGTCGATATGCGATTTCTTTGAAGCGTACTCGCGGGTCTCCGCCAAACAACTCCGGCGCCTTTGTCCCGCCGACAAGCACTATCTCCGCCGCAGGAAAGCTGAGTTTCATTCGCTCGATTATCACGCTGGTGATCGCAACATCGGCGCCCAGCGTTACGCGCGAGAGAACGATGACCCGCTGGACGTCGCCAGCCGGGTCGCTCAACGCCGTTCGAGGGTACACATCCCGAAGTCTATCGGCGCGCGCGATCAAATCCTGTTCACCAGGAAGCCCGAGCTTTTCAAGCTCCTGATCGAGTTGCGCGGAGCGCGGGTCCAGGCGGCAGGCCTGGATAACTTGTGCAAACGCGCGATTGTAGAGACTCACCGCGTCAGGCTCGAACGAATCGGCCAGTCGTTCGACCAGCGCCGTGAAAAGGGCTCTGGTGGCCGATTCCGCGATCCGCGTGTCTTCACACGTCGTCAGCTCCGTCAGCCGCGCTATGCGCTCGCGCAGGTAGACGCCCGAGGCGCGATAATCGCTCAAGAATTCGGCGACGAGTTGTTCGGGGAGACTTTCCATCAGAGACGCTTTGCTCGGCGCTCACGCCGGACGCTGATTATCCCAACCGGGGTGACAAGTAACAAGCGCTCACACGAGGTGGCTATGCGCGAAATTCCGGCAGGAACGAGGCGCCTGGGTCTCTTGACTCGTGAATATCGCAGTGATAGCTTTCGCGACGCTAAGTAAACCGATTTTCTTCCCTTCTTCTTTTACACCAGTGGAGCACAGAGAGGACGCTATGAACATTATCCGGATTCGCCTGAACTCGTCGGGCAAGGCAATATGCCTCCGCCTGCTGGTTTTCATCTCGGCTGCCGTTCTCGCCTCGACCGGAATCGTGTACGGACAGAACGGAAAGCTGAGGCCGGAAGAAACGGCGTTGAAAAATCTGCATTGGCGCGATATCGGTCCCGCTATCATGGGCGGACGCATTGACGACTTCGCGGTCGTCGAAGGCAACGCTTCCACTTTCTACGTTGGAGCGGCAACCGGCGGCGTGTGGAAAACGACTAACGCCGGCACCACCTTCGAGCCGATCTTTGATGAGCAGGGATCGACCTCGATCGGCGACATCTGCATAGCGCCTTCCGATCCCAACATCGTTTGGGTAGGAACCGGCGAGCCCAACAATCGCCAGAGTTCGTCGTGGGGCGACGGCATTTATCGCTCGTTAGACGGCGGTAAGACCTGGCAGAACATGGGTCTGAAAGATTCCAAACACATCGGCCGCGTCGTCATCGACCCGCACAATCCAAGCACCGTCTACGTCGCGGCGCTCGGCCATCTTTGGGGACCTAACCGCGAGCGCGGAGTCTACAAGACGACCGATGCCGGCAAGACGTGGGCGCAGTCGCTGTTCGTCAACGAAGACACAGGGGTAATCGATATTGCAATGGACCCCCAAAGTCCCGGGACGCTTTATGCAGCCGCTTATCAACGACGCCGCACCCCGTGGGGCTTCAACGGAGGCGGGCCCGGCAGCGCTATCTATAAAACGATTGACGGCGGGGCTTCGTGGACCAAACTCACCAAAGACCTCCCCGAAGGAACCACCGGTCGAATAGGCCTGGACATCTACCGCGGCGACCCGAGCATCGTCTATGCCCTCATCGAGAACGCAAAGGGAGGCGTGTTCAGGTCTGAGGACCGCGGCGCAACCTGGAAGAAGATGGGCGATCTGGATTCGCGGCCGATGTACTACAGCCAGATCCGCATCGACCCGAACAACGACCAGCGCATCTGGCAGTGCGCTGCCAATATGTTTACCTCCGAGGACGGCGGCAAGACCTGGGTTCAGAACATCGTGACTCGAATCCACGGCGACTATCACGGGCTATGGATTGATCCCGCGAACTCGAATCACATGCTCGCGGGGTCGGACGGCGGGATTCATCAGTCGTATGATCGAGGGCGCTCGTGGGATTACTTAAACACGATTCCGCTCGGTCAGTTCTACGAGATCTCGCTCGACAATCAAAAGCCCTACATGGTTTACGGCGGGCTTCAGGATAACGGGAGCTGGGCCGGCCCGAGCGGAACCCTGAACCAGGAAGGCATAACCAACGACGAATGGTTCCGCACGGGCGGCGGCGATGGGTTCTACTCCGTCGTCGATGTCTCCGATCCGAGCATCATCTACGTCGAATCCCAGGACGGCAACGTAGCGCGATTGGAGCTCAAGACCGGAGAGCGGCGCAACATCAGACCCGAGCCGGCGGCCGGCGAAAAGCCTTATCGCTTCGATTGGAACTCGCCGATCGTCATCTCTCCTCACAACAATCGGACGATCTATTACGGCGGGAATCGAGTCTTTAAGTCCATGGATCGCGGCGATACGTGGACTCGAAGCGAGGACTTGTCCAAGGACCAGGACCGCGAGAAGTTCCCGATCATGGGCGCGCTTCCCGACCGGAACATGCTCTCGCGACACGACGGCGTGCAGACATTCGGCCAGGTGGTCGTCCTCGCCGAGTCGACGATCAAAGAGGGCTTGTTGTACGCGGGAACCGATGACGGCAACTTGCAAGTCTCGCGCGACGGCGGCAAGTCGTGGAAAAACATCACTGACAAAGTGCCCGGCGTTCCCAAGAACACCTACGTGAGCCGCGTTGTGCCGTCGCGTTTTGCCGAGGGCACGGTCTACGCCACGTTCGACGGGCATCGCGCCGATGACTACAACACCTACGTCTTTGTGTCGACCGATTTCGGCGAGTCGTGGAAATCGTTGAAGAGCGATCTGCCGGCGGGCGTCACCTGCCGCGTGATACGCGAGCATACGCGGAATCAGAATCTGCTTTTCCTGGGCACCGAGTTCGGGGCATTTGCCTCACTGGATCATGGCGGACACTGGACGCGTTTGAAGGGCAACTTGCCGATGGTGCGAGTCGACGACATTCAGATACATCCTCGCGACAACGACCTCGTGCTTGGGACACACGGACGATCGGTGTGGGTGCTCGACAACATCACCGCGCTGGAAAAGATGTCCGATGCCGTGATGTCATCTGACGTCGCGGTGTTTGATGCGCCGGCGGCGGTCGCCTTCCGCATCTACAATCGCAAAGGTAATACCGGCCACAAGTGGTTCTCGACGCCTAATCCGCCTTACGGAGCGATGATCGACTACTACTTGAGAGCAACGCCTCAGGGAAATGTTCGGATCACGATCACCGATAAAAGCGGAAAGACGGTGCGCGAGCTGACCGGCCCGAAAGAAGCTGGCGTGAATCGCGTAGTGTGGGACCTTAGACTCGCCGCGGCGGGGCAGCCCGGACCAGGTTTTGGCAGAGGTGGCGGCGGTGGCGGCGGTGGTGGCCGTGGCGGCGGTGGCGGTGGTCGAGGCGCGGGCGGTGGAGGCGGCGGACGCGGCGGCGGCCAGCAAACGGCGCAACCGGCTGCGGCTGAGCCAGGCGCTGCAACGCCTGAAGCGCAAGCGGCAGCGGCGCAATTGGGCGGTGGTGGCGGCGGCTTTGGCGGCGGCGGCCGCGGGCCGCGTGTTCCTCCCGGCGAGTACACAGTGAAAGTTGCGGCGGCCGGCAAGGAAGCTACCGCAACCTTGCGCGTCCAGGAAGACCCGCGCATTCAGATTTCTGAAGCTGATCGCGCCAGGTGGAGTGACGCCGTGATGAAGGCGTACGAGCTTCAGCGATCCGCCGCGGCCGCGCAGCGCTCGGTGCAGAATCTCAGGACGCAAATCACCGCGCTGCAAGAGTCGTTGAGGCGGACTCCTAATGCGCCTAAGGAAGTCAACGACGCGGTGAAGGCGGTTTCCGATCAAGTGGACGATGTTTCGAAGAAGATTGTCCCAACGTTCGACCAGTCTGGGAGCGCGGGGCCTCCGCTGCCCGACGCGCCGCGCCCGGTGCTTGGAAGGATCGGGCAACTGTTCAATGGGCTCGATAGCTACACCGCGGCCCCTACGCCGGATCAAACGGCAAAGCTTGGCGAGTTGTCGGCGGAACTGAAAGTGCTTGTCGAGCAGTTGAACAAGCTCATCGATGAGGCTGTGCCAAACTTGAATAAGCAGATTCGCGACAGCGGCGTTTCGTTTGTGAACCCGGGTCAACGAGTCGCGCTACCGCAGTGATCCCAGTCGTTGGGGCGGGCGCAGTCAATCGACTGCGCCCATTCCTTTGAAGCGTTACGGCATCAATTCAATGTTGGCCGATGGCGAGACGTTGAACACCGCTTCAAGCACCTCTTACTTGCGCCACTCGACCGGAAACATCGTGCCCGCTTTCTCCGGATCGAGCTTCACTCCGACGAGCGCCGCCGCGCGCGCGAGCACCGGGTCACGTTTTGCTGCAAGATCTGCCGCTGTCGGCAGGGACATCACATCAGGTGTCACGCCTACGCGTTCAAGGCTCTTGCCGTCTGTCATAATCAAGTCGGCGTCGGTGATGCTGGCGCCATAGAATACTACGGTGTCGGCGCCTAGTTGGAAGTGGTACCCCTTCGCCCTCATGACGGCTCCGGCTGAACGATCTCCGATCACCGTGCCCGCCTTTTCCATTTGAATCATGCGCGCGAAAATCTCGGCGGACGAACCCGACTCGCCGTCGATGATTACGACGAGTTTCCCTTTAAAGCCGCCGCCGCGGGCCTTCACCATTAACTCCTTGGTTTCTTTGCGTCGCTTTATGTCACCGATCTTCACATCCGCATCGACGAAATAGCCGAGCAGGTACTTCAGCGTCTCTTCCGCGCCACCCGGATTGCCGCGCAGATCCAGAACAAGCCCCTTACGCTTCTTCGCCTTGGCCATAAGGTCATCGATTCCGCGCTCGTCGAGGTCGAATTGCGGCATCTTCCAGATCAACGCCTCGTCCCCCATCTCGTAATACCGGTGACGCCTGAGGCGGTCTTCGTTCTCGCCCTCTCTGATGAGATCCCAGATGTCGTTTTCGCTGGATGAGCCGGTAAGGTCCAGACGCCGCTTTCCTTGTCTTACTTTCGCCATTACGTCGAGCTGACGATCGGCGCCATTGGGACTTTGCACGACCACCCGCACCGCCGGCTGGGGCCTCAGCGCGTAGTAAAGATACTTCAGCTTCCAGAGATTCTCCCGAACAGGCGCGTACGAATCAACAGCCTTGACCTGATCGCCGGGCTTGAGCCCTTTGGCTTCGGCATCGCTGCCCGGTTTCACTGCCGATACGTAACACTTATCCCCGACCATTTGCATCTGCCATCCATAATCGGTGGTGCTGCTGCGTTGCGGCGGAATAAAGAAAAGATGGGAATCTTCGAACTCCAACAGGACCTGGGCTACGATGCCGAAGACCTGGCCCAATGAAGTAGCGCGATCAAGCTTCTCGTCAGCCGCCTTAAATCGCGCCTCCAGATCAATTCCTCGAAACATTGCATCGAAGTAGTTCTTCTTGATCTCGTTCTTGAGTACCTTCAACATAACGTGGCCGCGGTCGCGGTCCATGGCATTCAGCGATTGCGCATTGGCCCGCTCGAGCGCCGCGATGCCCCCCAGCGCCATTCCGATTGCGATGCTGCCGACAAGTATCCAGTGAAAGATGCTCGAGTGTGTTTTTTTCTCCATGACCTCCTCGCTTAGGTTGCAAATGCTGTCCTACGACGGCCTCAAGAAAAGGCCAGGCGGTTGCGGCCACTATACCGCCACTCCGGAGAAACGTAAACCGTAGTTGATTGAAGATTTCGTAGTTGATCGAATCGATCGACCGGAGAGAATTCCACTCTAGTGCTCACTCGAATGTGATCACTGAAGGGGGTGCGAATGATATGTAAAGCGCGATTGCTCGACAGAGACGGCCGGCGCCGCCACCACTCGGCGCCCATCGGGTCAAAAGGCGCTCCTCACGCTACTTTCGATATCAGGTTGAGAGGGCCCGTTTGGCCATTGTGCCGTTTGATCGAAACGATGAAGGAGCGAATCTCATGCCGGTCTAATATGTGTTCGATGTAGTCCTCTGACTCCGCGATCTTGCGTATCTCGCTCCACTCACCCTCGGGCACAGCCAGGAATGCTTTTACTACCGCGGGGTCGAAATGCTTACTACCATTCGCCACTATCTCTGCCCGCGCCTCTGCATAGGGCGCCGACTTTCGATAAGGTCTGTCACTTGTTATGGCATCGTACGCATCAGCCACCGCGAATATGCGTGCGTTGAGATGAATCATCTCGCCGCTCAGTCCTGAAGGGTAACCGCTGCCGTCGAATTTTTCGTGATGCTGGCCGACAACCGGCGCCGCGCCTCTCAAAAAATCTATGCCGCCGATTATGCGAAGCCCATAGTTGATGTGCTCGCGCATCTCTCTCCACTCGATTTCAGTCAGCGCCCCGCACTTAAGGAGTATCGAATCGCGGACGCCTATTTTGCCGATGTCGTGAAGCAATGCACCCTGTTCGAGCGCGATCAGTTCCTTGTGCGCGAGTCCCAACTCGCGGCCGAGTCTGAGTGAGTAGGCGACTACGCGATCCGAATGGCCGGAGGTCTCGAAGTCGCGCGCTTCCAGGGCTCCGGCGAGCGCGCGCAGCGTGGCGCGATAGTTCTGGTACAGCGCTTCTAGCATCTGGTTCAAATCTTCATTCAGGGAGCGTAGCTCGGCGGTCCTCAGCCTGACTGTTTCTTCGAGCGACTGTTCGTAATGCCGCTTTGCAGCTACCAGCACTTGATACCGGAAACCGCGCTCGACAGCCATCAACACGTGGGTCAAGTCGAACGGCTTAACGACGTAGTCGAATGCGCCCTGACGCATGGCTTCGATGGCATAGTTGATGTCCGTCATTCCGGACACCATTATCACCACCGTTTCGGGATAGGCTCGATGGATATATTGGCACAACTCAATGCCTGAGGTCCCTGGCATTGTTATGTCGGTCATCACCAGATTGAAAGATCTATCAGCCATCAACGCAGTAGCTTCGTCGGCGCTGGCCGCGGTGACGCACGTGTACTCGTCCGAGAGGTACAGCGACAGAAGCCGGCGAATAGGCTCCTCATCGTCAATTATCAGTATCGAAACGTCCTTGTTGGTTCCCATTTGCCTAACCCCCTTAGAACTCCAACCCGCAGACTATCCTCACCTTGGCTGCGCCTCTAAGAGCAAAGCGCATTCCCTGATTTCTACGGACGAATCGCGACCCAAATCGAACCGGACACCGGCATTTACGGAAGGGCCGGTTCAGAGTTGCGGCGGCTCGACAGAGGCGATTGGCAACACTGTGGAAGAACACCTCACGCGCCAGGGCGGCCATTTGAAAAAAACAGGCGGTGCAATTGGGCGGCGGAGCCGGACCGCGCGCTCCTCCCGGGAATGCACCTTAAGGGTCCGCGCCAGCACGGAAGCTCATACCGGAAAGGAGGTCCCGCCCGTTGATCAGATACAAGGCTTGACGTATACTGGCTGCGTTCCGCCGGGTGCTTTTCGGGCCCCGATTGATCAACCCAATACTCTTCCAGGAGGCCTTGTGAAAGGACAAACTTTGAGGATCTTGATGATCCTGACTCTAGCTGCGACCATGGCGCTTGATTCCGTCAATGCGCAATCGCTCAATTTTAGTCTGGATGTCCCCTATGCATTTAGCGTCGGCGATAAAGAGCTTCCGGCTGGGAGCTACAAAATTCACCGAAGCCCCCTGGGTCTGGAAGATGTCCTGGTGATAGAAAGCATCGATGGCAAAATCTCGCACCAGTTCAAAATGAAGATCTTTCTGAGCAAGGAATCTGCAACGGAGAATAAGAAACTGATCTTCGCCAAGTACGGGGACCAGCATTTTCTATCTCAAATCTGGGCGATTTCACCTTTGGGAAAAAGCACCAGATACCAGATAAACAAAGGCAAGCGAGAGGTTGACCTGGAGAAAAAGGCTAAGCAGGATCAAAGCTCACCTCAACCGGAAGTTGTGAGCCTTGTTATTAAGTAGCGTGACTGACACACGGTTAGCCTCGGCAATGAATTTTTGATAAGATTTCAGCCGTTCAAGCCGAGATGCCATCCAACGGTTCTGTGCTGAGTTATCATGCCGGTACTCTCCCTTGCTTGTGTCGTGAGCATCGTCCTTGGGGCCGCTCAATTCTGGCTCGCGGCTCTTCCCGTTCAAGCTCGAAATACCATTGAGGGGCGTGTCACTAATTCGAGCGGTCACCCGCTCAGCGAAATGCGCGTCTTCGTGAAGGACGAAGGATACGCTCAGGCGGGAACGGCCTTGACCGATGGCACCGGCCGTTTTCGTTTCACAAATCTGAAAAGCGGCAACTATATAGTTGAGGTAGAACCAGGAGCCACCGGCTACGAGCGACAGGAGCAACGGGTGCAAGCAAAGGCATTCAACGAGCGACGCAGTGGCGGTGGCGAAGTGTTTAGGGTCGAGTTTGTCTTGGTCGCTAAGAAATCAGGCACTCGAGTTAGCCGCGATCCCGATGCTGGCTCAAACATCATCTTTCGGCAGGACGTGCCTGAGGACGCAAAGAGAGCATATGATCGCGGGGTTAGGAGTCTCGAAAAGGGCTCCTTCGATGATGGGATCAGGTTCCTGAAGCTTGCCATTCAGGTTTTTCCCGAATATTACGATGCCCTGGAGCGGCTTGGCACAGAGTACGTTACACACCAGGACCCTCGCTCGGCTTTGCCATTGCTCACACTTGCGGTCGAGCTAAACAGAGACGGCTGGCGAGGCTTCTACTCACTCGGAATCGCGCAGTTCAAGTCTGATAATCGGTCTGCGAGCATAAAGTCATTTCAGCGGGCAATGGAACTGAACTCCGGGTCAGCGAACACAAATATGTGGCTGGGCATCGCCCTTGCACCCGACCCGAACATGCGCAGTCGAGCCATTCAAGTGCTTGAAAACGCAATAAGGCTGGCGAAACAGCCAATTCCTCTTGCCTATTACTATCTGGGAGGCCTGTACAGCAAGAACAAACAATACCGTGAAGCTGCCGACGCATTTGAGTCTTTGCTACGCGTTAATCCGCAACTTGAGGAGAAAGAGGCGATCAATAGAATGATTAAGGATCTTAGGGAAAAAGCGAAGGCGCAAGCTCACTAATAGATTCAAAAAGGCAGCCCACGACATAGAAGCCGATCCGATCGTGATTTGGCTCACAGCTAATTTCGTTCCCGAGGTTTGAATCATGCTTATCAACTTGTTTGTCAGCATTGCGATCACATTTGGACAATTCTTTGTGGCCGCTCTTCCCGTTCAAACGCGGATTGCAATCGAAGGCCGTGTAACCAGTTCTTTGGGACGCCCACTGAGCGATATGCGGGTTATGCTCAAGAATGGAAGCTACTCGGAAATCGCTACGTCGCTCACGGATGGCAGTGGCCGCTTTCGCTTTATGAATCTTGTGAGCGGAAGCTACTACATTGAGGTTGAGCCTGGCGCGACTGAATATGAGCGACAGACAGTACGGATCGTGGCCCAACCATTTAAAGAACAGTCCGGTCATTCTGAAGTATTTCACCAGGATATCGTGCTCGTTCCCAGAAAATCGAATAACGCTCTGCTGGGTCCGATCAGCGGCTCGGACGCAGTCGTGTTTCATCAGGATGTGCCTGAGGCAGCGAAAAAAGAGTATGACCAGGCCGTAAAGAATCTCGAGAAGGGATCATTTGACAGCGCGGCTTTATCTTTGAGGCGAGCTATAGAGCTTTTTCCTGATTATTACGATGCGCTGGAGCGGCTTGGTAGTGAATACGCCATCCGAGACGATGCAAAATCTGCGCTGTCGCTGCTAATGCATGCCGTAGAAATTAACAGGGACGGATGGCGCGGATTTTATTTTCTCGGAATCGCTCAACATAAGACGAATCAGCATGCAGAGAGTGTCAAGTCACTCCAGCGAGCGGTCGAGTTGAATCCTAATTCTCCGAATGCAAATATGTGGCTGGGCATGGTATTTGCGGACAACCCGGCGACGCGAGCCGATGCGATTCAATCGCTGGAAAAAGCCGTGAAGTTATCCAAAGACCCTCTGCCCGGCCAGGCTTACTACTATCTTGGAGGATTGTACCTCAAGAACAACCAATACAAGGAAGCAGCGGATGCATTCGAGATGCTCCTGCGCTTATCGCCGGAAATAGGTGAGAAAGACAAGATTAAGAATATGATTGCCCAACTGCGACAAAAGGCGAAGGAGCAGAACAAGAAGTAGATTCACCGGCTAGTCGGCCTTCCTTTGATACCATACAATGTGGTCGCCGTCGTTCGGGCGATCCGAGTAAGCAACCGTCAAATAACCGAATGCATGCAGAGGTAAAAAAGGGAATTCAGGCAGAGCATTGTTTGATATCAGAAAGCCGCCGGGGCGGAGCATCTGTTCCACGTTGACCATCGCCAAACTCTGCTCAAAAACATCGTAGTAAACCAGAATGTTCGTGGCGATTATCAAGTCAAACCGCGCGGCGGGAGGAAATTCCAGTCGCTGCAAGACGATGTTCAGGTCAATTGGGGTGATCCTCGAGACTACCGACGGCTTAATACGCACAGCGCGAACCTTCACCTCGCTGACATCTGCTGGAATCCCGACAGGCAAAGCGGAAACGCCAATCTGATCGCCAAAGTGTTCCCAATAGTGGACGGCTTCAGCTTGCCATCCGGCCTGTAGGTTGCGTGGCAGTTGTACAACATACTCCTTGCCCTCCTGGCTTAGCCGCCTGGCGCGCCGGAGGTGATCATTCACGCGAGGACTGAGATCCAAAGTTTCAAGTCGCAGGTTGCCAAGTGACGAAAGACCCAACCGGAGCAACGAATCAATGACCGCGAAAGGCTGGATGCTTTGCTGTGGATAAAAATCATAGCCTTCTTGCTTATCCGTGAAGTCCAAACCCGGCCCCACGATGGCAATATGTCGGACGGTTCCTTCTTTGAGCAGCCCCTTGCCCTTCATCGCCTTCAACGCTTCCTCGATCGCGAAGTCCGGGAGGAGAGATGTGTCCAACGAGAGTCCGCGGGCACGGTAAACCCTCGAGCGCTCGTAGAACTCTTCACTTGGATTGCCCAGCAGCCGCGCGTCTTCTAACGCTTTTGCGTAACTGGTTTGTTCGCTTAGTACGCGTTCCAAACTGGTAAGAAGATACTTCTTTATTTGATCTCGTCCGGCCCCAGATGCCGGAGCATAGCCCTTTTTCGCTACCACTAGCTGGTGAGCGAAGAGCAGCCGCTCATTATTACCGGGAACCGTTAATCCCTTAATAAGATCATTGATTCTGGCGATGAGAATTTCGTCGAGCTTGGATTCTTCGGCGGATGGCGAGGGTAAAGATGCTCCGATCCCATGTTGGGCTGCGATGCGGGCAAGCAGGATCACCTGCTTCCCAGTGATACGAGGCTGTCTTGTGAAGGATGTTCCAAAGAGTAAAAGATTAACAAGCGAATCTTCGTCGCCCTGTATCAATCTGCCGCGAATTTCTGCGTCGCGTCGTGCAACCCATGCGGGCCACGCAGCTTTGACGTCGCCTGAGCTCTTACCCTTCAACTCGGGCGGAAGATCTTCGGCGAGCGCCTCTAGAGTTGAGCGCGCCGAAGTGTAAGAGATATAACTGGATTTTTGTTGCTGGATCTGCTGCCCGAAGAGCGACGCGGTTAGGAAAAGCGGGAGAACCGCAAGCAGGAAGTAGCGCTGACGCGTCATTAGATTTGGCCCGGCTCGACGGAAAGCTAAAGTCAAGTTCACGTAACCAGTACAGATTTGAAGAATAAAGCGAGGATTGTCGTTTTGCAACAGAACTGATTTCTCAGCAGCGGGTCAGTTTGAGCTCAGAGTTCAAACTTCAGATTGCTCTTCTTTCAGTCGGTTGATTGTGAGAGACAAGCTGAAGATTGAACTCTGAAGTCAGACTGACGTCAGGCATCTAGAAAAAGGCCCGCCCCTATGAAAGGGCGGGCCTTAACAGCCTTCAGGCTAGCGCTGGTAGATTACCACTCAAGACCAATGGCGACTCGCGCTTCGCGCGGCCCCTGGAATTGGAACGGTAGATTAAAACGCGGTTCCACCACGAGGTTCCGAGCCTTAATCTGCGTAAAGACATCGCCGTTGCCGTTTATGTAGGCTTCCGGTGTCAAGTACGGAACGAATTGTCCCGAAACTAACATGGCCGGCTGGCCCTGACCGCCAGTGAAGCGACCAATGGTGTTCCGCTCATCCCACAGGTTCGTAACGTTTAACTGAACCTTGAACGCAAGGCGCTCACTGTATCGAATTCTGTGGTTGATGATCAGGTCGGTCTGAGTCTGCCAGGGCGTGCGGCCAAGATCGCCGCGTCCGTTCGGGAAAACTGAGAATGCGCCGGTCGAGCCGATGGCAGGATTAGATATCTTAATCGGTATGCTGGTGGTTACGGGAGTGCCCTGGTAGGCGAACTGGGAAGCGCCGATATCGGTCGTCATGCGCTTCAGCCAGTTGAGGCGGTAGCTGCCGAAGAACTTGAAGGTGTTCGGACGGTCCGTTGCCAGAAGTCCGTTCGCCAGCTTGCCGAAGTTCGTGTATGACAGGGCCTTGTTATCGAAGTAGCGGTTGATGTTC
>DATLWF010000144.1:0-9872 GCA_035576605.1 Blastocatellia bacterium | reverse complement strand
GGGCTGGGTTGCGGAGCGACGCTCGATCTGACCGGCCACGAAACAAACAACATCATCAACAGCGGCAAGACCAGCAGCGCGGCTTTGCCGGGAACTTTCGGCGAGACGGGTCTGGCTTTATGAAGACTTTTCATAGGGACTCCTTTCACGATAGCGAGTAGGCGGTGCCTCGACCTTGAAGAGTTTGAGAGCGAAATCGTCAATCGCGACTTACCGCATTAGTCGTTGCGGTGATGGGATACTACTGAAAGCCCGGATTCCCTGCAAGTTCGGGAGGTAATTAACAACCGCGGAGGAACCGATCTCTTCGGGCTAACATCGGGCGAGAGACCATTAGTGTTCGCTAAAGAAATAGTGTTGACCGGTAAAGCGATGAGGAATACAGTACGCGGCGTAAGAGCGATTCCTACAAATAGAACAGACTCATTCGCGGAATGTTGTTTGTCTCGCGCAAACGCCGCGCGATGAAGTTCTGAACAGTTTGCTCGTAGATAGATTTATCCATTTTCTTTCGATAAGAGCGGAGATGAGACTCGGCTTCGGCGCGAAGTTTCTTGATCTCTTCTTCCCCCAAACTCTCGCGAGCAGCGTCCAGAATCATTCTGTCAATGCCGTCGAGGTCGCGCTCGAGTGCTTCGGCGTCCACACGTGATGACCCTTCGATCTCGACGGTGATTTCCTTGAGCCGCGCGCGCGCCCGGTTGATCGCGTTTTCAAGCGCGGTCCGGTCTGAGTCCGATGCGGCGCGCGACCCGGCTGCGCGAAGCTCGTCATCGCAGCGGGCCAGGAATCCGAAGAGTACGTCTTTAGGAAAAACCTCCTGCTGGTTGCTCGACTCGACACCACTTGGGTCGCTGCCCTTTGGCTGGATCGAAGCCGGGTCCCCGCCTACCTGTGCAAGGCGATATTCAGCAAAAGATGATTCAACTTGCTGCTGGCAATAGAAGATCGAATTGACCTTGCGATACTTTTGGGCGCGCGCGTCGTAGCCGTCGAAGGCCTCATTGATCGCGCGGAGTACGATGTGGAGCGGGATGCCGGCGTTTTTCCAGCTTTCGACAAGGGCCCAGTCCAGATTGGAGATCAGCATATGCTTCCCGCGCCGGCGAACGAACTCCTCCTCGACCTCGGTGAAATAGTTGAAATAGTTCAGCCCTTCGGCAGGAATAGGGCCGCTGTCGGAGTTGATGCTGTCCAATGGTGGATTGAGGACGCCGGCCATTCTTACAAGAGACTATTTGTCAACGCGCCGACGATGTAAAGCGCGACTGCCACTACGACGATATCCAGAACGTACAAGCCCATGAGCGGCCAAGCTTCCTTCCGCATTGTTCGTCAAGCTTTCCGATCAATTGCTTCGGATACTCTGCCATTCAAGTCTCCCCCTCGTTGTTTTCTCTTTGACTTCAGACCAGCGGCGTGAACTCGCTTACGATCGCCCCTTCGACGTCCTCGAGCTGCTCACGGACCACGTCCGCTTTTGCGCCGGTCAGATCCAATCTGGAAGCTATCTCACTTGCTGCTGCCCTCAACCCTCTGTGCAGCAAGTTGGCCATTCGTTCTCGTTCGGCCGCGGGCACCGCGTCGGGGTTGGCGTAGGACACGCTCGCGTCAAGGGCCGACGCTCCGGGACCCTTTCTTGCGACGTTGATCAGAGATGCGAGGCTTGGAATCGGATGGACTCGCGACCGGCGGAACGCTTCGCGCATCATGCGCTTGGTCTGTTCTTCGGTCGAGTCCGTAAGGCCGCCGAGCGCTTGCTCATCTGCCTCCGTCCAGTCGTTGTCGGTCAGGTCCTGATAGAAACGGCGTACGCCATCCAGAGAGTCGTCTTTGCTGGCGACAGGCCGGCGCTCGAGCTCCGAGAGCCGATCGGTTATTCGGCGGCCCGCCTCTTCAAGTTCCTCGCTAAGGATTTCAGCAAGGCGTTGGTGTTCCCCCTGCCTGATTCTCATATTTAATTCCTCCAACGAACGGCGATTCTCGGCGCAGCCGGAGGTAAATACAATAGACGAACCCGCCTCCGCGAACAAGCCTCCCGCACGTCCATGACGTACTCCGGCGGAGCCGCGAGTGCGTCGCCTGACGCGCGAAATTCCTTCGGCAGGATAGAATAAGATGTGACACTTCTAAAGAGCTTTGACACAAGGATGGAATATAGTTGACATTACAACGGGGCGGCATTACTATGACAAAAATATATTGATGGGCGGGCCTGAAAATATTGGTAGGGAGTAGAAACCGGATCAAGTGAGGCAAACGGCCGCGGCAGAAAAACCGATACCAGCGAAGACCCTTGAAGAAGAAGCGGTAGTCTGCCGGGAGTGTCTCGGTACGGGCATCGTTTCCGGGTGGAGCGAGATCGCTTACTTCGAAGATCGCCGGCCGTGCACGCGATGCGAAGCGGGCTTCAGAGTTGATTCGAAGATAGCCGATATGGTGAAGCGTGCTCAGCTCGAGGAACGGCTCTCAAGACGGTAAATCAAATCAGGCAAGTGCGCGGGCGATGCGCTCGGCGGCAAGTTCGAGCATCGCGTCTTCGCGCGCGAAACATAAGCGCATGTAGACATCCCGTGCCGGTTCGTCCATGAACGCGCTGCCGGGCACTCCGGCAACTCCTGCCTCGCGAATCAGGAACTCGTTCAGCTCAGTTGCATCTCCAAACCGGTCCGGTATGCGAGCCCATGTGTAAAAGCTCGATCGCGAGGGGTAGACGCGAAAGCCCGCCCCTTCGAGCGCGCCGGTAATGATCTGGCGCTTGCGTGCGAAGTCCGCTCGCAGCCGATCGTAGTAGCCGGGGTCGCGAAGCAGCACCCGAGCCATTGCGTACTGAAGCGGCGTCGGCGTGCACACATAGTATATATTCCCAAGCTGTGCGAGTTTGCCGATGAGCTCACCCGGCCCGTAGGCATAACCGAGCCTCCAGCCGGATACCGCCCATGACTTCGAAAACGAACTGACGGTGATCGTGCGCTCGAAGGCGCCAGGAAGAGACGCGGTTGCAATGTGGTCCGCCGCCTCGAGCGTGAAGTGCTCGTAGACCTCGTCCGAAATCAACATCAAATCAAACTCTTCTGCGCACTCGACGATCGACCTCAGCTCGGCGCCGGTGAAGACCCGGCCCGTTGGGTTCGCCGGCGAAGAGACGATGATGGCCTTAAGCGGATAAGCGGATCGCGCTGTGCCCTCGCGGCAGACCCGGCGCAGTTCGTCGAGGTCGAGATCCAGCGTGTCGCCCCGGAGTTTCACCACGTCGGTTTGAGCACCGGCGGTTTCCATCGTGCGCTTGTGATATGGGTAGTAAGGCTCGAACACAACTGCCGAAGCAGCGCGAAGGTATGTGTGGGCGATGGTAATCAACCCTCCGGTCGCGCCGGGAGTGATGATCAGCTCGAGCGGGCGGCGGTCAGGGTCGATAGTGACGCCGTTGAACAGGCGCAGCTTCTCGGCGACGGCGCGCCGTAACTCATCAACCCCTTCAAAGAAGCTGTAATGATTCAGTCCTGCGGCGACAACGTCGTTCAGGGCCCGAGCAAGCTCCGGATGGAGCGCTACGTCGTTCTGTCCCTGCACCAGATTGCCGGCTGGTGGAATCAGCCGTGCGATCGCCCGTATGTCGGGCTGAGTTCGCCTGGGTGTAGTCTGCAACTTATCCTCCAAAACGAGAAAGGGGCCTCGGCGTCCGCTGAACAGCTGAATGACTCAAGATGGTAAAGGCCGCTGGAATCGGCTGTCAAGAAGAAGGAATCTGGTCATTCGCTTCTGATGAACCCAATACGCATCACCAATCGATTGGCGGATAGCTCCTCTATCGTATCGAGCGACGCAGGAGAAACTTCTTTGTGAGATCCCTTCTAACGTATAGCAAGCAACGCCCGGTCGATCCGATCGATTTGTACTTGTCCATGACCTCCTGCAGATCGGGGTACTTCAGAATAGCCAGGTCGCCGTTGTAGAACCCCATCTCGTCAACGATGTACTTGGGCTGAGTCTCTTCAAGGTCACGGAGAAGTTGCGCGCGCGCCGCTGCGGTCAAACTCTCCTCGAGTATAGAACGATGCTCTCCGTTGATATACTGAACGTCGGCCGGCACTCCCGTGAGCGGCTGCGTGCTCAAGTAGCGAGTTGCGGGAAGCAATCCCGACCAGTAATAGACCGATGGCGCGTAGCCCCAAACAAAAAGATAATCGGACGGCCCGGTCAATTCGGGCGACCGGGGATCCCGAGGCCCGCCTGCGCGCATTGCCTCAACTCCGACGCGTTCTGCTGCATCTGCTCCATCCGGTAACTCCCTTACTACTGCCGCCACCATTCGACTCTCGCGGTTGAGCACCTCGTGATACCAACCGGCGTTCAGACCGCTCTTCGTTCCACGCGCCCAGTCAATCGCCAGCGTAACCGTTCGCGTATGAAACCTGACAACAGTTACAGCAAAGCCGATCGCAAACAACGCGAGCACCGCGCGGCGCGTGACCGCGCTCCTTCCTTTGAGAGTTGAAACCATTCCGGCTAGACCGCGCGCGCCGAGCAAGCATAGAGCGGGCAGGATCTGGAAAAAATAATGAGAAAAAAAACGCCCGCCGAGCGCGACGGCGGCATATGACACAACGAACCAAATGAGCAGAGTAACATCTGACTTGAAAATCCGGTCAGCCGGAGAATCGGGTCCGAAAGCTGCTTTTACGACTCCCGCAGACGCGGGCACCTTCGTCCGGCGCTGAGCGGAGCGCCACACCCGCTTGATTGTGATAACCACGACGAAGATGAGGGCGAAGAGCAGTGTGTTATTGAGTGCAAAGAAATTCAGGCTGCGAAGCAATCCCTGCCCAACTGACCACCACAATGGATAATAGCCGGCATATCTGGCGCCCCATCGCCAAACGTAAAGCCAGTAGGCCGAGAGCGAATGCGTAGCTGCAATGTATGCCAGGAATGGAACAGAGCCAAGCGCGTATCCGGTCAGCGCTGCTGTTAATTGGCTGATACGGCCAGAGCCTCCGGTTTTTGGTTGCGGATACCAAATCAGGAGGAGCCCGAAGAAAATCAAGTCGAATATTCCCTTGGGATTGATTTGAGTTGAAACCCCGGTCAGAACGCCGCCGGCAAGAGCGAACCAAATGCGCGAGTGTGCCTTCGAGCGAATGAGGAAATAAGCGCCCGCGGTGTAAGGCAACACCATCATAAAATCAGTGTTGAGTCCCTGCACGTGGCCGCTCGAAGATGTCGTGCTGAAAAACGTAAACATAGCCGCCGCAATCAATCCTGTTCGTTCATCGTAGAGCCGACGGCCGAACCAGTAGAGCACCGCTGAAATAGCCAGCGAGTACAGGATGGCGAACAATCGAATCACTAATATGTGAGCGCCGAATATCCAGAACAACAGCGCATAAACTAATGGCACACCTGGCGGCTTATCAAAATAGATCGCGGAATAGAGCGCCTTGCCTCGCAGGATCTCCTCGGCGGCGGTGAACCAGAGACCGTCGTCTTCGTAGAGGTAACCAGCATAGAAGATCCGCAACACAAATGTGGCCACTGCAATGATCGCAAATACCTTCAGCACTGTAGCGCGCGTGACGCGGTCCTGCTCGTCGGTCAGTTGATTCCGCTTATCGGCGAGTTCTAATTTCATTATCTGATTCAGGAGGGGACTGATAGTAGCACGACGGCGAGAGTGCGTTCCAACCACAGCTAACTTTGGAGTCGACGAAAGCCATCCATGAACAGCAGATCACCGTCGGCACGCTCAAAGCTGAGAACGCTGCGTCCAATGCGACGGCTCGAGGGTTGGAAAGAAAACGCTATAGAAGGATATCGGCTTGGCCCCGCAGCGTCACTTACGAGAAAAGACTTTGCGTGCTTGCCTGTGGATGTTAGAAAGGATAATCTAAACACCAATCGGATAGTTGAGTCTTAGCAAGACCCGGAGCGATCATAGGGATATGGAAAGAAAGACATCTGCGTTGATAACGCGGCGACAGGCGCTTGCTTCACTGGCAACGCTGGCAACGGCAACCTTATTCAAGCCCGACAAAGGCTTCGCCTTCGGGACAGGTGACAGTAAGACGAGGTTCGCGGTAGTGGGCGACTTCGGCACAGGCGAGAGCGACGAGTTCGCAGTTGCCGCGCAGATGCTGGAGGCACATCGCAAGTCCGCGCTCGATCTGGTGCTTGCGGTTGGCGATAACATCTATCCGAACGGCAGCTCGCGCTATTTCGTCAAGCACTTCGAGGAGCCGTTCGAAGGTCTGCTAAAGGAACATGTAAAGTTTTATGCGGTGCTCGGGAATCACGACGTAGAAGAGGGACGCAAGGACCAGTTGAATTACCCGCTCTTTAATATGGGAGGGGATAACTACTACACGTTCGGCAGGGGCAACGGGCTGGTAGATTTTTTCATGCTCGACTCCACCAACTTCGATGCGGGACAGGCGACCTGGATCGAGAACTCATTGAGCGCCTCGCGGGCGATATGGAAGATTGCCGCGATGCATCATCCGATGTATTCGTCGGGAAAGAAACACGGATCGGAGGTCAACCTCCGCAAGGTGCTTGAGCCGCTCTTCACTCACTATCACGTGCAAGTGGTGTTTGCGGGCCACGACCACGTTTACGAGCGCACCAAACCGCAGCAGGGCATTCAATACTTCGTCACCGGCGCGGGCGGAAAAATGCGGAGGGGCGATATTAACATGAAAAGCCCATTGCGTGCGGTCAGTTACGATCAGGACAATTCGTTTATGCTAATCGAAGTCGATGAAGCCGAGATGAGCTTCAAATCAATCAGCGAAAAAGGCGACGTTGTCGATAGTGGGGTTATTAAGCAGAAGATGTTGGCAGTAGCAGCGCGATCCGCCTAGCTTGCGTTGGCGGAACTGCCGGCAAGATTGAGCACTTCGTCGCTCGTTACCAGATGCGCCCCGCTGCCAGCCATCTTCTGAAGAGCTTTCTCGCCATCCGCAGGGTTCACATTTACCGCTCGCATCGCGTCGGTCACCGCGTAAACCTCATAGCCAAGCTTGAGCCCGTCGATCACCGTTTCCAGCACGCAATAGTCTGTTGCGAGTCCAACCGCGTACAGAGTCTTCACGGCGTGACTCTTCAAAACCTGATCCAGAGAGCGGCCTCGATCGTCCTTGCCCGCGAACTCTGAGTAGTCATCCTTATCGGGTGAGGAAGCCTTGCGGAAGTAGTGGGCGATCGTGTCGGTCTTAAGGTCGGAGTGGAGCTCAGCGCCCCGCGTACTCTGCACGCAGTGTGGTGGCCAGGGGCCGCCCTGCTCCATGAAGGAAATGTGATTCTCGGGATGCCAGTCCTGAGTGGAGATCACTAGAGGAAATTCCGGGATGAGCCGATTGACCACCGGCACAATCTGATCGCCTTCGTTCACAGCCAGCGCGCCGCCTGGACAGAAATCGTTCTGAATGTCGACAAGGATCAAAGCCGCGTCAACGAACTTCAACTTCATTTCAATCCCTCCGTGCTTTTATTTTAGACACGGGACAAACTTCAGTACAGATCAAACCGGCCGCGAGCCTGCGTTTTGTAGGCAACACGGCGTGCCTTCAGGGCGAGTCCGCACGGCGTTGGGAAGAGCGGTTACAAGCTGTGCCCTCGCTCGCATTGCGAGATTCATTTCACTGCCAGACTGTGACAATCGCGCCCATGATCAGGAGATAGACCAACTGATAGCCGGTGTCGATGCAGAAGACGGTGATTCGTTTGTCGGTGAACATGGTGGCCATTAGCCCAAGTGGGAAAGCGAAACCAGCCCATATGAGCAAGCCCAGCTTGAGTCCCTGTAACCAGAGCGTCATGTGCAAGTAGCCCACGAGCACCGCAATTGCGAGGGCTATCAACAACTGGCATACAATCGAGACCGCGTAGGCCTTACCGGCGCTGGATTGCATTTCTTTGATCCGCTCTTCGGTGAAGCCGTGAGCCTTTACCCACTGCTTGGCGAACAGCAGCGGCGAATACCAGAGCCCGCCGAGTGCGAACGCTGCGACTGCGGATACAACGACCGCCAGGTAGTTGATGTGAAAGGGGGGCATGGAGTCTCCTTTGTGGCCGGCAATCAGCCGGCCAGAATGTTCTCGATGGACTGCAGTTCTTCGCTCGCAAATTTCAAGGCATGGAGCGTACCTACCGCGTCGTCAATCTGCTCACGCCGGCTCGCTCCGATTAGCGCCGAGGTCACTTCAGGGTGTCGGAGCACCCAGGCCAACGCCATCTGAGCCAGCGTCTGACCTCGGGCTTGAGCCAGTTCCTGCAGTCGGCGAACCCTGGCCAGCTTGTCGTCGGTTACCTGTTCACGCTTGAGAAATCCGTGAGGCTTGCCTGCGCGGGAATCAGCCGGAATCCCATTCAGATATTTGTCGGTCAACAACCCCTGGGCCAGCGGTGAAAAGACGATGCAACCGATCCCTTCTTCGCGCAAGGTGTTCAGCAAGCCACCCTCAATCCAGCGGTCGAACATACTGTAACGCGGCTGATGAATCAAGCAGGGCGTGCCGAGTGCTTTCAAGATTTGTGCCGCTTCCCGGGTTCGATCCGCCGTGTAAGACGAAATCCCAGCGTAGAGCGCTTTCCCGCTGCGGACGATGTGATCGAGCGCACCCATCGTTTCTTCCAGCGGCGTTTCCGGATCCGGGCGATGAGAATAAAAGATATCCACGTAATCCAGTCCCATGCGGCGGAGACTTTGATCGAGGCTCGCCAGCAGATATTTGCGCGAGCCCCACTCGCCGTACGGACCGGGCCACATCAAATAACCAGCCTTGCTCGAGATGATGAGTTCATCCCGAAAGGGAGCCAGGTCCTGGCGAAGAATCTGGCCAAAGTTCTCTTCGGCCGATCCTGGCGGCGGGCCATAGTTGTTGGCTAAATCGAAATGAGTTACTCCCAAATCAAAGGCGCGCAATGCCATTTCGCGCGAATTCTCGAGCGCATCAACTCCACCGAAGTTGTGCCACAGCCCAAGAGAGATCGGAGGCAGTTTCAGTCCGCTGCGTCCGCAACGTTCGTAAGGCATCGTGTCATATCGCGTTTCTGATGGACGATACATTTTCATCTCCCATATTTAGTTACCCAAGGTCGCCTCTGTCGCGGGCGAAGACCAGAATGCTATTGGCGGGAATCGTAATGCCCGCGGAACTCGGCAGGCCGTGCAGGCCCGATCCGCTTGCGGTGATTCCACCCGAATTCCCCTCCGTATTGGGATTAAGGAAATTGTCGTAGATGTCGCTATTGAATACTTCTTCCCACCGGCCGTCGCCCGGAAAGCCCAGGCCGTAGCTGTGATCGTAAAACGTATTCTCATTGAGGCTGGCGACGATCACCACGTCGCGGCCGACCTCTGGCAGCCAGCGGTGATATGCGATAACCCGGTTGTCGTTGTGCACATGAAAGACGTTAATCGCTTCGCCGCGGAGGGCCGGCTGCTTGCGCCGAAGCCTGATCAGGTCCCTCGTGAACCTGTGATGGTCGGACATGGCTTTATCCTGGCCTTCAAGTCCGGCCCACCAAATCATAAAGTTCACGGCGTGAGGGTTATCCGTCCAATTCTTGTCTTCGAGGAATTCCTGTCCCATGAAGATCATCGGAATCCCCGGGGCGGTCAACAGCAGGCCGGTCGCGACCCGCGAGCGGCTGCGCGCGTACCACGACCGCGAGTTCCCCGGATCGGCCAGCGCAGCGAGTCGCGGTCGCCTGTCTCCCCCTGTGTGGCTTGCATCGATCAGATCGTGGTTTTCAATACACTGAAAAGCTTTCCAGGCGGACGGAAAACCGCTAGGCGTTTGGAGCGCATCGCGTAGCTCTTTGAGATTGACTGTCGATCCGCTGCCGCCGGCGGACTGTTCGATCACGCC
>DATLWF010000143.1:0-4501 GCA_035576605.1 Blastocatellia bacterium | reverse complement strand
GGCCCACAAGGCGCTTGACTCTGCTACCGGACCGGCCACGCCGGCTCAGGCGCGCGTCCGCCTCGAAGGAGCGCTCGCCCGGTTCGACCAGGAATGTCGTAGGCGGGCCGCCAGCGGCCAACACCTCGTGAGCACCGGTTTCGGTACGGTGTTGGTCGAAGACCTCGTGAGGTTTAGCGCGCTCCACACTCGCCACCATTGCAAACAGATGCCCGGCGCAACCTAGGCTCCAAGGCGAGCCAGTTAACACGCGGCTGCAGCGGACCGCTGAAGAGCGCGGTCGCTCAACCGCAGGCCGTCAGGCTGCTTACAAGCTTAGATGAACCTAGGAGAAGTTTATGAGCGATACAACAACCTTAATAGCCGCCTTAGAAAATGCCCCTGGCATTATCATTCCCCTGATTCGTGAAGTGCCGCCCCAGTACCTGAAGCGTCGGCCCAGCCCAACGAAATGGTCCGCTTATGAACACGCCTGTCATCTCTCCACTTCGGATGGGCCATTCCTGGCACGGCTGGACTTGATGTTATCTGCTCCAGAACCTTACATACAGTCCATCGTTAATTCTCCGGAGGAGGAATCGGGAGCGTTACTTAGCATTGATTTAGACGAAGCACTCGACCGGTATGTGAGAGAGCGAGCCGGTCTGGTCAAGAGGCTGAAGGAACTATCGGTGGAGGACTGGAAGCGAACGGCAGACCATGAGGCATTCAGTCATTATTCGGTATGGATCATGTTCCGACATGTGCTGAACCACGAGATGTTTCATGCCTACAGGATTGAAGAATTGCTGCTAAAGAAGGACTGGGAATAGATAGATGCTGCAGTAGGAGGTTCGTTACAATGCGCGAAGATCGCTATAACCGCAGAGAGTTCATGGGTCTGGTTGCCGGCGGCGTCGCTGGTGTTCTCACTCGACCAACACCTGGCAACACCCGAGCCCTCTTCGCTGCGCGCACTTCACAGAGTGACGGCGCCGACCTCGTCGTCTTTAACGCCAGGGTCTACACCATCGATCCCGCCGTCCCGAGAGCGCAATCGTTTGCGATCCACGCCGGCCGGTTCATAGCTGTAGGGAGCACCGCCGACATCAAAGGGCTCATCGGGAAGCGCACCCAGACCTTCGATGCGAAGCAGATGACGATCGTGCCCGGCTTCATCGACTGCCATAATCACGCGGGCGGCACCACGCTGCTCTACGAAGTCCTCGTCGGCAATCCATTCGAAGTCGAATTCGTCACCATTGCCGGCATCATCGAGAAACTCCGCGCAAAAGCGCGTCAGACCCCGCAAGGCTTCTGGGTTGAGGGCTATTTCCACGACGACACCAAGCTCAAGGACAAACGCCCGCTCAACGTGCATGACCTCGACCAGGTATCGACCGAGCACCCGGTGGTCGTCAGACATCGCGGCGGGCACACATCGTTCTACAACAGCAAGGCGCTCGAATTGGCGCGGGTAACCAAAGAAACTCAGAATCCACCCGGCGGTACCTTTGATCGCGATGCGAATGGTGAGCTGAACGGCCGAGTGACCGACCGCGCGAGCAGCGTCTTCAACGGCGTCGGTCAGCGGCAATCGTTTACTGCGCAGCAACGTGATCAGCGCGAACGTGATGGGCTCGCGCACATTTCGAAACAGTTTGTCCGCTATGGCCTGACCAGCGTGCATCACGAGGGCGGCGATTTGGCTGCGCTTCAGGAGGTTCGCGCGCGCGCGGAGCTTCATCACCGTGTGAGCTACGAGGTCAGCGGCCGAGTCCTCGACTCGATGATGTCAAGCGGCATCATGACTGGATTTGGCGATGAGTGGATCAAGCTGGGCGCCACCTCCGAGCACACCGTCGACGGATCTTTTTCAGAGCGCACGATGGCCTTGAGCGTTCCATATCCGGGCGTGAAGCCGCTATACAAGGGCAACGTCACGGAGACGCAGGACGATCTCGACGCCTGGGTCGAGCGAGTGCATCGCGCAGGCATTCAGGTGAACTGCCATGCCAACGGGGATGTCGCAATCGACATGTATCTCACTGCCTTCGAGCGCGCCCAGAAAGTGTTCCAGCGCCTCGACGCGCGTCCCAAAATCACGCACTGCACGCTGATCAACGGTGATCTGGTGCGTCGAATGAAGGCCCTGGGCGCGGTCCCGGCGATGTTCACCACCTACGCGTACTACAACAGCGACAAATTCCCGTTCTATGGGGAGGAGCTGATGAAACGGTGCATGGCATTTCGCACGTTGCTCGACGCGGGCATCTCTGCTGCGGCCGGTTCTGACTTCAGCCCAGGCCCGTTCGCGCCGCTAATGGGCATCCAGGGAATGGTGACGCGCACTGGATGGGATGAAACGACTTGGGGCGCCAATCAACGGATTAGCGTGGATGAGGCAATTAAGGTAAACACAATCAACGGCGCGTACGCATCACACGAAGAATCGATCAAAGGGTCGATCACTGCCGGCAAGCTGGCGGACTTCGTGGTGCTGGCTGACGATCCTCACACGGTGAGCAAAGAGAAGATCAAGGATATTCAAGTTGTTCGCACTGTTGTTGGAGGCTCTACGGTCTATCAAGCGTGAGGCTCGAAAGGGTCTAACCTGATCCGCTTCCGGTTAGCCGCTGCGGACTGATGCGAATCGAGGGGGATCGAGGGTCAGTCAATATGCAATTCGCCCGCTCGCAATCAGCCTTGCTAAATTGCACATTGCACGCCTGACCCCGGTCATAATACAGGTGGGAGGTGACGCATGAAACTAATCCTGTGTGCGTTCGCGCTTGTTGGTTCATTTCACCCCTTTGCGCATATAAGCGCTCAGCAGCAGTCTCAGTCGAACGGTTTGGCGGAGGTCAACGGAACAAAGCTCTACTATGAGGTAAAGGGAAAGGGGCCGGCAGTGGTTCTGATCCATGGCGGGCTGGTCGACAGCCGACTATGGGATGATCAGATGGTTCCCTTATCGAAGCATTATCGCGTCGTGCGCTACGACCTGCGTGCCTTTGGTAAGTCGGCTTCGACCACTGAACCGTTCTCACACATCGAAGATCTGCGAGCGCTGCTCGACTTCCTGAAGATCGACCGCGCGACGCTGGTTGGTCTCTCGCTTGGCGGGATCATCGCCGCCGACTTTGCGCTCGAGTATCCTGAGAAGATCAGTAGTCTTGTCCTCGTGGGGGCAGGATTGCGAGGCGACCCACAGCCACCGGACATAGCGGCTTACAAGGAAGCCCAGGCAGCAGCAAGCCGTGGCGCCGAGGCCTTCGTTAACGTCACAATGTCGAGCGCGCTTTACGCCGCGGTCCGTCCCGGTTCTTCGGTATATTCCCGCCTACGCCAGATGGCGCTAGATAACTTCAAGGCGGTTCCGACCTTCGTACCGGGCTTTTGGAAGTATCCGCAGAAGACAACCTATGAGCGACTTAATGATATAAATAAGCCAACGCTTGTCATCATCGGAGGCGAGGATAGCCAAACGCTGAAAAATATCGCCAACACGTTGGCCACCAAGATTCCTGGAGCGAGCAAAGTAATCATTCCTGGATCGAGTCATCACCCTCCAGTCGAGAAGTCTAAAGAGTTCACACGCGTTGTCCTTGGCTTCTTGAGTCAGAAGAAGGAGATGACGAAATGAACGCCCGCCGTCCGTCCCGGTTCTTCGGTATATTCCCGCCTATGCCTTATGGAAGGTTTAGGTCAAACTGGAATGGACAAGTCGGAGCGAGAGGCGTAAAAACCACCTAGTCCCGGCCGACGATCTCTATGGCCGGTTTTGAAGTGATCATGTATGGCCGGTTTTGAGGTGATCACCGAGGGTGACACAAAGCTGATTATTCCCGTGTTGATAATTGTCGGCATCGTTATCATAGCTGCGCTTGTGATAATTTTCTGGAGATAGTCGCCCGCGTCTTAAAATCCAATTTTGGCTCGGTCACAACTCTAAAAGCCTTTTGGGATTCGATGAATGAACAGTCCCTACTGGCGAGAGTAATTTACGCGGGTTATGCAAAAGCGATATTGGAGTAACTCCTGGCCCTAGACCTACTGACTACAAACTCATTAGGCGTCTGGATCAGAAACCTCTACCACTCTATCGCCAATCTTTACGTAACTCTCCTCTTCAGAGAGCGGGGGAAGTTTAGATTCGATAGATGCTTTTAGAGTTTCTGGGATAGTTCGCTCGGGAGCGAGCAATAGATAGGTGGGATCCACTATCCGCGATAAGGGTCCACCAGGGATGGTGCGGCTACGGTATGTTTTACAAATTGTAAGCCTCTCTCGAACTTCAATTGCTTTGACACGCACCTTCTCCTGTTCAACAATTCCGAGTACTTCGTTGGTCTCGGGGTCCCTTATTTCGAGCGGAGTTGCGGCTAAGACTTTGAAAGTCATCTTTTCTTGAACACCGGCATTACTACCGATATTGATTGCCAGCTCACGCTCGTTGATTATCGTCGCTACTTTTCCTTCAACTGGTGCCTTTTTCGCCATTTTATTCTCCATCTTAAAG
>DATLWF010000142.1:0-2714 GCA_035576605.1 Blastocatellia bacterium | reverse complement strand
CTCTTCGCCGTTTCCCGCCATTCCGACGATCACCACGCCGGGTTCTCTGGTGAGCAGCCTTTGTAGGTGTTCTCTCACCACCAAAAAATCATCGACTATCAGGGCCCTAATCAAGACTTTCGCTCCCATGTTCAAACAAGTCTGCGGACGACTTCAAGCAAATTGCTCTGATCAAAACTGCTCTTTATGATGTAGGCGTTCGCGCCCACATCAATTCCGCGCTCGCGGTCCTCCCGCGACCCTAGCGAGGTCACGAGTACGACCGGCAGCTCGGAAAGTTTCTTGTCGCCGCGAACCTTCGAGGTCAGGTCAAGCCCGTTCATTCGCGGCATTTCGATGTCCGAGACCAGAAGGTCAAAGCTCTCGCTGCCGAGCGCACTAAAGGCTTCAACTCCATCCGTCGCAGTCCTGACTTCGTATCCAGCCGACTCGAGAATGTTCTTCAACAACATCCTCGAGGTGATTGAGTCCTCTGCAATCAGAATGGATTTCTTCTTTCGCTGTTTTGCTGAGCCTTGAGCAACTACCCTTCGCGGAGCGGCTCCAGCACGCGCGGCGGACGTCAACAAATCCGGCACATTCAGGATTGGCGCAAGTTGACCGGACCCAAGCACAGTTGCGGCAGCTATATTGGGAACACGCTTCAGATGGCTTCCCAGCCCTTTGACCAGGATTTCTTGTTCGTTTAGCACTTCATCCAGGCCCAGCGCAATGCGCCGATCGCCTGTCCCAATAATAAGCGCCTGGATAAAGCCTGTCTCTGCGACCGAATCGCTCGGCTGAGGCAGCGCCAGCAAATCCGCCAATCGCACAAGTGAGACGGCTCGCCCCGATAGGAATATAGTCTCTCGATTTTCGACGCTGCTGATGTCGGCGACCTTGAGCCGGATCGCCCGCTCTACGCTGGAGGTCGGAACCACGAACAGACGGTTAGCCGCTCGCACCAGGATACCCCTGAAAGTGGCGAGTGTCACCGGAAGGAGTAATCGAAACGTCGTGCCCTCGCCCTTCACGGTCTCGACTGACACCGAACCCCCTAGCTTCTCAACTTTCTCCCGCACAATTGCGAGCCCGAGCCCGCGGCCGGATAGGTCAGAGATTATAGGACTCGTCGAAATCTCGGATTGGAAGATCAGGGAGAGAGCTTCCTGCGTGTCCATTCGCGCGGATTCATCAAGCGATAGAATGCCGTGGCTGATGGCTGCCTCCCTTACTTTTCGGACGTCGATTCCCGAGCCGTCATCCGATATGCATACCTCAACGTTATTGCTGTCGGCCTGCGAGATAACTATTCTTAGCTTCGCGTGGGTGGGCTTTCCGGTGTTTAATCGGTTGTCGGCAGTCTCGACGCCATGATCGATGGAGTTGCGAACCAGGTGGATGAGGGGATCCTTTAGCTGTTCGAGAATTCGACGGTCGATCTCGATCTCCATGCCCTCGGTAACAAGCTCCACTTTCTTGCCTAAGTCGTGTGATAGGTCACGGATCAGCTTTGGAAAGGCTCCGAGCAGAGAGGAGAACGGCATCATTAGGACTTTCTTCATCTCCTCAAGCAGGCTGTCCACCATGCCGCCGAGCGCTCTCCGTTCGCGATCGACTTTGCCGGACACCTGGGCCGCCGCGTTTACAATTGACTTAATCTGTTCGTCATTCCATTGCAGGAAGTCGAGCAGCAGCATCCACCGACCTGTCTGCGGACTCGCTCCATTCGTCTCCGCTGCTCGCTGGAGCAATCGCCGCAGCGCACTGCTTTCCGGGTGAATTCGGGCCCATCGTTTTTTCCAGACTTCGAACATCGACAAGATCTGTTCGAGGTCGCTCGCGCACTGTCTCATGGTGAGCTTAACCGACACCATCTCTTCGGCCTGGAGAAACAGAGAATCCAGCTTTGACGTCTCTATTCTGATTGTTGCTGAACCAGCCGTCATCTCATTGCCAGGGGCAGGTTCGCTACGAAATGGCTTCGGCGGCTTCAGTGGCGTCGCTTTGGAGTCCTTCGACTCCTCGGGATCATCCATTGTTGCTCCGGGGGCGAGGTCAGTCTTAGTTGCATCAGGATCTTCAATATCGATAGCGATCGGCCCCGCTGCGGGAGTGGATGTCGGCTTTGTCGGACCTTCGTGAGGCGGTTGGTTCTCGAGGAGAGAGAGCCTCTGGAGCAGGGCAGACAGGCCTGGCTTGCGACCGGATCTGGCTGGTTCTTCATCTGGGGAGAGTAGACTACCCAGCGCATCAACCGCGGCGTGAAGCGTGTCATAGACATCATCTGAGGGATTGAGCTGTTTGCGTTTCATTGCGGCGAATACAGACTCCATAGACTGACATATCATCTCGACATCAGTCAGATTCACGGCCCGGGCGGCGCCTTTCAGACTGTGTGCTTCCCGAAAGATGATCTCAATGATCGAAGCTCGTGGCTGTTCAGCCTGAGCTGTCTCCAGCTCTACCAGTTGGCTGGACATGGTTTGCACATGTTCTTCGGCTTCTACCCTGAAGGTCGCCATGAGCCGTCTGAGGAAATCGCTGTTATCCTTGCCCATTCGTATCTCTTCCCTTAAACCGTATACTGCCCAATCATCTGCGTCAGCTTCTGTCCGAGTTCGTTCAGATTCTGTGCGGAAATTTCCACCTGCCTCATGCTCTCGACGTTGAGCACGCTGGCCTGCTTGATGTTCTCCATCGCCAGCGTCACCTGGTCTACACCGATCAATTGC
>DATLWF010000141.1:0-8708 GCA_035576605.1 Blastocatellia bacterium | reverse complement strand
GCGAGTTTCTCTACCAGATTCAGGACGGCGCGAGCGGGCGAGTGCCTAACTACGGGCAAAACGATGGCGCGCTGGTCTTGCCTTTGAGTAATTGTGACTACCAGGACTTTCGCCCTGTGATACAGGCAACGCAATATTTTTCGACGCGAACACGCTGTTACTCATCAGGTCCGTGGGACGAGGACTCGCTCTGGTTGTTCGGACCCGATGCTTTGGCCGCCTCGGTTGGGAGGAAAGAGCATACAGACTTCGGGGCCGAGCAAGGTGGGTGCTACACGCTTCGGTCTCAAGATGGCTTTGTCTTCACTCGCTGTGGTGCGTTTCGTCATCGGCCCACGCAAGCCGACATCCTGCACGTTGATTTATGGTGGCGCGGGCAGAACATCGCACTCGATGCCGGGACATTCAGCTACAACGCTCCGGAGCCGTGGGACGATCCGCTGTCGAAGACTGCTTATCACGATACAGTAAGCGTGGACGGCTGCGACCAGATGGAGCGCGTTAGAAGATTCTTGTGGCTTCCGTGGGCGACCGGTCGCGTGCAATCTCACAAGCGCTCCGCAGCGGGCCATCTTGCCTACTGGGAAGGCGAACATGACGGATATGCGAGGCTGAATATCCCGGCTCTTCATCGCCGCTCGATCTTGCGGGTTGGCGAACATTGGTTGGTCCTTGATCGTGTGACGAGCGCGGCCGAGCATGACTATCGGTTGCACTGGCTGTTGATTGACGCGGCCTACGACTGTGCGGACAGCAATAAACGACTCACGCTCAAGACACCGGCTGGGTCGTACTCTGTTGAGGTCGCTTCGTCTGCGACTGAGAGTGCGTGTTCGATTGTACGGGCCGACGAAGCAAGCCCTCGCGGTTGGAGTGCTCCGTACTACAACTACCGCCAGCCTGCGCTGTCTTTAGCGCTCACTGCGCGCGGAAGGTCCCTTAGCTTTTGGACGGCGTTTGGACCGGAGCCGTGCCGAGTCACTTCGAGCAATGACAATCTTCAACTACAGACGGATCAATGGCACGCGAAAATAACCTTCCAGATGGATAACAAGCGCGAGTCCCTTGTGACCTCGATCAGCTTGGCTGGGGCCGTCCAGGATCAGTTGGAGATTGCCTGATGCACTTCCTTCTGATTCATCAAAGCTTCGCGACGCCAAATGAACCGGGTGGCACTCGTCATTTCGAACTGGCGCGCGGCGCTGCTGAGCGGGGACATGAGTTCACCGTGATAGCCAGCGAGATCAGCTACCTCACCGGACGAAGCACAATCGGTGCGTCGGTGTCGAAAGCCGATGCGATGATCGAAGGAGTCCGGGTCGTTAGAGCTTTCACGCCCCTCACGTTTGGCGGCAACTTCGCGGGCCGGTTGTTTTCTTTTATCAGTTTTGCCGCTTCATCCCTGATCAAGGCGCTGCGAATGGGAAAGGTCGACGTTGTGATGGGCACGTCGCCGCCCATCTTTCAGGCCGTTTCGGCATGGCTAGTTTCGGCCTTGCGCCGCCGACCGTTCCTGCTGGAGGTGCGCGACCTCTGGCCGGAGTTTGTTATAGACATGGGTTTGCTGAAGAACTCGTTTCTGATTCGAGGGTCGCGCCGCCTCGAAAAGTTTCTTTATGCCCGAGCCAGTCACATCCTGGTGAATTCGCCTGCCTACGTTGATTACCTGGTCAGGAAGGGCGTCGCTTCGGACAAGATCACTCTGCTGCCGAATGGCGTAGATCCGGCGATGTTCGATCCGTCGTCGGATGGCAACGGCGTTCGTGCGAGACTGAAACTCGACGGCAAATTCGTGGTTGTATATGCCGGCGCCATGGGCCTTGCTAACCATCTTGACCTGCTGCTCGAAGCCGCGGAAGAGCTCAAAGCAGACTCCCGAATATGCTTCTTGATTGTAGGTGACGGCAAAGAACGCGAGCGGCTGCAGACCGCAACCGAAGCGAGGAGGCTCGAGAACATGGTGTTTGCTGGCGCTCAGCCTAAGCGCGAGATGCGAAGCTTCCTTGCGAGCGCGGATGCCTGTGTCGCAGTCTTGCAGAACATCCCGATGTTTCGGATGACCTATCCGAACAAAGTCTTTGATTACATGGCCGCAGGCCGACCGATTGTGTTGGCGATCGACGGCGTCATCCGCGAAGTGGTAGAAACAGCCGGAGCAGGCATCTACACCGCGCCGGGCGACGCGAAGGCGCTAGCCGAAGCGGTGCGCTTTTTGGCTTGTCATCAACAGGAGAGAGAGCAGATGAGCCGGCGCGGGCGATCGTTTGTAGAAAAGAACTTCAATCGCGCCAGGCACAGTCAGCAGTTTGTGGATCTGCTTCAGAGGCTTGCCGCCCACGGGTGATTGAGACCGGCAAAGATGAATGGTACCTCTGGAATTTATAGATGGGCTGTCAAGCGAGTCCTGGATATTGTCTTCTGCGTTTTGGCTTTGCCTGTAGTGCTGCCGCTCCTTGTCATCATCGCACTCATAGTGCGAATTCATTTCGGGTCTTCGGTGTTGTTTACCCAGGAGAGACTTGGGTTTCACGGCCGGCCTTTCGTCATCCGAAAGTTTCGTACGATGACCGACGCCCGTGCCGACGACGGGCAGTTGCTGCCCGACGCTGAGCGGCTGACGGGGATTGGCCGCTTCTTGAGAGCTACGAGTCTCGATGAGCTTCCGGAGTTGATGAACGTCCTGATCGGTGAAATGAGTCTTGTCGGACCACGCCCGCTCTACTCGCACTACCGCGATCGCTACACCCCTAACCAGTTTCGCCGCCACGAGGTTTTGCCGGGCATAACTGGTTGGGCACAGGTGAATGGCCGGAATGCGCTTTCCTGGGAGCAGAAGTTTGCCCTCGACGTGTGGTATGTAGATCATCAATCATTCTGGCTTGATATGAAGATCATCGCTCTGACAACAATGAACCTCATCAGACGAGAGGGTATAAACCAGCCGGGGCACGCGACGGCGCAGGAGTTCAAAGGCAGTGTGCGCAAAGGGGCCTGATTGGTATGAAACGAGTCGTGATCATCGGCGCTGGCGGTCACGGTAGAGAAGTTGCGGATATCCTCCGGCATCAGGCTCGGACGGATGGGGAAATTGAAGCGCTGGGTTTCGTCGATGACAATCGCGATTTGCACGGCCGAACCCTGGACGGGTTGCCGGTCTTGGGCGATTGGTCATGGCTCGAAGGAGCGGACCATAAGGATGTGGGTGTGGTTTGCGCCGTCGGCTCGCCGCAGGTTTGTCGGCGCTTAGTTGAGCGGGCTAGAGCAATTGGCTTGAGCTTTGTAAGCGCGATCTCTCCGCTATCACATATTTCATCATTCGTGCGGCTCGGCGAGGGAGTGACGGTTTTCCCAAACGTAATTATTAACACGGGCGCTCTGGTTGATAGTTATTGTGTTCTCAATGTTGGCGTAGTGGTTAGCCATGACGTTACAGTCGGTCGCTACAGCAATATCAATCCCGGCGCTCAACTAGCCGGAAACGTGACAATCGGAGAAGGGTGTTACATCGGCATGGGCGCGAACGTAATTCAAGGGAGATCGATCGGAGCGTGGTCGATCATCGGGGCCGGAGCAGTGGTAACTCGGGATGTCCCTGCTCGCGTTACCGCTGTCGGCGTCCCTGCGAGGATTGTTAAGACCCGAGAAGGAGCTGATGAGTAACAAACCTGCCATACTCGGCAACGCACCGATCTTCACGACCAAAGTCCCAATAGTGCGTCCCGCCCTGCCCTCGTTCGCTGATCTGGCGTCGGATGCGGAGGAGCTGCTTAGTACCGGCATGGTCACCAAAGGCCGGCACCTTCTCGAGTTCGAACAGGCTGTTGCTGCGCATCTTGGAGTCACGCATGCAGTAGCCGTGTCGAGCTGCACTACCGGATTGATGCTGACCCACAAGTGCCTGGGACTGACCGGTGAAGTCGTCATTCCGAGCTTTACTTTCATGGCTACCGCGAGCGCCCTCGTGTGGGCAGGACTGAAACCGGTGTTTGCCGATGTGGATTTCCATACGACGAACCTTGACCCTGCCGCAGCCGAGGCGGCGATCACGCCCGGTACGTCGGCAATAGTCGCGGTTCACAACTTTGGTAATCCTGCCGACATGGACGCTCTCGAGTCGCTGGCCGATCGCAAAGGCTTGAGGCTGATCTACGATGCCGCGCATGGCTTCGGCGCGCTGCACAATGGAAAGCCGGTCGGCGCGCAGGGTGACGCCCATGTGTTCAGCCTCAGTCCGACCAAGCTGGTTATCGCAGGCGAAGGCGGGATCGTGGCCACGAATGACGATGAGCTTGCCGCGCGCGTGCGCATTGGCCGCGAGTACGGCAACAGCGGCGGCTACGACAGCGCGTTCCCGGGCATCAATGCTCGCTTGCCCGAGTTCAACGCGCTGATGGGAGTGCATAGCCTGCGCAGGCTCGAAAACGCTGCCCGCCGCCGCAACGAGATAGCTTCACTTTATCGCGAAGCGCTCGGCGTCTTTCCGGGCATCGGGTTTCAGCAGGCGCTTGAGGGCAATCGGAATTCCTACAAAGACTTTTCCGTCACTGTTGAGGCTGAAGCATTCGGCCTGGGCCGCGACGATCTGGCGAGAGCGTTGGAAAGCGAAAACGTCGACACCCGCATGTACTACAATCCCCCGGTTCATCGGCAGACCGCCTATGCGCAGTTTGCGTCGAATGGGGAGACCTTGCATAATACAGACCTCCTTGCGGCCCGCAGCCTCAGCTTGCCGATGTGGTCGGAAATGACCGACGGAACGGTGTTGGACATTTGCCGGGCGGTCGCGCGCATTCATGAGTTCGCGAGTGACGTAGTAGCGGTTCTCGAACGATCGACGACAGCCTCCGCAGTCTAGCATCGAGAGTCTGACCTGGAACGAGGAAGCGACAGATGTCCACTCTCCGCACTCTCCGTCTGACACAACAAGTTCTCGTCCGCGTCGTAGCCGACGTTTTGCTGGTCAACGCAAGCGCGCTGACGGCGCTCGTTCTGAGGTTTCTTTACCTTGTAGCCTTCGAACCCGCTATCACCGATGTCACCTACAACGATCTCTTCTGGGCTCTGGTAAGCAATTATTTTCATATTGCCTGGCTGCTGACCGGCGTATGTTTGCTCGTGTTTGCCTTCAGTGGGTTCTACACTCGCGGTCGCGCATATCAGGGCCGTTACAAGGCGCTGGTTGTCACCCAGGCGGTTAGTCTCGGGTATCTGCTGTTCGGGTTCATCGCGTACTTTCTTGGTGGCGCGCTCGATATGCCTCGCGGGGCCTTGGTGTTGGCGTGGGCTTTGAGCGTCGTCGTCCTGGTGCTCTCGCGCGTGTGGGCGTTGCTCTGGTCGAACGTCGTGCGTTCTGAAATCCATCTCGAGAGGCCCACGCCTCTTGCCGTGGGCAGGGTGCTGGTGATTGGCGGCGCGGGCTACATCGGGTCAGCTCTTCTGCCCAAGCTGCTGGCGAAGGGTTACCACGTTAGACTGCTCGACCTGTTGATCTACGGTACCGAGCCCATAGCGGAGGTAATCGACCATCCCAATCTCGAAATAATGCAGGCCGACTTCCGCCAGGTCGACAAGGTCGTCGAGGCGATGCGCAACGTGGATGCGGTCATACATCTCGGGGCAATCGTAGGCGACCCGGCGTGCGCATTGGATGAAGAGCTGACGATCGAAGTCAACCTGATGGCCACGCGTATGATTGCCGAAGTCGCGAAGGGCAGCAACGTCAGCCGGTTCATTTTCGCCAGCACCTGTTCGGTGTATGGCGCGAATCCGGCGACGCTCGATGAGCGGTCCGCCTTGCATCCTGTTTCGATTTACGCTCGCAGCAAGATCGCCTCCGAGCGGGTGTTGACGAGCATGGCCGGCTCTGGCTTCGGACCGACATCGTTGAGGTTTGGAACGATTTATGGTTTGTCGGGTCGCACACGCTTCGACCTGGTCATCAACCTGCTGACCGCGAAGGCCCTGGTCGAGGGGCGCATCACCATCTTCGGCGGCGATCAATGGCGGCCTTTTGTTCACGTGGATGACGCCGCAGAAGCTGCGCTGAGGACCCTCGAGGCGCCGCTATCTCTTGTGGGTAATCAGATCTTCAACGTTGGTTCGGATGAGCAGAACTGCACAATTCAGCAAGCGGGCGAGATCGTCGCGCGGCTGGTGCCCGGCGCGGAACTCGTCAGCGAGGGATCAGACACCGACCCGCGCGACTACAAGGTCAGCTTCGGAAAACTGGTGAAGACGCTCGGGTTCGCGCCGCGATGGACTATCGAGCAAGGGGTGAAGCAGGTCATCGACGCCATCGAAGCAGGCCAAGTGAGAGACTACCGCGACGCGAAGCACAGCAACGTCAAGTTCCTGGGCGATGAAGGGGCCTCGCGACTGATACCACGCCGCAACGACTGGGCACACGAGCTAATCAAGGAGTCTTCGTCCGGACGCGCGCGGGTGGCCGGCGAATAGAGAGAGAGCGGCCTTTGACAACGAAATGAAACGTATTGAGACCTCGCTTCCAGGCGTCTGTTTGATCGAGCCGTCAGTGTTCGAGGATGACCGCGGGTTCTTCTTCGAGAGCTATCACGAGACAAAGTTTGCTGAGCTCGGAATCAGGGACCGATTCGTTCAGGACAATCACGCCAAATCCGTCAGGCACACTCTGCGCGGTTTGCACTATCAGGTTAGGCACCCTCAGGCCAAGCTTTGCCGTGTGATTCAAGGCGAAGTGCTTGATGTGGTGGTTGATGTCAGACACGGCTCTCCCCATTTCGGCAAATGGGAGAGCGGGATACTTTCCGCGCAGAACAAGCGCGAGATGTACGTGCCGGCAGGGTTCGCGCACGGCTATCTGGTTTTGAGCGAGACCGCCGAATTCCTTTACAAGTGCAGCGACTTTTACCATCCCGAATATGAGCGAGGCGTATTATGGAACGATCCGGAAATCGGGATCACTTGGGGTGTACAGGCCCCGCTCCTGTCCGATAAGGACCGGAGAAACCCGCCGCTGTCCGGCATTTCCTTGAAGGAACTGCCGGAATACCGGCGAGGTTAGCGATCTCAAACACACTGGAAAGCCAGAAAGCTGTTGACTTTTGTGTATCGATTTCATATTCTGGGACTCCCGGAACCGCATACGCACGGTTTAAGGCTTTCCCGCGTAATGGAGGACATATGAAATTGCGGACTAGTTACCTGCGAGCGACGATCAGCATCGCACTCGCGATGGCGGTCGCCACGGTTTTTACTCTCAGTTCCTTTGCTGCGACTGAGGTCACAAAAGCCGTGGTCGACCCGGTGCTTGCGCAGGACTGCACGGGAACCCTTACGGTGAAAGCTGGCCAGGTCACGATCAACGGCAACGCGGCGCAAACAGGCGCGACAGTGATGACCGGAAGCGTCATCGCCACCGGCTCAAACGGTAAAGCGATTGTAGATCTGGGCGCGGTGGGTCGAGTCGAGATCGGGGACAACACCACGGCCACGCTGACGTGTGTGGCAGGCTCACTCGAGATCAGAACGAATTGCTCGAGGACAGAGGTCGAGGTTAGGCGCGGAACCGCTGAAGTGAAGTCGCCGAAAGTAGAAACGCTCACCGCCGGCAAAAAGGCAAAGTATGATGGCGGCGTGGACGTAACTGCCACGGGTGGCGTAGACATAAAGGTCGAGTGCGAGGGCCGCAGGGCCGGTGCTGGTCCGTTTGTCGGGCCTGGTCTGATCGGTTTGCTGGCACTTATTGGTGTTGGAGCAGCGGTCGCCATCGGCATAGTGGTGGGCGGTGGAGATAATGCGCCGCCGAGCAGCCCAACACGATAGAGACGAAGTTTGGCTATCAACGTTTATCAAAAAACGCCTCGGCGATAATCAGCGCCGAGGCCTTTTTCTTGCCTGGCACGAGAGGAGAGAAACCCTTGGCTGGTATGCTCTGCCCCCAATGCGGAGGACACACGCACAGGTCACACACGAGGGGCTTCAGGGAGAAGCTTGTAAAAACACTGACCTCGCATAAGACCTACCGATGCCGCGAGTGCGGCTGGCGGGGCTGGCTCCGAAGGGTCGAGTCATCGAAGCAGAGTCATACGCTGCGGACGATCATCAGCGTGTTGGTTACCCTCCTGATAACAACTTTGCTCGCGCTGTATGTGATCGAAAAGCTCAGCCTTCCCGCCCCGAGTGCAGGTTTCGAACAACAGCAATCGCCGTAAGACTGATCCATCCTCACGTCTTCCACCCCCTCGTCGATAAACTCCACGCTCAACTTTAGCCTTGATTCGCTCGCGCTTTCTTTGTAACAATACCTGACTGCGAGCTTGTCCTTTCCTGCGTTTCAAGCTTAGGAGGCGAGATTGAAAGTCGTCGCATCTTTGGTAATTCTGTGTATTTCGTTCGCGGCTCAGAGTGCGCTTGCTCAGTCGCCCGTAGCGACGCTTGCCTTAGGCACTGATCGCATCGGCGAGATCAGGACTGCTCAGGGAATCACGACGATGATCCGATTCACCGAGGCGGTGCAGGAGATCATATGCGGGGATCTGTACGACCCCGGCACCGGAAAGGGAACGTTCGTCGTCCAACGCAGCGGTACGAATGAGCGCCCCGGCAACGAAGTCTTTGTTAAGCCCGTCGCGTCGCGAGGCGCCAGCAACATGTTCGTCAAGACCGACGGCAAACATACCTATAGCTTCGACCTGACAATAGTTGCCACGCCTCAGGCACACCGAATG